>NZ_JBEYVV010000012.1:141778-175888 GCF_040644155.1 Streptomyces sp. NPDC047022 | reverse complement strand
CGTGGTGGGACAGCCAGGCCCGCAGCGAGGCCACCAGATCGCCCCGTCCCGTGGCGTCGTGTTCCCGCAGGGCCCGCAGCAGCCCGTCCGCGAAGCGGAGACTTCCGTGTCCGCGACACACGCCGTCCGTTCATGAGGAGCGATTCACATGGGCGATCATGGGGCCGAAAACCGCTGGCCGCGTTCGTCCGGCTTTGCCTAGCCTCTCCTTGCTGTCTCGTGTGACCCAAGGAAGGCGGCCCGCCATGACCGTCCCCAACCTCATGTTGTCCGGCATCGTCGGCTCGACCGCGTACGGGCTCGCCCACCAGGGCTCCGACGTGGACCGGCTCGGCGTGTTCGCCGCGCCCACCGAGGAACTGCACGGCCTGCACCGCCCCAAGGAGTCGCACGTCAGCACGGCCCCGGACCGCACCCTTCACGAGGCGGCCAAGTGGTGCCGGCTCGCCCTGAGCGGCAACCCGACCGCCATGGAACTCGTCTGGCTGCCGGACGAGTTGTACGAGGTACGAACCCCTCTCGGCGACGAACTGATCGGGATACGCACGTCGTTCCTGAGCGCGCAGCGGGTCCGCAACGCCTATCTCGGGTACGCCACACAGCAGTTCAGGCGTCTGGTGGGGCGCGACGAAGCCCCGGTCTCCCCGGAGAACCGCCGACGCACCGCCAAGCACGCCCGTCACCTCAAGCGGCTGTGCCACCAGGGCCTGGAGCTGTACGCGAGCGGCCGCCTGACGATCCGCGTCGAGGACCCGCAGGAGTACCACGACTTCGGCGAGCGCGTGGCCGGTGACGCCTCGGCGGCACAGCCCCTGCTCAGGCACTACGAGACGGCCTTCGACGAGACGCGCAGCGCACTGCCGGACCGGCCGGACGAGGCGCCGGCCGAGTCGTGGCTGCTGCGGGTGCGTGCCCACTTCTACGCCCCGAACGCGGCGCTCTCCCGCTGATGTGCACGGGACCGGTGGCCGTGCCGCTCCCGTTGGCGACGGCGGCCAGGGACACGACGACGCACGCGGCGTAGACGGTGCCCGGCCAGGCCAGCAGCCCCGGGTACGGGAAGGGATGCGGCAGACCGTCCTCCACGCGGATCAGGAAGGGGACCGGACGGGCGGCCGTGGCGGCGGTCCATGCCGCCAGCGAGAGCCGGCTCAGCAACCGCTGCCGGGCGGGCCCATGGGCCGACCACATCATGGCGGGCACACACCAGATCCAGTGGTGGCTCCATGAAATGGGCGACACCAGCAGCCCGTAGAGGGTGGCGCCGACCAGTACGCCGAGATGATCCTCGCGGCGCGCGGCACACCACAGGGCGTACCCCGCGGCCACGGTCACCAGCGCCAGGGCCGTCCACCACAGCGGTGCGGGAGGGGGATCGCCGCCGGTGAGCCTGTCGAGCGCGCCCCGCAGGGACTGGTTGCGCACGGACCACGCCGGGCCGACGCGCCGAGCGTCCGTCACCAGGACCGACCAGTAGCGTGCCGACTCGGCCGGGGCGAGAGCCCAGGCCGCAGCCGTGGCGGCGAGTGCGGAGGTGAGCGCCCACAGCGCCGCCCGCACCTGCCGGGTCGCCAGCAGATACAGCACGCCGAAGGCCGGAGTCAGCTTCACCGCGACGGCCAGACCGAGGCCACCGCCTCGCACGGCGGCCGTGCGAGGCAGGGTCAGCGCCGCCAGCATGACGGCGGCCAGCAACAGATTGACCTGACCCTGGTCCAGGGTGTGACGCACGGGCTCCAGCCACAGGCCGGCCGCCGTCCAGAGCATGACGCGCGGCGCACGGTGTCGGCCGGAGCCCTTGTCCAGGAGCCGGTCGGCGCAGTGGACGATCACGGCCAGCGCGGCCACGGAGGCCGCTTGCCACAGGGCGACCACGGCCGTCCACGGCAGCCGCGACAGCGGCAGGAACACCAGGGCCGCGAACGGCGGATAGGTGAAGGGCAGCAGGGGGATCGGCGGGGCGGTGTGCAGCCGGTAGTCGTACAGGCCACCGGAGAGCACCCCCGGGGCGGCGTCGCGGTAGACGCGCAGATCCAGCGGGCCGGGGGAGAACAGGACGGCGGCCAGAAGATGAGCGGCCAGGGATGCCGCCAGGCACCACCCGGCATGGCTGGTCATCCACTGTCCGATCACACGGCTACTGGCCGCGAAGTCGTGGCGGCAGCGCACTTCGCACAGTGTGGTGCGGCCGGCGGTCCACCGGGCCCATTGCTCCGGCAGCGGCATGTCGCGCGCCGGGGGGTGTCACGCCCGGTCTTGCGTCCGTTCTCCCGCCCGTTCTCCGCGGCCCGGTCTTCTTGAGGCTCAGTCCACGGCGCCCAGCGGTACCTGCCGGGACGCCAGCATCTCCAGCACCGTCCGCCAGTCCTCCAGCACCCCGCCGTTCATGCCGGCCTCGTTCGCCGCCTCGTGTGCCTGACGCAGGGCGACCGCGTCGTCGGCCAGCGGGTCGCGCTCGAAGGCGGCGGCCTCCGCGGGGGTCATCGGCGCTTCCTGCCGGGCGGGGACCCTCGAGCCATGTGCTCTAGGCATATGCCCCGGCGCGAAAGCCGCCTGCTGGGACACGAGGTAGCGTCTGGCCGCCCCATGGAGGCGTACGAGTCCGGAGACCCGGGCGCCGAACAGCGGCCGTACCGCGTCGGCCGCGCGGTCCGCCTGCCCGTCCCGGTCGCCGGAGGCCAGTAGGCGGCCGATGCCGTGGACCAGGCCGGCCACCTGGAGTTCCTTGTCCGCGGGGCGACTTCGGCGCAGCAGGGCGGCGGTCCGCAGGGCGTGCTCATACGGATCCACCGGGTCGCCGCCGCCCGGGTCGCTCCGCGCGCCCCGGCAGGCGTGCAGCAGATCCATCAGCTCCTCGACGCTGCGCAGCTCCATGCGTCAGTCCTCCCGCGAGAAAAGCCGTTGCCGGGCGTCAGCAGAGCATGGGGAGCTTGCGAGTCAGCCAACGGGACCTGAACTGAGCACGGTGTGCTTCGGTCCGCGCACCTGCCGTACCGGGGAGGCGTTCGGGGATTGCTCCGAACGGGTGGCAGCGCGGCCCGGCGAAAACCATCAAATCTGCCCATAATAGGGCGAAGTCCCGGGTTGGTGATCCGAGACAGTTACCTGGTTGTTTCAGCCCCATCGAGCGGGGGGCCGCTCATTTGGTTAATCTGGTCGATGCGGACAGTCATTGGGGTCCTACCCACACCCATGGTCCGTCCCGGGACAAGCCGGTCACCACGGCCTGCTCTCGTACGAGTTGCCGGCGCCACCGCGTCCGAACAGATTTCGACTCATACCCGAGCGGACGCCAGGGGCGCAGAGGCACACTGGGCCGGTATGTCCCAAGGGTTACCCGACACAGAAGGAGTGCGCGGTGACACCGGAGAAGACGAATTACGATCAACTCCCCAAGGAACGCGTGGAGCGCGGGGCACGGCGGGCGGAGAAGCAGCTCGGCAGCCTCGACGTCTGGGCCCGCTCCGCTCCCATCAGGCTGGCCGGTTACGAGGACGACCTCGCCGAGCCCCACATCCTGCCGAGTGTCGACTGACGCATCCATCACAGCGCATCGATCGCTGATCAGCATGGGCGTGGCAGACTCACGCCCATGCTGATCAGACAAGCCGCGGCCGGTGACTGGCCGCGCATCTGGCCGTTCTGGCACCGGATCGTCTCCGCCGGGGAGACCTACACCTGGGACCCGGACACCACCGAGGAGGCGGCCCGCGCGCTGTGGATGTCCCCGGCCAAGCGGGTCTTCGTCGCCGAGGACGACACCGGGACGATCGTCGGCTCCGCCTATGTCACCCCCAATTACGGGGGCCCCGCCTCCGATATCGCCAACGCCGCGTTCATGGTCGACCCGGACCACGCGGGACGGGGCGTCGGGCGTGCCCTCGCCGAACACATCCTGACCGCGGCGAAGGCCGAGGGCTACCGCGCGATGGTCTTCAACGCCGTCGTCGAGACCAATCCCGCGGTCCGGCTGTGGACGTCCCTGGGCTTCACGGTCCTGGGCACCGTCCCGGAGGCGTACGAACACCCACGGTTCGGCAGGGTGGGGCTGCATGTGATGTACAAGGCGCTGTGAGGGGCCCTCGGCGAGGGCGGGGGCGTGCGGAGGGTGTTCCCGCGCGCACGCCCGGGGTTTCGCGCCGCTCGCTCAGTCCTCGCCCCGCACTATGTTCGACTCGGGCCCGCGGTGCCGGTGCGTTGCGGGTGCCGTCCGCACCTCCACGGCCGGAACGCAGGTGCGCAGGCCGTCCTCGCGCGGGTCGCGGGACTGTGCCCAGCCCGACTCGGGCGGGCGGACGACGGGCTTCTCGCTCGGGTGTGCGCTCACGACGCTTCATCTTCCTTCCGCAGACACGACAGGCGAGGCCTCGGCCGAGGCCGATCGACGCCTTCGGAGCGAGTCCCCAGGAACGACGCCACGAAACACGGTGACCTGGGCCATCAGCCCTGGCTCACGGGCGCCCTACGCGTCCACGGCTTCAGCGACTCCAACTGGGACGCCACATCCAGCAGTTCCAGCTCCGAACCCGGCCGCCCTACCAACTGCACCGCGCAGGGCGCGCCGCTCGGCAGGACGCCGAACGGGACCGACATCGCGGGCCAGCCCGTCAGGTTCCATGGCGGGGTCATGGGCGAGTAGTTCGTGTTGGCCAGCAGATTGCGCACCCAGCCGCGCTCGTGCCAGGGCCCGGCAGCCGGCGCGCGGCGGGCCAGCGCCGGCGTGAGCAGCACATCGTGCTCGGCGAAGAACGGCTCCATCACCCGGCGCAATCGCTCGCGTCGCTCCCCGGACCGCACGCTCTCGACGAAGCGGCGGCCCACCGCCGCGTGCACCCGGGTGCGACGGGCCAGCCGCCGCGGATCGAGGCCTGCGGCGTCCACGGCCGTACCCGCCGTCCAGTGCGCCAGCGCGGTCGTACCCAGCCACCAGGGGTAGGGCGGTTCCGCCGGATGTACGTCGTTGCCCGCCTCCTTGAGCAGGGAGGCCGCCGCACGGGCCGCGTCCGCGTACGGGCGGCTCACCCCCACCCCGAGCAGCGGACTGCGGAGCGAGAGCGCGATCCTGCGGGTGGCGGGGCCCGGCGTGCCGGTCTCCCGCATTCCCGCCAGGACCCCGAACATCAGCCGGGCGTCCTCCACCGTCGTCGCCAGTGGGCCGTTCTCGGACATGCCGAACCAGTCGCCGTTGCCGATGTCCGCCGGGACCGTGCCATGGCCCGGTTTGACGGTGACGAGCCCGCAGTTGGCGGCGGGGATGCGCAGCGAGCCCATTCCGTCGTTCCCGAGCGCGATCGGCACCATGCCGGCGGCCACGGCCGCCGCACTGCCGCCGGAGGAGCCGCCCGCCGTGCGGGAGGTGTCCCACGGATTGCGCGCCGTCCCGTACGGTCCCTCCGTGGTGCCGAAGACGCACAGCTCGGGCACGTTCGTCAGCCCGACGACGACCGCACCCGCCGCGCGCAGCCGGGCCACCGTGACATGGTCGTGCCCGGCGGGCGTGTCCGGAGTCGCGGCGGAGCCGTTGCGCGTCGCCTCCCCCCGTACGGCCAGGTTGTCCTTGACGGCCACGGGGACGCCGGCGAGGGGAAGTTCCGCGAGGTCCGCCCGGCCCGCGACCTCCTCGGCCTCGGCCGGTGCGGCAGCCGCGCGCAGCTGCCGGAAGGCACCGATGCGACCGTCCAGACGTTCGATGAGCGCGAGGTGCTCGGCCACCACCTGGCCGGGCGTGACCCGCTTCTCGCGTACGGCGGCGGCGATCTCGGTGGCGGTCCGGCCGACCCAGTTGCTCACGGACGCTCCCTGGCGATGTTCGGTGTGTCGGGGACATGGTGGAGGTAGGGCGAGTACGAGGAGCACTGTGCCCTGCCGGGAGCGCCGCGTCGAGGGGTGACTCCGTCAGGGCCGGAAGGTCGCGCGGTTCGCACCGCGCGCGGTCGGGGAGCTGTACAACGACGCGACTGAGGACACCATGCACGGACACCACCCGACGGCACCCCGCACCCTCACCCCACGGAGCACCCCATGCATGACGACCGCACCCTGGTAGAGGCCCGACTGCGGCGCGTCCTGGACGAGCGCATCCGCCCCGCGGTGTACCCCGAGACCGTACCGCTCGAGGTGGCGGTGTGGCATGCGCCCGGTGAGCCCGTGCCGGTCGCCGAGGGCCTGGCGGCCCCGGTGGGGCCGGTCGCCGTGGGCGAGCGCTGGGGCGTCCCGTGGGGCACCAGCTGGTTCCGGGTCACCGGGACCGTACCCGGGGCCTGGGCCGGGCGGACCGTCGAGGCGCTGCTGGACCTGGGCTTCGACGGGAACATGCCCGGCTTCCAGTGCGAGGGCCTCGTCTACCGTCCTGACGGCACTCCTGTGAAGGGGCTCCACCCGCGCAACCAGTGGGTGCGGATCGGCTCTCCCGCCGAGGGCGGGGAGCACGTCGATCTGCGCATCGAGGCGGCGTCCAACCCCGTCGTGTTCGGCCATCCCGCGTTCGCGCCCACACCCCTGGGCGACAAGGACACCGCGGGCACCGAGCCTCAGTACACGCTCGGGCGCATGGACCTCGCCGTCTTCGACGAGACCGTGTGGCAGCTGGTCCTCGACCTGGAGGTGCTCGGCGAGCTGATGGCCGAGCTGCCGGTGGAGTCGGGGCGGCGCTGGGAGATCCTGCGCGCGGTGGAGCGGGCCCTGGACGCCGTCGACCTCCAGGACGTGGGCTCCTCGGCCGCGGCGGCCCGCGCAAGGCTCACCGATGTCCTGGCGGCGCCCGCCGCCTCCTCCGCGCACCGCCTCAGCGCCGTCGGGCACGCGCACATCGACTCGGCCTGGCTGTGGCCGCTGCGCGAGACGGTGCGCAAGGTGGCCCGTACGACCGCCAACATGACCGCGCTCATCGAGGACGAGCCGGAGTTCGTCTTCGCCATGTCGCAGGCGCAGCAGTGGGCCTGGGTGAAGGAGCACCGGCCCGAGGTGTGGGCGAGGGTGAAGGAGGCGGTCGCGCAGGGCCGATTCGTGCCGGCGGGCGGCATGTGGGTGGAGTCCGACACCAATATGCCGGGCTCGGAGGCGATGGCGCGCCAGTTCGTGCACGGCAAGCGGTTCTTCCTCGACGAGTTCGGCATCGAGAACCAGGAGGCGTGGCTGCCCGACACCTTCGGCTTCGCGGCCGGGCTGCCGGGGATCATCAAGGCGGCCGGTTCCAAGTGGCTGCTGACCCAGAAGATCTCCTGGTCCAGGACCAACAAGTTCCCCCACCACACGTTCCTGTGGGAGGGCATCGACGGCACCCGGATCCTCACCCACTTCCCGCCCGTCGACACCTACAACTGCTCGATGAGGGGTAGCGAACTCGCCCACGCGGAGCGGAACTTCCGGGACAAGGGGGCGGCCAGGCACTCGCTCGCCCCGACCGGCTGGGGAGACGGGGGAGGAGGCACGACGCGGGAGATGGTCGCGAAGGCGGCACGCCTGCGCAACCTGGAGGGCTCGCCGTCCGTGGTGTGGGACACGCCGGAGGCGTTCTTCGAGAAGGCGGAGGCGGAGTACGCCCACCCGCCGGTGTGGGTGGGCGAGTTGTACCTGGAGCTGCACCGCGCCACGCTGACCAGTCAGGCGAAGACGAAGCAGGGCAACCGGCGCAGCGAACACCTGCTGCGCGAGGCCGAGTTGTGGGCGGCCACCGCCGCCGTGCGGACCGGCTCCCCCTATCCGTACGACGCACTGGACCGGGTCTGGAAGACGGTCCTGCTCCACCAGTTCCACGACATCCTGCCCGGCTCGTCCATCTCCTGGGTGCACCGCGAGGCGCGGGCCGCCTACGAGCGGATCGCCGCGGAGCTGAACGGCATCATCGAGGCGGCCCAGCGGTCCCTGGCCGGGGACGGGCCCGTGCCGCTCGTGTTCAACGCGGCGCCGCACGCCCGGGCCGGGGTCCCGGCGGGCGGCGCGGCCACCCCGGTCGCCCCCGGACAGGTGTCCCTCGCACCACGGCCGGACGGCGGGTTCATGCTGTACAACGGGCTGCTGCGGGTGGAGATCGACGGGAGGGGCCTGGTCGTCTCCTTGTACGACGTCGACGCCGACCGGGAGACGATCGCGCCGGGAAGCGCCGGGAACCTGCTCCAGCTCCACCCCGACCTGCCGAACATGTGGGACGCGTGGGACGTGGACGCGTTCTACCGCAACACGGTCACCGACCTGGTGGACGCCGAGGAGATCACGCCCGGTGAGGACGGCGGGTCGGTCCGCGTCCTGCGGTCCTTCGGCGCGTCGCACGTCACCCAGGTGCTGTCACTCGCACCGGGGGAGCGGCGGCTCGAGATCGGCACGGAGGTCGACTGGCACGAGACGGAGAAGTTCCTGAAGCTCGCCTTCCCGCTGGACGTGCACGCCGAACGGTACGCGTCCGAGACCCAGTTCGGTCACTTCCACCGGCCGACGCACACCAACACCTCATGGGAGGCGGCCAAGTTCGAGGCGTGCAACCACCGCTTCGTGCACCTTGAGGAACCGGGCTGGGGAGTGGCGGTCGTGAACGACTCCACGTACGGCCACGACGTGACCCGCACGGTGCGCCCGGCCGACGCGGGCACGACCACCACCGTCCGGGTCTCCCTGCTGCGCGCGCCGCGTTTCCCCGACCCGGAGACCGACCAGGGCCTTCACCGCTTCCGGCACGCCATCGTCCCGGGTGCCGTGATCGGGGACGCCGTGCGTGAGGGATGGCGGATCAACCTGCCGGAGCGGCGGCTGAACGGTTCCCGTGCGGTGGAGCCGCTGGTGTCCATGGCCGAGGACGCCGTCGTGGTGACGGCCGTCAAGCTGGCCGACGACGGCAGCGGCGATGTCGTCGTGCGCTTCCACGAGTCACGCGGAGGCCGCTCGAAGGCCACGCTCACCGCGCACTTCGACGTGGCGGCGGTGGCGGTGACCGACCTGCTGGAGCGAAGCCGGCCCCCGCAGGAAGCACCGGAACCCGACCGCGACGGCAACCGGATCACGCTGCGCCTGCGGCCCTTCGAGCTGGTGACGCTCCGGCTCGGCAGGGCCTGAACTCACAGGTTCCGGCGCACCCGCGCGGACAGCCGGGCCGGCGGCATGAAGTCGCGGACGTAGGTCCGCTCCCAGCACGCCCCCGTCGCGCGCAGTTCCTGCCACGTCGTGTACCGGTAGCGGAACAGCCGGGCCCGTACGAAACGCGGGGGAGCGTCCGGCGGGAACGGGGAGCGGCGCAGGAGCCGAAGTGTGTCGCGGTCGCTCTCCAGTAGGCGCTCGACCAAAGGGCCGAACCAGGCGTCCGCGTACATCGGGGAGAGCGCCGCGAACCACATGAGCCAGTCGAGCCGCAGATGGTACGGGGCGAACTGGCGCGGCCACCGACGAGGGTCGCCCGGCTTGCCCTTGAACTCGTACTCCCGCCAGTCGGAGTCCTCACTCGGTACGCCGTCCGCCGTGCCCTCGATCACGACCTCGTACCGGATGCGGCTCACGCTCCCGAACGCGCCGTAGGTGTTGACCAGGTGCAGCGGGTCGAAGGAGCGGTTCATCACCTGGCCGCGGGAGATCATGTTGCGTACGGGGTGGCGGCTGAGCGCGAGCAGGCCCGCCGCGACCACCAGGACCACCACCTCGTACCACAGCGGCGGCCCGGCCACGCTCGGCGCGGTGGCCGGGTAGGCGAGCGCCGACAGGGCCAGCACGATCGTGATCCAGTTCAGCCAGGCGAAGTTGCCGGACAGGACCAGCCACAGCTGGGTCACGATCATCAGGGACGCGGCGGCCGTAGCGATCGGCTGCGGGGTGAACAGCAACACGGGGACGACCAGCTGCGTGAAGTGGTTGGCGGCCACCTCCACCCGGTGCAAGGGCTTCGGCAGATGGTGGAAGAACCAGCTCAGCGGGCCGGGCATCGGCTGGGTCTCGTGGTGGTAGTCCAGACAGGTCAGCTTCCGCCAGCAGGCGTCCCCGCGCAGCTTGATGAGTCCGGCCCCGAACTCGACGCGGAAGAGGATCCAGCGCAGCAGGAACAGCACGACGATGGGCGGGGCGACGGAGTCGTTGCCCAGGAACACGGCAAGGAAGCCGACCTCGAGCAGCAGCGATTCCCAGCCGAACGAGTACCAGGTCTGACCGACGTTGACGATCGACAGATACATCGCCCACGGGATCAGCCAGAGCACCATCCCCGCCCAGAGCGGGACGAGCGAGTCCGCTCCGGCGATCAGCGCCGCCGACACCGCGCAGCCCGCCCAGCACCACGCGGCGAAGAAGCGGTCCGAGTAGTGGAAGTGGAAGACGCTGGGCGCGTCCCTGAACGCCAGCCGCGCGAGGTGGCGCGGCACCGGGAGCATGCCGCGCTCCCCGATCAGGGCACGGAACTGCAGCACAGCGGTCAGGAAGGCGAAGAGGTACACGACGGCCAGCGCCCGCTGGAACACCAGCCGGCTCAGCCAGTACTCCGGTGCGACGAACCAGTCCACGGCACCCTCTCTCCCTCCAGTGTGTCCGAATACCCGGCCGGGGAACGTCCGTGACCCTGTGTGCGACACCGGTCCCTTTCCGTGATCATGCGGCATCATGCGCAGAACCGCACAGGACTCGAAGATTCGGGCAAATCCTGGCAAGGTGGCCCCATGGCTGATCGGGGAGCGAGTGCCCGTTCCCTCCCGAAAGACTGGCCCGCCCACCCGGACCCGTTCCTGGCGCTCAATCGCATGGGCAGCTTCGACTGGGACCTGGACACCGGGCAATTCCACATGGACGCCCAGGCCCACATGATCTTCGACGTGAGCCCCGACGACTACGACGGCCGCCCGGAGAGCCTTGTGACGCGTGTCCCCTCCGACGAGGCCCGGCGGCTGGACCTGCTGGTCGCCCAGTCGATCAAGGACGGCAGCGAGAACTACGGAGCCTACTTCCGCGTCCGCCGCCGGGACGGCACCCTGCGCTGGACCCACACCCAGGGCTACATCCGCCGCGACCACAAGGGCCGCGCACGCCGGATCATAGGGATCATCCGCGACGCCACCCAGGAGCTGAGCGACAGCCGGGCCCACGCCGAACAGGTGGGCCAGGACGAGGCGCTGCGCCGGCAGACGAACGTCGTCGAGAGCACCACCGCGGCGCTCGCCGACGCCCGCACGGTCCGGGACGTCATCGACGTCCTCAAGAACAGCCACGGCCTCATCCACCTCGGCGCCGCCAGCCTGGTCGTGGGACTGGTGGAGGCCGGTCGTATCCGGCTCGTCGCCGAGGGACCGGAGGGCAGCTTCGTGCCGGGCACGCGCGTGGAGGAGCCCTACCCGATGAGCGAGGTGGTCCGGACCCTCAGCCCCCGGTTCATAGAGTCCTCCGAGGAGTTCGCCGAGCAGTACCCGGTGCTGTGGCCGCACCTCACGGACCTGAGCGTCACCTCGGCCGCCTACCTTCCGCTGGTCGTCCAGGGCCGTCCCATCGGCGCCATGGGACTGCTCTACGACGACCGCCACGGCTTCACCGCCGAGGAACGCAACGTCCTCGTCGCCCTCGGCGGGTGCATCGCGCAGAGCCTTCAGCGCGCCATGTTCTACGAGCAGGACAAGGACCTCGCCCAGGGCCTCCAGCAGGCGATGCTCCCGCGCTCGATCCCCAGCGTGACCGGCGCCGACATCGCCGTCCGCTACCGCTCCGCCGCGCTGGGCCGCGACATCGGAGGCGACTGGTACGACCTGATCCCGCTGCCGGGCGGCCGGGTCGGCGCCGTCATCGGCGACGTCCAGGGCCATGACACACACGCCGCCGCCGTGATGGGCCAGCTGAGGATCGTGCTGCGCGCCTACGCCGCCGAGGGGCACACGCCCGCCACCGTGATGGCCCGCGCCTCGGTCTTCCTCAAGGAGCTCGACACCGATCGCTTCGCGACCTGCCTGTACGCCGAGGCCGATCTGTCCACCGGCGTGGTGCAACTCGTCCGGGCCGGACACCCCGACCCGTTTCTGCGGCTGGCGGACGGCGGCTGCCGACGCCTGCCCGTCGAGGGCGGACTCCCGCTCGGCCTGTCCGCCGACTTCGACAGCCTCGAGTATCCGGTCACCACCGTCGAACTGGACGCCGGTCAGACGCTGCTGTTGTGCACGGACGGCATGATCGAACACCCGGGCTCCGACCTGGACGACGGCATCGAGGCCGTCCGGACGCTGGTCGGCAGCGGCCCGCTCGACGTACGCGACCTCGCCGACGAACTCATCGACGCGGCCGAGGCGCGAGGCGGCGACGACGACGTGGCCGTACTGCTCCTGCAGCGCCGCGGCCGGGCAGCGCGCTCGGGCAGCCGTCTTCAGCAGCAGGTCGGGCCCGCCGACCCGGAGGCGCTCACCGAGGCCCGGCGCACGATCCGCGCCGCCGTGCGCGCCTGGGGCGTCGGCGAGCGCTCCTACGAGATCGAGCTGGTCGCCGACGAGCTGATCACCAACGTCCTCATGCACACCGAGGGCCCCGCGATCGTCACCCTCCGGGTGCTCGCGGGACACGACCGCAGGCTGCGGATCGAGGTCGAGGACACCTCCAGCGCCCTGCCGCGCCGCCGGGAGGCGGGCGTGTCCGGTGTCTCGGGCCGCGGCCTGCTGCTGGTCGACCGGCTCACGGACGTGTGGGGCGTGGAGGCGCGGGGCGGCGGCAAGGTCGTGTGGTGCGAGTTCATGGTCCCGCGGCGCGGCTGACAAGCGTCGTGCCGCTTGGCACCCTGGTACTCATGCCGGAACTGCCCGAGGTCGAAGCGCTCAAGGACTTCCTGGCCGACCGCGCCGTCGGTCACGAGGTGGTGCGGGTACTGCCCGTCGCGATCAGTGTCCTGAAGACGTACGACCCGCCCGCCACCGCTCTGCAGGGCCGTCAGATCACCGCCGTGCGCCGGTACGGCAAGTTCCTGGACCTGGACGCCGACGGGCTGCACTTCGTCACGCACCTGGCCCGCGCGGGCTGGCTCCAGTGGAAGGACCGCCTGCCCGACGGCGCGCCCCGCCCCGGCAAGGGCCCGCTCGCCCTGCGGCTCGCGCTGGAGACGGGCGAGGGCTTCGACCTCACCGAGGCAGGCACCCAGAAGCGGCTCGCCGTGTACGTCGTCCACGACCCCCAGGAGGTCCCCGGGATCGCCCGGCTGGGCCCCGACCCGCTGGCCGCCGGCTTCGACGAGCGGAGCTTGGCGGAGCTGCTCGCGGGTGAGCGCCGGCAGATCAAGGGCGCGCTGCGCGACCAGAGCCTGATCGCGGGCGTCGGCAACGCCTACAGCGACGAGATCCTGCACGCGGCGCGGATGTCCCCGTTCAAGCTGGCTTCGTCGCTGTCGCCCGAGGAGATGCGACGGCTCTACGAGGCGCTGCGCACCACGCTCAAGGAGGCGGTCGGGCGTTCACGGGGTCTGGCCACCGGACGCCTGAAGGCGGAGAAGAAGAGCGGGCTGCGCGTCCACGGCCGTACGGGTCAGCCCTGCCCGGTCTGCGGGGACACGATCCGTGAGGTGTCCTTCAGCGACTCCTCGCTCCAGTACTGCCCGACCTGCCAGACCGGCGGCAAGCCGCTGGCGGACCGAAGGCTGTCGCGGCTGCTGAAGTAGCCGCCGCGGACCTCTCCCTGCCGCCCCGTCAGCGGGACTTCAGGGTCACCAGATGCCGGCCGTCCCTGGTCCGGACCTCGAAGCGGTCGATCTGCGCCGAGAGCATCGCGGCACCCCCCTGGACGGCGGTCGGACCGCCGTCGTCCGCGGACACCATCCAGCTCGTCACCGTCTGCTCCGAGCCGTCCTTGCCCACCGCGATGAGCCGGCACGCGTGCGGCCCCGACTTGTCCTTGATCTTCACATCGATCTCGCTGCCCCAGTCCCGGTCCTGGGTGGTGACCTCCGCCCAGACGCCCGTGTCCGGGTCGGTCGCGCTCAAGGCCGTCGCGGAGGAGCCCTGCGAGGCCCCCTGTCCGGACATGACCGCCACCGCCGACCCGCCGACCGCGAACACCGCGGCAGCCGCGACCGCGTACAGCCAGCGCTTCCGCCCGCCGCGGTGCCCCGCCGCCACCTCGTCCAGCAGCCGCTCCAGCAGCCGTGGCCCGGGAGCCGCGAACGGGTGAACGGACCGGGGGGTCGCCTTGCGGTACAGCATCAGCTGCCGCGCGGCGGGCTTGAACTCGCTCACCTGCGCCGTGCAACTCGGGCATTCCACGAGGTGGTCCTCGAAGCGGAAGGCTTCCGCCTCGTCCAGCACGCCGAGCGCGTATGCGCCGACATCGCGATGCCGTTCCAGGGACCTCATACCAAATCCTCAAGCCGGTGAGCGGGGTGGGGGTGGTGTTGCTGCTGTCCACCGGTACGGACCAGGAGGCCGAATCACTCAAGCCCGTTACCGAATCGCGGCCAAGACATTCGGAGCCGACGGGCCCGCGGATTGGTCCGTCCTCGAAAAAAGGTCCGCGGTACGGCCCGGAACAGCCGTGCTCCGAATGGCGGCACGGCTCTGAACAGCGGTACGGCCGAGAACAGGGGTATGGCTCAGAACAAATGGATGGCGAGATGTCCGAGGGGCAGCCCCAGCTGCCAGGCCGGAGTCCAGACCTTGGGCTCGTCGTCCTCACCGGCCGAGGCGCCACCGGGCACCGCGTCCAGGTCGGGGGCGAGCAGTTCGGTCTCCTCCAGCCAGCGCCGGGCCGCCACGGCCAGGTCCAGGTCCGGGGCGGGCCCGCCGGAATCGGCCGCCTCGGCGGTCAGCTCGGCCATCCGCTCGCGTACCCAGTCCTGCCACGGCTGGTCGTACGCCGTCAGCGAAAGCCAGGTCTCCAGCTGCGTGACGACCCGGATTCCGGACAGTTCGCCATCGGTGTCGGACAGGAAGATCGTCAGTGCCAGGGCGTCACGCCCGGCACGGAACTCGAACGACGTCGGTGGCATGAGGTCGCCGGTGCGCAGCAGTTCGTCCGCGATGTACTCGGCGTACAGCCACGCCATGGGGACGGCCAGGTCACCGCCGCCGGTGCCGTCCGTGCTCTCTTGGCCTTTGTACAGCATTCCTTCCTGCCTTCCTCCGGTACGTGCGCGTCGCCCGACACCGGGCCTTGGGGCGGCCTGCGCCCCAATCCGGAAAACGGATGAGGCAAGCTGATTGCTCAACCATGGTCAGCAGCAAGGCGCTTTACGGAGGCTTGACCCGGCCCCCGGTTTCACCGCAGGTCGGCCGCGTATTCCGGAAGAACCCGGCGCAGGGCGCGCATCGCGTAGTACGCGCGGGAGTTCACCGTACCGGGCGCGGCATCCGGGGCCCTGGCGGCGTACGCCCCACGCGCCCCGCGGACCTCCACCCGCACCAGGAGGTCCCGGCGTCCGGGAGTGAAAGTCTTCACAGCCTCCCGCACGCCGAGCGCCGCGGCGGACCGCTCCCGGTGGCCGACGATCTCCGTGTGTCCTCCGGTACGGCGCCCCCGGCCTCGGCGGGACGCGCCGGACGGCCCCGTCGCGCGTCGGGCGCGCGTCGGGCGCGCGACGGCGGCCGACCGTGAACGGCCGGGGCGCACGGAGTCGAAAACACGCGCTCGGAGCGCTTTCGGGGTGCTGCCGGGCGCGCACCGGCCGAGGCGACGGCGGAGGCGCCGCGTGTCGGGCGCCGGGGCCGTGGTCAGCGGGGCCCGGACACCCTGGCCAGCTCCGAGCGTTTGTACGAGTACCCGAAGTACACCACCTGCCCGATCGCGAACCACACCGCGAACCGGACCCACGTCTGCCACTGCAGGAATGTGATCAGCCAGATCGAGAAGACCACACCCAGCGCCGGAACGAACGGCATCCACGGGGTGCGGAAGGTTCGCGGCAGCTCCGGCTGCCGGTAGCGCAGCACGATCACCGCCGTGCACACCACGACGAACGCCAGCAGGATCCCGATGTTGGTCAGTTCGGCCGCCTCGCCGATCGGCAGGAACCCGGCGATGACGGCGGAGGCCCCGCCGACCAGCCAGGTGACGCGGGTCGGCACATGGCGCGTCGGGTGGGTCTTCGCGAACCAGCGCGGCAGCAGCCCGTCCCGGGACATGGAGAACCACACACGGGTGACTCCCAGCATGAATGTGAACATCACCGTGAGGATGCCGATGATCGCGCCGACCGCGATCACGTCGGCGAGACCGGTGAGCCCCACCGCCTTGAACGCGCTGGAGAACCCGCTCTCCTTGTCGATGTGCCGGTAGTTCTGCATGCCCGTCAGCACCAGGCACGCCGCCACATACAGGACCATCGAGATCCCCAGCGAGTACAGGATCGCCTTCGGCATATGGCGCTGGGCGTCCTTGGACTCCTCCGCCGCGGTCGACATGGCGTCGTACCCGAAGACCGCGAAGAACACGGTCGCCGCACCGGTGAACGCCCCTGAGACTCCGTACGGGAAGAACGGATGGTAGTTGCCGCTGTCGATGTGGAAGACGCCGACCCCGACCACCAGCAGGACGACCAGGACCTTCAGGCCCACCACGAACGTCTCGAACCGGGCCGCGTTGCGGATGCCGAGATTGAGCAGCCATGCGATCAGCAGGCACAGGACGACCGCGAACAGGTCGACCCGGTGCCCCGCCCCGGTGCCGGGCGCGCCCAGCATCCACGTCGGCAGATGCGCTCCGGTCTCGGCGACGAGGAAGCCGAAGTACCCGGAGATGCCGATCGCGACCACCGCCACGATCGCCGTGTACTCCAGCAGCAGATCCCAGCCGATGAACCAGCCCGCGTACTCGCCGAGCACCGCGTACCCGTACGTGTACGCGGAGCCCGCCTTGGGGATGAGACCGGCGAACTCGGCGTACGACAACGCCGCCGCGGCACTCGCCAGACCCGCGATCAGGAACGACACGAGGACCGCGGGACCGGCCGTGCCGTTGGCGACGGTACCGGCGAGCGTGAAGATGCCGGCGCCGATGATCCCGCCGATCCCGATCGCGGTCAGCTGCCACAGCCCGAGCGAACGGTCGAGCCGTGTACCGTCGTGGACCTCCGACTCCTCGATGTGCTCGATGGGTTTGCGCCGGAGAATCCCCTCACCCATCCTGAGCCTGGCCATGAGCCTCACCTCTTCGCAGACGGCAATGGGCTGATGGCGATGATGGCGCAGGAGTGACGCGTGCGGAAGACGTCGTGCGGGGGTGCTTCGTATGGAGGTACGCCGTGCGGAGGTACGTCGTCCGGGTGACGACAACGCGGCTGGGGGTACCCCCTGCTCGAAGAGCTTGGGGGAGCGGTGCCAGACCCCGCGAGCCCGGCCTGATCCAAACGAAAGACCCTAGGGCACCACTGTGACCGGCCAGCGGCCCGCCTTCACCAGCCGGATCGCCACCGAGCCGATGATCCGGTGCCCGGCCTGTTCCGAGGCGCCCACCACGACCGCGTCCGCCTTCAGTTCGTCCGCCGCTCTGACGAGGCCGTTGTAGGGGTCGCCACGGAAGGTGTGGAATTCCCAGCGCACCTCGAATATGCCCTTCACCCGCTCGGTGGCCTCGCGGATGTAGCTGACGAGGTCCTCCGCGATCTCGTCGGTCGTCTCGGCCACCGGCACCCCGAGCGCCGCCCCCGACGCCATCACCGGTTGCACATAGACGACCGCGAGCAGCGCGTGCTGGCGTCTGGCCAGGCCTCCGGCATATGCGGCCGCCCGCAGCGAGGAGTCGGAGCCGTCCACCCCGGCAACAATGACCTTGGGCCCGTCCGTGCCCCGCTCGAACTGGTGCGAGTGCTGTTCCGTCACGGCCGTGAGGCTATCGGAACCGGCGGCTCCGCACCCTCCGGGCCCCGCACCCGACGGCGGTGCGCCCGGACGCTCGACGGGCGGCGCGCCCCGCCTGTTCCTAGAGTCGACACCATGAGTGGCACGGTGAAGGCCGCCGGAGCGGGGCGCGCCGACGGACCGGCGCGTCCGTCCGCGCGGTTCCTCGCCCGGGTGCCCGAGGGATTCGCCGCCTTCTTCGGCGCTCTCGCCGTGCTCTGCGTGCTGCTGGCCTTCATCGCCCCCCTGCGCCGGATGCTGCACCCGGTGGTCCAGCTCCTCGAACTGCTTCTGGTGCCCGTCAGCGCGAACCTCGCCTACGCAGTCTTCCTCTTCCTGCTCGCCGGAGCGATCGCGGCCCGCAAGAAGGTCGCCTGGTGGCTGGTCGTCGTCTACCTCGGGCTGCTGGTCCTGGTGGACGGGCTCGGCCTCGCGGCGGGCCTGTACGACGAGTTCGTCCCGTCCCTGGTGATCGTCGCGCTCGCCCTGGTCCTGCTGATCGCCGCACGCGAGGAGTTCTACGCGGCCTCCCGGCACGGCGCCGTCTGGCGGGCGCTGGCGGTGCTCCTCGCCGGGCTCGGGACGGCGATCCTGGTGGGCTGGGGGCTGGTGGAGATCTTCCCCGGCACACTCCCGCACGGCCAGCGGTTGCTGTGGGCGGCGGGCCGGGTGTGCGGCGGACTCGTCTCCGCGCGCTCCTTCGCGGGCCGCCCGCCCCACTGGCTCGCCTTCCTGCTCGGCCTGTTCGGAGCGCTCGCCCTGCTCAACGCCGCCGCCACCCTGTTCCGCTCGCAGCGCATGGAGGCGGCCCTGCACGGCGACGAGGAGCCGCGCATCCGTGCCCTGCTCCAGGCGTACGGCGCCGACGACTCCCTCGGCTACTTCGCCACCCGCAGGGACAAGGCCGTGGTCTTCTCACCCAGCGGCAAGGCCGCCGTCACCTACCGCGTCGAGGTCGGGGTGTGCCTGGCCAGCGGCGATCCGGTGGGCGACCGTGAGGCCTGGCCGCACGCCATCGACGCCTGGCTCGACATGGCCCGCCGCCACGCCTGGGTGCCCGCCGTGATGGGCGCCTCCGAGGACGGCGCACGGGCATACGCCCGCGCGGGGCTCGGCGCGCTGCAACTCGGCGACGAGGCGATCCTGAACGTCGCCGGCTTCGACCTGCACGGCCGCGACATGAGGGTCACCCGGCAGGCCGTGAGCCGGGTCCGGCGCACGGGCGCCACCTGCCGGGTGCGCCGCCACTCCACCCTCACCGACGCGGAGATGGAGGAGATCATCGACAAGGCCGACGCCTGGCGGGACACGGAGACGGAGCGCGGCTTCTCCATGGCCCTGGACCGGCTCGGCGATCCGGCGGACGGCTGCTGCCTGCTCGTCGAGGCGCTCAGCGCGGACGGCCGGCTGCTCGCGCTGCTGTCCTTCGTGCCCTGGGGCCCGGACGGCATCTCCCTCGACCTGATGCGCAGGGACCGTACAGCGCCCAATGGCGTCATGGAGTTCATGGTCGCCGAGCTGTGCGCGGTCGCCCGCAAGCTCGGCGTACGCCGTATCTCGCTGAACTTCGCGGTCTTCCGCTCGGTCTTCGAGGAGGGCGCCCGCATCGGGGCCGGACCCGTGCTGCGGCTGTGGCGGCGACTGCTGCTGTTCTTCTCCCGGTGGTGGCAGCTGGAGGCGCTCTACCGCTCCAACGCCAAGTACCACCCCGAGTGGTACCCGCGTTTCATCTGCTACGGGGAGACCGCGTCCCTCGCCCGTATCTCACTGGCGTCCGGCATCGCCGAGGGCTTCGTCTCCGTACCCTCACTGCGCACCCTGTGGGGCAAGGGGCACCGGGCGACCGCGCTGAAGCCCGCGACGACCGAAGGACTGCCGCCGCTCACCGCGCTCGGCCTTCCCTGCGGGGAGACCGCCGCGCCCGGAGACAGGGCCGCGCCACTGCCCGAACAGGTCCGCGTCCGCCATCTGGCGCTCGACAGGCTGCGCGCCGACGGCACCGACCCCTACCCGGTGGGCATCGCCCCGCCCACGCACACGCTCGCCGAGGCCCGGGAGGCCGCCACGGGGGAGCGGATGACCGTCGCCGGCCGGGTGATGCTCGTACGCGACTTCGGCGGCATCGTCTTCGCCGTGCTGCGGGACTGGTCGGGTGACTTCCAGGCGGCCCTCACCCGGACGGACTCCGGGGCCGCCCTCGAACGGTTCGGCAAGGACGTCGACATCGGCGACCACATCACCGCGACCGGCCGCAAGGGCACCAGCGACCGGGGCGAGCCGACCCTGTTCATCGACTCCTGGCAGCTCATCGGCAAATGCCTGCGCCCCCTGCCCGACAAACGGCGCGGCCTGACCGACCCCGAGGCAAGAGTGCGCCGCCGCTATCTCGACCTGGTGGCGCGCCCGGACGCCCGTCGAGTGCTGAGGGCCCGCTGCGCCGTCGTCCAGGCACTGCGCCGGGGACTGCTGGACCGGGGCTTCCTGGAGGTCGAGACCCCGATGCTCCAGCAGATCCACGGCGGCGCGAACGCCCGCCCGTTCACCACGCACATCAACGCCTACGACCTGGACCTGTATCTGCGGATCGCGCCCGAGCTGTATCTGAAGCGGCTGTGCGTGGGCGGCATGGAGAGGGTCTTCGAGCTCGGGCGCACCTTCCGCAACGAGGGCGTCTCCTACAAGCACAACCCCGAGTTCACCATGCTGGAGGCGTACCAGGCGTTCGCCGACTACGGCACCATGCTCGACCTCACCCGCGAACTGGTCCAGGACGCGGCGAGGGCCGCCTTCGGCAGGCCCGTCGCCCGCAAGGGCGGCACCGAGTACGACATCTCGGGACCGTGGCCGGTCAAGACGGTGTACGGGGCGATCTCCGAGGCCCTGGGGGAGGAGATCGGCCCCGGCACGGACCTGACGCTGCTGCGCCGCTACTGCGACCGCGCGGCAGTGCCGTACCGCACGGACGACAGCCGCGGTGAGGTCGTCCTGGAGATGTACGAGCGGCTGGTCGAGGAGCGGACCGAGCTGCCCACCTTCTACAAGGACTTCCCGACCGAGGTCTCCCCCCTCACCCGCCAGCACCGCGCCGACCCGCGGCTCGCCGAGCGCTGGGACCTGGTCGCCTTCGGCACCGAACTCGGCACCGCCTACTCGGAGCTGACGGACCCGGTGGAGCAGCGGCGCAGGCTCACGGAGCAGTCGCTGCTGGCCGCCGGGGGAGACCCGGAGGCGATGGAACTCGACGAGGACTTCCTGGACGCCCTGGAGTACGCGATGCCGCCCACCGGCGGCCTCGGCATCGGCGTCGACCGCCTGGTCATGTTCCTCACCGGCCTCACCATCCGCGAGACCCTGCCGTTCCCGCTGGTGCGCCGCCACTGAGCGCTCCGCGGGAATCGCGGTTGCTCACCCACGGGTCCGTCGTGGCCGGCCGCGCGCTCGGCGCACGTCCGGCGCATGGCTAGCGCACGGCGACCAGCCGGGCGAACACCACCACGTTGCCCTCGTATCCGTGCTCCTCGGAGAAGCCGCCTCCGCAGGTGATGACGCGCAGCTCCGGTGCGCCCTTGCTCTTGTAGACGCGGTCGCCGGGGAAGTTCTTCTTGCTGAAGACCTGGTTCCCGTAGACCTGGAACACCGCCGTCCTGCCGTCCTGGCGCCGGACCTCGACCCGGTTGCCCTGCCGCAGGGAGCCGAGTCCGTAGAAGACTGCGGGCCCGTCCTTGTTGTCGACATGCCCCACGATCACGGCCGTGCCCTTCTCGCCGGGTGAGACCCCGCCGGTGAACCAGCCCGCTAGGTTCGTGTCCTCGGGCGGCGGCGCGCTCACCCAGCCGGAGGAGTCCAGGCCGACCGGCACCACGGGGGCGTCGACCTGGATGGCGGGGATACGGACGCGGCTGGCCACGGAGTACGTGAGGGCGGCGGGAGCGGCGCCGGGGCTCGCGGTGCCGGTGGTTCCGGGACCCGCGGCGGAGGCGGGCTGCGGCGGCCCCGCGTGCGACTGCCCCGTGCCGTTGCGGACGAGAGCGACGCCCACCAGCAGGATGAGCACCATCGCGCCCCACGGGGCCCGCTTCCTCTGCTCCTCGCCTTCGGCCGGCCCGGACCCAGACATTCGTCCTTCCCCTCTCGACGCGGCCATCGCCGCGTCCGTCGCACAGAACAGAACGCTAAGGGGCGCGGCACCGGCGGGCGACGGGGCACGGGCGAACGGGTGGCGGGCGAACGGGTGGTGCCGCACGTCCGCTGCCCGCCGTACGAGACGCCATGGCCGGACCGATTCTGACGGTTCGTGACCTACGGGGGCGTCATACCGCCGGAGCCCGTTCGGTCCCCGCGCTCACCGGGACGGACCACCCCCGACATGCGCTCCCGCGCACGGCGTCCGAGGGTTCGTCCGTGAGGCGTTTGTCATCCATCGACCGGGGACGGTTCCCGGGGCGCCTCCGCGGAGGCTCTCATGCGTATTACTCGTGTCCTGGCGGTCTGTGCCGCCGCGACCGGGGCCGTCGGGCTCGCCGCGCCCGTGGCCCTGGCCCGTGAACCGGCGGGCATCACCGCCGTCGCCCCGGAGGCCTTCGTCGGCGCCCGCCACGCCGCCGGCGGCAGCGGGTCCTCGGGGGCCACCCCGGCCGACATGGCCATCGGCGGGGGACTGGTGGCCTCGGCCGTCATCGGCGGGGGCGTGCTGTGGTGGCTGAACCGCTCGGAGGACGAGAACTGACCCGGGCGCTCACGCTGTATCCCCGGCACCGTTCGTCTCCCCGGAGCCCCTTGACGCCGCGTGCCCCGGAACCCGTCGGGCTCCGGGGCACGCGCGTGACGGGTGTCAGGAGCCGCGGTTCACGCGCCGTCGCGACATCCGCCAGGCCACGCCGACCGTACCCCCGATGAGCGCCGCTCCAAGAGCGACCTCCTTGGGATGAAAACTGCTGACGCTGCCGCCGAGGCCGGCACTGACGCCATGGCCCTCGTACCCCTTGCCCCCGCCCTGGTTTCCGCCGTAGCCCCCGCCGCCCCCGCCGCCATAGCCTCCGCCGCCCCTGCCGCCGTAACCCCCATCGCCGCCGCCGTAGCCTCCGCCGCCCCCGCCCCCACCGCCGTAGCCTCCGCCGCCTCCGCCGTAGCCCCCGCCGCCGTAGCCCCCGCCGCCGTAGCCTCCGCCGCCCCCGCCGATTCCGCCGTAGCCGCCGCCGATTCCGCCGTAGCCCCCGCCGATTCCCCCGTAGCCCCCGCCGCCGAAGCCCCCGCCCCCGCCCTGGATGCCGCCGTACCCTCCGCCGCCGTAGCCCCCGCCCTGGTCCCCTCGATACCCCGCGAACTGGTTCCCCGCGGCTCCTCCGGCCGTGGCGTGCTCGTCCTGCGCGGCCACGATGGCGAGCTTCTTGTGGCCGTACTCGTGACCGCACTGGAAGGTGACGTCGTACGAGGTGCCGGGTCTGGCGTTCTTGTCGACCGTGGCCGTGGCCGTGGACTGGCCCTTGGGTATGGTCACCTGGCTGAAGACCCCTGAGACGACCGTGGCGTCGCCGTTGCAGCCTCGCACGGGCAACGAGAGCCGGCCGCCGGGACTGACGGTCTCGGGGGTGAGCTTGTACGAGAACGCCGCGCCCGAGACGTTGTTGCTTGCCGCGGCCGTTGTGCACGCGGTGAGGGAGGCCAGGGCACCGACGCCCAGCAACGTGGCCGAAATTGCGCGTATCGCGCGCATGGAATCCTCCAGGTCCCCGAGGAGCCTTGCTGCGGACCGCTTCCGCCTGCGCCGGAAATGCACCTCGATGACCGAAACGCTAAGAAGGTGCTCGCGGCGGCGCGATCTCAGCCGCGCGAATGGGGCAACCATGTGCGCCGCACAGGGGAGGCGGGGCCGGGGCGGTGACCATGTCGTCGTCCCCGCCCCGGCCCCGCCCCGTGGTCCTCATCCGTGCACGGTCGGGAACAGCGCCAGGAACGGCTGGGCCGAGGCCGCGATACCCCGGCTGTAAGGCGCGTCGAAGTCCCAGATGAGGAAGAGCAGGAAGGCGATCAGCGCGGAGAACAGCCCGGCCAGCACGAGTTCGCGTGTGGTGCGCCGGATCTGCAGCGCGAACACCATCCCGATGGTGACCACCGCACCCGCGATCAGCCCGAACCACACCACGGCGGGCATGGTCGAGCCCGTCGCGTCGGCGCGGGCGCCCCGTGCGGTGTCGGCGGCCGCCACCTGGTCGAGGAGCGGCTGGTACGACTGGGCCTGGAAGTCGGTCTTCGGCTGGTAGTCGGTGACGTCCTGGCGGACGCGCTGGAGCAACTCCGCGCCGCGGGCGGTCACCTTGCCCCGGTCGGCCATGGACTTCCACTCGGTGGTCACGACATGGCCGACATATGCGTTGACGTCGGCGCGGACGCGATCACGGACATCGGGCGGGTAGACGCGGACGCGTTCGGAGATCTCGTGCAGTGCCTGCGCCTCGGCCTGGACATGGTCCTGGGCGGCACTGCGGGCCTCCCAGACGCCCGCGATGGCCAGGCCCAGCACGATGGCGTAGACCACGCCGATCCACATCGTCATGTACTCGATCACGTCCGGCGTCTCGGACGGATCGTCGTCCTCGGCGGCCGTGCGCTGGCGCAGGAGGGTCACCAGGACCACGACGGCGCACGCGGCCACCATCGCGAGGGCGAGAACAAGCCATTCTGACAAGAAGTGCCTCCAGAGGTTCGCGGCGCAGTCAGCGCGGGCGCAGTGCGGCGATGGCGAACACGGCGGGTGCGGCGATGAGCAGGGTGAACACGAGCGGGGACGGGCCGTCGTGCGGAGGGCTCGGGTGGGACACCGGGCGGTAGTGCGGGTAGTGGACCGGGGGCGGCGCGGGGCGCGGGACGGGCCTGCGCGTCGGCGTAGGTGTCGGCGTGGGCCTGGGCGTGGGCGCCGGGACCACCCGCACCGGCGCCGGGCGAGGAGTAGGGGCCACGGTGTGCGGTGGAGGTGGTGGTGGCTTCGGCACGGGCCGTGGCGTAGGAGTCGGTGTGGGCTCGGGGGTGGGGGTCGGCGTCGGGGTGGGGCTCGGAGCGGGTGAGAAGCACGGGAGGGGCCAGTGATGGCGTCCGCCCGCGACCGACACCGCGTCCGTGCCGTCAGGGCCCGTCGAGGCGTAAGCGCACGCGTCGGCCGACGCCGCCCCTGCCGGGGCGCCCACGAGGATCCACGCCAGCGTCATCAGGGCCAACACCCTGGTGACGAGGGTGGATCGGGTCCGTTCGGGTCGATGCACGACCGAGATCATCGGCGCGTTGGTGCCCGGCCACGCCGCAGACCAGGGGAATTGCCCCGAACGAAGGAGATCGCGTTTGGTGTGTTTGATCACCTGTGCCCGTACGGGCGTCAGTTGGGCACATATGCGCGACCACGGCGGGATACGGCCGTGCGGCGACCGGGACGTGTTCGCGGGTCCCGGAAAGATTTTTGTGGCCACGTTGAACGCACCCGGCACTCCCCTGCGTACCTAAGGCCATGCGCGGCAGATAAGAGAACGCCGCAACACCCAAGCGGACAGCGGGAGTTGAGAATGAAGACATCCTGGCGCAGCGCCAGTCTCGTGGCGACAGCCGCGGCCGTGCTCGCGCTCACGACGGCGTGCGGTCAGGAGAGCGGGAACCAGTCGGCCGGCACTCAGAACGTGGGGGCCACCGCGGCCCCCGGCGGCTACGGATCCAGCCCGACGGACCCCAACGGCTACGGCGCCGACTCCACCACCGCGCCCAGCGCCTCCGCCCCCGCGAGCGGGCAGTCCGCGGGCAGGCTGTCCGTCGCCGACGACGCGAAGCTTGGCAAGATCGTCACGGATGGAGCCGGGTTCACCCTCTACCGCTTCGACCAGGACACGGCCTCCCCGCCCAAGTCCACCTGTGAAGGCGACTGCGCGAAGACGTGGCCGCCCGTTCCCGCCGAGGGGGCCACGGTCGCCTCCGGGATAGACAAGTCCATGCTCGGCGAGGTCACCCGGGCGGACGGGACCAAGCAGCTGACCATCGCGGGCTGGCCGATGTACCGCTTCGCCAAGGACACCAAGGCCGGGGACACCAAGGGCCAGGGAGTGAAGGGCACCTGGTTCGCGACCGCGCCCGACGGCAAGAAGGCGGGAGTGTCCCTGCCCGGTCTCTCCGTCCGCAACGACCCCAAGCTGGGACCGATCGTCGTCGACAAGAACGGCATGACCGTCTACCGCTTCCTGAAGGACAAGGCATGGCCCAAGTCGGTGTCGAACTGCACCGGTGCCTGCCTGGAGAAGTGGCCCGCTGTCGCCCCGGTCGCGGCCGATGACACCAAGGGCGTCAAGAAGAAGGGCCTGATGGGCTTCACCCGCCCGGACGGAACCAAGCAGATGACCGTCAACTGCTGGCCGATCTACACCTTCTCCGGGGACAGCGCGCCCGGAGAGACCAACGGTCAGGGCGTCGGCGGCACGTGGTACGCCGTCTCGCCCGACGGAAAGCCGGTCGGCGCACCCAAGTAGAGATCAGCTCCCCAGGGTTGATGGAGTGCACGACCGCCAGGCCCACCCCCTCTGCGCCGCACAGAGGGGGTGGGCCATTTCGGCGTGACCGCGGGCTCTTGCGGGCCCGGCGGCGGCACCGCGGCACGTGCCAGCGGCAGTGACCGGGAACGGATGGTCAATTTCCGGTTTCACTCGCTCCCTTGGCGGTCGATCAGTAGCCTCTGCTCGAACACCCCATCGGCCGCTACGTCGTCTACGCCTTGGAGAGCCACATGGAGCGCCCCGCCTGGGCCCCGCGGAGCATAGACATCTCCGTGCCGAGTGTGTCCCGTATGTACGACTTCTATCTGGGTGGTTCGCACAACTTCGAGGTCGACCGGCAGGCGGCGCGCAAGGCGATGGAGTACATGCCGGGACTCCCCAAGATCATGCAGGCGAACAGGGCGTTCATGCGCCGCGCGGTCCGCTTCGCGGCCGCTGAGGGCATCACCCAGTTCCTCGACATCGGCTCCGGCATCCCGACCTTCGGGAACGTGCACGAAGTGGCGCAACAGGCGTGTCCCGGAGCGCATGTGGTGTACGTCGACCACGATCCGGTGGCGGTCGCGCACAGCCAGGCCGTACTCCAGGGCAACCCCGGCGCGGACGTCGTGGCGGCCGATCTGCGCAAGCCCCAGGAGATCCTGTCGAGCCCTCAGGCGGAGAACCTGATAGACCTTGACCGGCCGGTCGCCCTCCTTCTCGTTGCCATACTGCACTTCGTGGAGGACAGGGACGACCCGTACAGTGCGGTGGCCGAGTTGAGCGCTGCGCTCGCGCCCGGCAGTCTGCTCGTCCTCACGCACGCTTCGTACGAGGGAATCCCGCTCCCCCAGGAGCGTGCGGAGGGCGCGGTCGACGTGTACAAGGACATCCGCAATCCGCTGATCATGCGCACGCGCGACGAGGTCGCGCGGTTCTTCGAGGGGTACGACATGGTGGAACCCGGACTGGTGCCGATGCCCGAGTGGCGTCCGGACACGGCACCCGAGGACGAGGATCCGTATTCCTTCGCGGGATTCGCCGGCGTGGGGCGCGCGGCGTGACGGCCGAGCCGGGCGGACCGGAGGACAGACTGCGCAGGTTCGCGACGATCTGGAGCCGGGCCGTCTTCCCGGTGACCTCGACGTCGCTGACCCGGCCCGCGTTCGAGGAGTGCCTGCTGCCGCTGGCCCGGAGGCTGAGCGAGGCGCTGCGGGCCAGGGCGTTCGACCCGGCCGCGGCCAAGGCGATCGGCGCGGCTCTCATCGATGTGCACTGCACCGATCCGGAGGCGCTGAGCCGTACGCTCGACTGCGTCGACGCCTACCTGGTGCTCTACTGCGGCGATCCCGAAGCGTCCGCGCGGACCCAGGAGGCGCTGCGCGTCCGCTCCTCACGGCTCCAGCACGCGATGGCCGCCGGGTTCGCCGGGGCCCTGAGGGAACGCACGCTGGCCGAGCAGGAGGCCATCTCGCATGCCGCGCTCACCGCCCAGGGAGTGGTGGCGCAGGCGCTGCACATCAGCGAGGCACGCTTCCGGGCGGTCTTCGAGGGCGCCGCGATAGGGATCGGCATCGCGGACCTCGACGGGAACGTCCTGCAGGTCAACGGAGCGCTTCTGCGCATGTTCGGCGGCTCGGAGAACCTCGTGCGCGGCCGCAACGTCGCCGAGTGGACCCACCCCGACGACGCGCCCCAGGTCTGGCGGCTGTACGACGAGCTGGTCCGCGGCGAACGCGACCACTACCACGTCGAAAAGGCGTTCTACCGGCCCGATGGAACGGTCCTGTGGACCAATCTCACGGTGTCTCTGCTGCGGGACGCGGACGGGCTTCCGCAGTACCAGCTGGCGCTCATGGAGGACACCACCGAGCGGCGCCTGCTCAATCTGCGGCTGCGGTACGAGGCCACGCACGACGCCCTCACCGGTCTGCCCAACCGCACGCTGTTCTTCGAGCGCCTGGAGAAGGCCCTCGCGGCGGGTGAGGGCCAGCGGTTCGGCCTGTGCTACCTCGATCTCGACGGCTTCAAGACCGTCAATGACAGCCTCGGCCACGCGGCAGGCGACCGGCTGCTGGTCGAGGTCGCCGACCGGCTGCAGTCCTGTGCGACCGCGCCCGGCGAGATGGTCGCGCGCCTGGGCGGAGACGAGTTCGTGGCGCTGACCACCGGGACCGCGACCCGGCGCGGGGTCGACGAACTGGCCGGGCGCATCATGAACGCCCTGAGCAGCCCGATCCGCGTGGACGGGCGCGAGCTGACCATGCACGGCAGCATCGGCGTCGTGGAGGGTCCGTCGGGGGAGCGGGGCCCCGCGGAGGTGCTGCGCAGCGCCGACATCACCATGTACCGGGCCAAGTCCGCGGGCGGCAACCGCTTCGAGTTCGCCGACCCGGAGGCCGACGCCCGCGCCATCACCCGGCACGGGCTGACCACGGCGCTGCCCACGGCCCTGAACCGGGGCGAGTTCTTCATCGAGTACCAGCCGCTGGTGCACCTCGGTGACGGGACCGTCCACGGCGCCGAGGCCCTGGTGCGCTGGCTGCATCCGCAGCACGGCGTGCTCGGCCCGGACCACTTCATCCCGCTCGCCGAACGCACCGGCCTGATCGTGCCGCTGGGCCGCTGGGTCCTTCAGGAGTCGGTACGACAGGCCCGAGCCTGGCAGGAGAGACGCGACTGCACGGGTCCGCTGCGCGTCAACGTCAATCTGTCCCCGTGTCAGCTCACCCATCCGGGGCTGGTCTCCGACACCGTGGACATCCTGGAGCAGGCGGGCCTCCAGCCCGACGCGCTGTGCCTGGAGGTCACCGAGTCGGCGCTCATCGGCGCGGACGACGACCTGCTCAAGCCGCTGCGACGGCTGGCCGAGATGGGTGTGGACATCGCCCTGGACGACTTCGGCACGGGGTACTCGAACCTGGCGAACCTGCGCCGGCTGCCGGTGCGGATCCTCAAGCTGGACCGTTCCTTCACCCAGGGCATGCAGCAGTATCCGGCGGACCCCGTCGACCTGAAGATCGTGGAAGGGATCGTCTCTCTCGCCCACAGCCTGGACCTCGCGGTCACGGTCGAGGGCGTGGAGACGGGCGCCCAGGCCGAGCAACTGCGGATCCTCGGCTGCGACACCGCCCAGGGCTGGTACTACGCCCGCCCCGGCCCACCGGAGCGACTTCACGAACTCGCCCTGGTGGACGCCACCGGCTGACTCGCGGGAGCCCAGGACCCCTCAGGGGCGCGGGGGACCGCGCGCCCGGCCACGGACGCACCCGCGGGCAACAAACCGCACCGCGGAGCACTCAGCGTTCCAGAAGCATCCGCTGCAACTCACGTGCCGCCCGCGGCGGCGCCACATCGCTGCGGTGGGCGAGCGCGATCGTGCGGTACAGACCGGGCGGGGCCAGCGGGGTGACCCTGAGGCCCCGTCCGGCCTGTGTGGCGACCATGCGCGGCACGACGGCGACGCCCAGACCCGCCCGTACGAATCCGAGAACGGCGTCCATCTCGCCGCCCTCGACCGCGAAGTCCGGCTCGAACCCCTCGGCGCGGCACGCGGCCACGGTCAGTTCCCGCAGGTCGTAGCCGTGGCGGAACATCACAAGACGCTCGCCCTCGAGATCCGCGACACGGACCGTACGGCGGGCGCCGCCGGGCCTTTCCGCATCCGGTGAGGACACCACCACCAGGTCCTCACGCAGAAGCTCCACCGTGGTCAGCGCGGGGGAGGGGGTGGGCAGCGGCAGCACGACCAGAGCAAGGTCCAGGGCGCCGCGTGCCAGCTCACGGACCAGGTCGTGGGAGCCGCCCTCCTCGATCAGCAGCCGGATGCCGGGATATCGGTCATGGAAGGTGCGCAGCACCTCCGGCAGCAGACCCGTGCACACGCTGGGCGTCGCGCCCAGGCGCACCCGGCCGCGCCGCAGCTGCGCCAGCTCCTGCACCTCCTGCCGGGCCGTGTCCGCGTCGGCGAGGATACGGCGGGCCAGCGGCAGCAGGGCCTCGCCGGCGTCCGTGAGTGTGATGTTGCCGCGCGCCCGCAGGAACAGATCCGCGCCCAGTTCCCGCTCCAGCGCCTTGATCTGCTGCGACAGCGAGGGCTGGGCGACATGGACGAGATCGGCGGCCTGAGTGAAGTGCCGGGTCTCGGCGACCGCCACGAAGTACTGGAGCTGCTGGAACTGCACACCTCCAGCATAGGCCGAGGCTATCGAAACGAGCCGGACCATGTCTTGGACCGATCAGGACCTTCGGCCCTAGCGTTCGGGGCATGGCTCTGGCAACGCGGACGGACCGACGGCCGTCCATGGCACGCAGCGTGTGGGACAGCTCCGTCGGCAAAAAGACAGTGATGGCGGTCAGCGGCCTGATCATGCTGCTCTACCTGGTCGTCCACATGATCGGCAATCTGAAGATCTACTTCGGCGCGGGCGAGTTCAACCACTACGCCCACTGGCTGCGCACCGTCGGCGAGCCGTTCATGCACTACGAGTGGACGCTCTGGCTGATCCGGATCGTGCTGATCGTCGCCGTGATCGCTCACGCCGTCTCCGCGTACCAGCTCAGCCGCCGCGACATCAAGGCGAGGCCCGTCGCGTACGTGCACAAGAGGCCCCGGTCGACCTACGCCACGCGCACCATGCGCTGGGGCGGGATCATCCTCGGCCTCTTCATCGTCTGGCACCTCCTCGACCTGACGACCGGCACCGTGCACTCCGGCGGCTTCCAGGAGGGCCACCCGTACCAGAACGTCGTGGACACCTTCTCCACCTGGTACGGCGATGTGATCTACATCGTCGCGATGCTCGCCCTCGGGCTGCACGTCCGGCACGGCTTCTGGAGCGCCGCCCAGACCCTCGGCGCCGGCAGCCGGACGCGCGACCGCGCCCTCAAGACCATCGCCGACGTTCTCGCACTGCTGCTCACGGCCGGGTTCATCGCCGTGCCCGTGGGTGTCATGACCGGAGTGGTGAGCTGAGATGACCGACTACGTGAACTACGCGACGGGTGCGCCGGTCGCCGACACCAAGGCCCCCTCCGGGCCCGTCAACGAGCGCTGGGACACGCGCCGTTTCGAGGCCAAGCTGGTCAACCCCGCCAACCGGCGCAAGCACACCGTGATCGTCGTCGGCACCGGCCTCGCCGGCGGGTCCGCGGGCGCCACCCTCGCCGAACAGGGCTACCACGTCGTCCAGTTCTGCTACCAGGACTCCCCGCGCCGGGCCCACTCGATCGCCGCGCAGGGCGGCATCAACGCGGCCAAGAACTACCGCAACGACGGCGACTCCATCCACCGTCTCTTCTACGACACGGTCAAGGGCGGCGACTTCCGGGCCCGCGAGTCCAACGTCCACCGCCTGGCCCAGATCTCCGTGGAGATCATCGACCAGTGCGTGGCGCAGGGCGTGCCCTTCGCCCGCGAGTACGGCGGACTGCTCGACACCCGGTCGTTCGGCGGCGTCCAGGTCTCCCGCACCTTCTACGCCCGCGGCCAGACAGGGCAGCAGCTCCTGCTCGGCGCCTACCAGGCGCTGTCACGGCAGATCGCGGCGGGCAACATCGAGATGCACCCCCGCACCGAGATGCTCGACCTGATCGTCGTCGGCGGGCGGGCCCGGGGCATCGTCGCCCGAGACCTGATCACCGGGAGGATCGACACGTACTTCGCGGACGCCGTCGTCCTCGCGAGCGGCGGCTACGGCAACGTCTTCTATCTGTCGACCAACGCCATGAACTCCAACGCCACCGCCGTCTGGCGTGCCCACCGGCGCGGCGCCTACTTCGCCAACCCGTGCTTCACCCAGATCCACCCCACCTGCATCCCGCGCACCGGCGACCACCAGTCCAAGCTCACCCTCATGAGCGAGTCGCTGCGCAACGACGGCCGGATCTGGGTACCGAAGGCAAAGGGCGACGACCGCCCGCCGAACGAGATCCCCGAGGAGGAGCGCGACTACTACCTGGAGCGCATCTACCCCTCCTTCGGCAACCTGGTGCCCCGCGACATCGCCTCCCGCTCCGCCAAGAACGTCTGCGACGAGGGCCGCGGTGTCGGCCCCGGCGGACAGGGCGTCTACCTCGACTTCGCCGACGCGATCCAGCGCATGGGCAGGAAGAAGGTGGAGGAGAAGTACGGCAACCTCTTCGACATGTACGAGCGGATCACCGCGGAGAACCCCTACGAGGTGCCGATGCGGATCTACCCCGCCGTGCACTACACGATGGGCGGGCTGTGGGTCGACTACGACCTCCAGACCACGATCCCGGGCCTGTTCGCGATCGGAGAGGCCAATTTCTCGGACCACGGCGCGAACCGCCTCGGGGCCTCCGCCCTTATGCAGGGTCTCGCGGACGGTTACTTCGTGCTCCCGTCGACCATCAACGACTACCTCGCCCGCAATCCGCACCAGGACGAGGTCACGGACGAACACCCGCTGGTCCGCGAGGTGTTGACCGAGACCGACGACAGGCTCGCTCGCCTTCTCGCCGTCGACGGAGACCGGACCCCGGACTCCTTCCACCGTGAAGTCGGCGAGCTCATGTGGGAGTTCTGCGGCATGGCACGCACGGACGCTGGCCTGCGCAAGGCCCTGGCGCGCATCCCGCAGATCCGCGAGGAGTTCTGGCGGCGCATCAAGGTCCCCGGCTCCGGCGAGGAGTTCAACCAGTCGCTGGAGAAGGCCAACCGCATCGTCGACTACCTGGAACTCGCCGAGCTGATGTGCCTCGACGCCCTGCACCGCGCCGAGTCGTGCGGCGGCCACTTCCGCGAGGAGTCCCAGACCCCGGACGGCGAGGCCGCGCGCCGGGACGAGGAGTACTCCTACGCGGCGGCCTGGGAGTTCACCGGCACCGGCGAGGCACCCGCCCTGCACAAGGAAGACCTGGTCTTCGAGTACGTCCACCCCACCCAGCGGAGCTACGCATGAAGCTCACCCTGCGCGTCTGGCGGCAGAAGAACGCCGACGCAGAAGGCGCCATGTCCACCTACGAGGTGGACGGCATCTCGGCCGACATGTCCTTCCTGGAGATGCTCGACACCCTCAACGAGGAACTCATCCTCAAGGGCGAGGACCCCGTCGCCTTCGACCACGACTGCCGCGAGGGCATCTGCGGCGCCTGCTCGCTCGTCATCAACGGCGACGCGCACGGACCCGAGCGCACCACCACCTGCCAGCTGCACATGCGCTCCTTCGACGACGGCGACACGATCGACATCGAGCCGTGGCGCGCTTCGGCCTTCCCGGTCGTCAAGGACCTCGTCGTGGACCGCTCGGCCTTCGACCGGATCATCCAGGCCGGCGGCTACATCACCGCCCCGACCGGCTCCGCTCCCGAGGCGCACGCCACTCCCGTACCGAAGGCGGACGCGGACTTCGCGTTCGAGCACGCCGAGTGCATCGGCTGTGGCGCCTGCGTGGCGGCCTGCCCCAACGGCGCGGCGATGCTGTTCACCTCGGCGAAGATCAACCACCTCAACGTACTGCCGCAGGGCGCGCCCGAGCGCGAGTCCCGTGTGCTCGACATGGTGGCGCAGATGGACGAGGAGGGATTCGGCGGCTGCACCCTCACCGGGGAGTGCGCCACCGCCTGCCCCAAGGGCATCCCGCTGGTCTCCATCACCGGCATGAACAAGGAGTGGCTGCGCGCCACCCGCAGGGCGGGCCGCCGCTGAGCGCCCGGCACAAGACTGACCGGCGCCGCTCGGGACGGGGCGGCGCCGGTCACGGACGTTCGCCGGGCATACCGCACTCGGCCCGCCGCGTCACGCGGCGGGCCGTGGGGGGGTTTGCCCCGGGGGGGAATGAAACCACATAAAACACATCAAAAACCACAACAAAACCGTGTGGGGGTTGTGGGTG
>NZ_JBEYVV010000012.1:128090-141768 GCF_040644155.1 Streptomyces sp. NPDC047022 | reverse complement strand
CGGGCCTCGATCAGGGCGTAGGTCACGAAGGCGAGGGCCAGCGCGCCGAGAACCGCCGCGTCACGCGGCGGGCCGAGTGCGGTATGCCCGGTTCGACGTAGAGCACAGGGGTACCCGGGGGCCGATGTCTATCGGACCGAGCTTTCGGAGGTGAGGGGAGTGACAACCTCTTCGAGGTCGTCGATGGAGACCCATCCCGACATCATCGCCATGCGCAACCGTCACGAGATGGCGGAGCGCGCCACCAGTACCCCCAAGGCACAGGGGATCGAGACGCTGGCTCTGCTCACCGGCGTCTACCTGGCGGCCTCCCCGTGGATCGCGGGGTTCAGCACCCTGTCCACGCTGGCGGTCACCAATCTGATCGTGGGCATCGCCTACGCCTTGTTGATGAGCGGTGGATTCGGGCGCGCGTACGAGCGTACGCACAGCATGGCATGGGCGGCCTGTGCACTGGGCGTGTGGACCATCATCGCGCCGTGGGTCGTCGCCGGTCACGCCAGCACGACCAGGACGGTGGTGAGCAACGTCATCGTCGGCGCCATCGCTCTGCTGCTGGGCCTGGCCGCGGCCTCCTCCGCCGGTGAGCGGCGTACGCCCCGGGCCGGACGCGGCGTTGCGGCCCCGTAGGGGGCTCGAGGTGTTCCGTTCCGGCGTCCGGCCGGGACCGCGGAAGCGAAGGTGGTTTCGAACGTGACGGCGCGCCGGAACAGAAGCCTGGTCGCCCCTGAGGGGAACACGGTCGGGGACGCCGACCTGCGGGCAGTGCGCACGGCACTGACAGCTCAGGCACAGGAGCTGCGACACGAACTCGTCGATATCGACTCCGCACTGTCCTCGCTGCGCGAGGACTGCGAGCTGGACGCCGCTGACGTCGGCGTGAAGACGATCTCACTCGAGCAGCTCCGGCTGCAGCAGGACCGCGCGGGCGCGGCACTTTCCCGGACGGTGGCCGCACTCGGCCGCCTCGACGACCACAGTTTCGGGCGGTGCCTGGACTGCGGACGCCAGGTGGACAGGGAGCGGATACTCGCCGTGCCGCACGCGGAACGATGTGTGAGATGCGAGGAGGCATACGGCCGCCTGTGACGCCGGGCGACGCGGAGGCCGGCGGTGCGCGGACGGAAACGACGCCGGCGGGGGGTCCAGCCGTTTCGTGAGCCGCGTCCCCCATTCGTGTGGTCCGAGCAAAGTTCACCCGGGCGGCCGTGATTCAGCGCCGGACGGCTGACCGGGGTTCCGCGGTGCCGCGATGAGGCCGGCCGCCGGGTCCGGAGGATGTTTACGCGGAGGTCATGGGGGCTAACCCCCTTGCGTTCGTCACGGAGGCCGACTCGTCGGCGCACGCTGGAGGGCGCTCATGCCGAAGCCGCACCCGACGCCGGGGCAGGAGGAGGACGCCGTCGAGAGCCCCCGCGTGCGCACGGGTGAGAGGATCAGGGACTGTCTGACCACCACCGATCACAAGAAGATCGGCAATCTCTACCTGGTCACGTCGTTCGGCTTCTTCCTGGTCGCCGGACTGCTGGCGATGCTGATGCGCGCGGAACTCGCCCGGCCGGGGCTCCAGCTCGTCAATGAGCAGCAGTACAACCAGCTGTTCACGATCCACGGCACCATCATGATGCTGCTCTTCGCGACGCCCACGTTCACCGGCTTCGCGAACGCCGTCATGCCCCTGCAGATCGGCGCCCCCGACGTGGCCTTCCCCCGGCTCAACGCCCTGACCTACTGGCTGTTCCTCTTCGGCGGACTCACCGTCATGTCCGGCTTCCTGGTGAGCAACGGCCCGGCGCCGTTCGGCTGGTTCGCCTACTCCCCGCTGAACGACGCGGTGCACAGCCCGGGCCAGGGCGGTGACCTGTGGGCCATGGGACTGGTGCTTTCGGGCGTCAGCACCACGCTTGGCGCCGTCAACTTCATCGCGACGATCATCTGTCTGCGCTGTCCCGGCATGACGATGTTCCGGATGCCGATCTTCACTTGGAACGTGCTGTTCACGTCCGTCCTCGTCCTGCTGGCCTTCCCCGTGTTCGCGGCGCTTCTGCTGGCACTGGTGGCCGACCGGCAGTACGGCGCGCACATCTTCGACCCGGCCAGCGGCGGGGCTCTGCTGTGGCAGCATCTGTTCTGGTGGTTCGGCCATCCGGAGGTCTACATCGTGGCGCTGCCGTTCTTCGGCGTCGTCACGGAGATCCTGCCGGTGTTCAGCCGCAAGCCCGTGTTCGGCTACGTCGGCATGGTGAGCGCGACCATCGCGATCACCATGCTGTCGGCCGCCGTATGGGCCCATCACATGTTCGCCACGGGTGCGGTGCTCCTGCCCTTCTTCTCCTTCATGTCCTTCCTGATCGGCGTCCCCACGGGGGTGAAGTTCTTCAACTGGATCGGCACCATGTGGCACGGCAGCGTCTCCTTCGAGACTCCCATGCTGTGGTCGCTCGGCTTCCTCGTCACTTTCCTGCTCGGGGGGCTCAGCGGCATCCTCATCGCGTCACCCGCTCTCGACTTCCACCTGACCGACACCTACTTCATCGTCGCCCACCTGCACTATGTGCTCTTCGGGACGATCGTCTTCGCCATGTTCGGCGGCTTCTACTTCTGGTGGCCCAAGCTGACGGGCCGCATGCTCGACGAGCGCCTCGGAAAGATCCACTTCTGGACGCTGTTCATCGGCTTCCAGACCACCTTCCTCGTGCAGCACTGGCTGGGGGAGAGCGGCATGCCGCGCCGCTACGCCGACTACCTCCCGGCCGACGGGTTCACCACCCTCAACACCGTGTCGTCGATCGGCGCCTTCCTGCTGGGGCTTTCCACGCTGCCCTTCCTCTACAACGTCTGGAGGACCACCAGGTACGCACCGAAGGTGAACCTGGACGATCCATGGGGATACGGCCGCTCCCTCGAATGGGCCACCTCATGTCCTCCGCCCCGGCACAACTTCACGGCGCTGCCCCGGGTCCGTTCCGACTCTCCCGCCTTCGACCTGCACCATCCGGAGTTCCAGGAGCAGTTGCCCGCGCAGGCTCGCGGAGCCGTGGAACCGACCCCCGACACCCTAGGGACAGCGACCGAATGAAGTCCGAGGCGTACCTCTTCGCCGGCGTGGCCGTGTTCTTCCTCGTCACCGACGTCGCCTACATCTGGTTCGCGCGGGAGCCCGCGGGTATCGCGGCGCTCAGCGTGTCGTTCCTCATGGCGTCCGTGATCGCCTTCTTCTCGTTCATCAATTACCGGCGCAAAGGCCTGCGTCCCGAGGACCGACCGGGCTCGGAGATCCGTGAGCGCACCGGGCGCGTCGACTTCTTCCCCCCGCACAGCCGGCATCCGGTGGTGACCGCTGTCGGCGCCACGGTGGTCGCCAACGGGATCGTCTACGGCATCTGGCTGATCCTTATGGGCCTCGGGATCCTGGCGGTCGGGCTGTTCGGCATGGTGTTCCAGTACAACGGGCGAGTCGGCGGATAGGGCCCCGCCGTCCCCGACAGGTCAGCCGGCCTTCTCCTCGCCCCCGACGCCGCCCGACACGGGATCGGCGGTCCGGCCGCCCGCCTGGAGGCGTTCCTCCGCCGTCGCGGGCATGTCGACTCGTTCGCCGAAGTACCACGAGCTGAGGGCCGCCCGCATCCTGCTCCGCAACGGCGCTCCCGGTCCTGGATGCCGCAGCGGTCGCGGGATGTCGCGCACCAGCGACTTGTACCGCTGGGCACGGTCGACCGGCTCCTGCGGCTCGCTCATCCCGCCCGCGAGGTCCTGGTACACCTCACCGGACTCCTCGCCCTCCTCAAGCAGCCTGCGGTCATGCCGCTGCAGGCCGAGGCAGGCGCGTCGGGTCACCAGGTAGGCCAGGACCGGGAGGACGAAGAAGGCGACCCGGAAGATCCATGTCAGTTCGTTGACGGAGAAGTGGAACCAGACGGCCAGTACGTCGTTGCCACCGGCCATGAGCAGTACCGCGTACCAGGCGATGGCCGCCACGCCGAGGGCTGTCCTTGTGGGCTTGTCCCGGGGCCGGTCGCACAGATGGTGCTCCACCATGTCACCCGTGACCCAGCACTCGAAGAAGGGATACAGGTAGAGCACCGCGAACAGCAGGCCCGGAAGCGCGACCGCGGGCAGGAAGACGTTCCACATGAAGGTGTGACCGGCGATGTTCCATTCGGCGCCGGGCATCAGCCGCAGCGCTCCCTCGAGGAATCCCACGTACCAGTCCGGCTGGGCGTCGGTGGAGACCTGATCGGGCCGGTACGGGCCGAAGACCCACACGGGGTTGATCTGTGCGACCGCTCCCAGCAATGCGGTGACGCCGCCGACGATCAGCGACAGTCCGGTCGACTTGGCGACGAACGAGGGGAACATCGGCCGGCCGACGACGTTGCGGTTGGTCTTCCCGGGTGCCGCCCACTGAGTGTGCTTCAGATAGATCACCATGATCAGATGCACGGTGACCAGGGCGATGAGGGCGCCGGGGACGAAGAGCACATGAGTGATGTACAGACGGCGGTTGATCGCGGTGCCGGGGAACTGACCGTCCCAGAACAGGAAGCTCAGGTAGGTGCCGACAACCGGGATCGACAGGACGATGGAGTTGGCGGTGCGCAGCCCCGTGCCGGACAGCAGGTCGTCCGGCAGCGAGTAGCCGCAGAAGCCCTCCAGCAGGGCGAGCAGGAACAGCGTCAGCCCGATGACCCAGTTCATCTCCCGGGGCCTGCGGAAGGCACCCGTGAAGAAGACCCTCATCATGTGGACGCCGATGGCGGCCACGAAGACGAGGGCCGCCCAGTGGTGCATCTGCCGCATCAGCAGACCGCCGCGCACATCGAAGCTCAGATGAAGCGTCGAGTCGTACGCCTGCGAGACGAGCAGTCCCCGCAACGGCACATAGGGGCCCTTGTAGGGCACCTTGACCAGGCTGGGATCGAAGTAGAGCGTGAGGTAGGTCCCCGTCAGCAAGAGGACGACGAAGCTGTAGAGCGCGATCTCCCCCAGGAAGAACGACCAGTGGTCGGGGAAGGCCTTGCGCATCAGCTGACCGGCGAGTTCCGACACGGGCGACCGCCGGTCGGCCGCGACATACGCCCGGAAGGCCCCCTGCCGCGCCCTTCCCGTCGTCCTTTCCCCGCGTCGCCGTAGCAGCATGCCCGCACCACGCTCCTCGTTCGCCTTCCGTGTGGGACGCGCGACCCCCTGGGTCACACGACGGGCGCAGGAATACCCGACGGCCGCGTTCCTCAACCAGCAACCAGTGGCGGGTAGCGCAGGAGCATGAAACCGTGAGCCGGCGGGAACCCCCACTCGGGCAGCAGCCGGTGCCCGTCGGCCCGTCTTCAAGGAGCACACGTGGGGAGCGACCGCGACATCCTCGAGGAGCTTGCGGCGGACCACCGCAGGATCCAGAGCCTGCTCGACCGTGTGCGGTCCGCGCAACCCGGCAGCGATGAGCGCACCTCATTCGTCGAACAGGTCAGCGGCTGCCTGGTGCGCCATCTGGTGACGGAGAGGGAACACCTGCACCCGCTCGTGCGCCGCTACGTCCCGGACGGTGACCAGTGGACGCACGGGCTGCTCGCCGTGGACAGGGACATCGAGCAGACGCTGAGGTCCCTGGAGACCGTTGCGCCGCGGAACGAGCGGTACACGGACCTGTTGCTGTCCCTCGCGTCCGATGTCACCCGGCATGTGGTCGATCTGGAGCAGCGGGTCTTCCCACGCCTGCAGCCCATGAGCCCGGCCGCCGTCCTGCGCGACGCGGGGACCGGGGCACGCCGGACCGAAGCGCTCGCCCCTGCCGGTTCGCGGCCCGGTGCGCCCGCCGCGCCGCGCCTGACACGGCTCACCGCGTCCGTCCGGGGGCCCTGGGACCGGCTACGGGACCGGATGAGCCGCCGCGGTCTTCACTGAGCGAACCGGGCCGGTCAGACCTGTGCCATGCCGCCGTCGACGAAGAGTTCCACGCCGGTGATGAAGCTGGAGGCGTTGCTGGAGAGGAACGCCGCGGCCTTGCCCATTTCGCGGGGGTCGGCGATCCGCCCTGTCGGGTTGCCCTCGCCCATGAGCCTGACCGCGGCATCGACCTGATCCGCGCCCTGCGCCATCCCCAGAGCGTTCCGCAGGGAGTCGGTGTCGACCGCACCCGGGCTGAGGACGTTCATGCGGACGCCGGAGCCCTTGATGTCCTGGATCCAGGACCGGATGAAGGCGCGTACCGCGGCCTTCGAGCCTCCGTAGAGCCCCATTCCGCGCGGCGGCTGGATGGAGGCCGTCGAGCCGATGATGACGACGGTGCCGCCGGGCGGCAGCAGCGGCAGGGCCGGCTGGACGGTGAACAGGACGCCCTTGGCGTTGACGTCGAAGGTCCGGTCGAACTGCGCCTCGGTGATCTCACCGAGCGGTGCGTGGGCGCCGATTCCGGCGTTGGCGACGATGGCGTCGAGCCGCCCGTACCGGGTCTTGATCTCCTCGTACACGGCCTCCATGTCCGCGAGCGCGGTGACGTCGGCCACGATGCCCGCGCAGTTCGGTCCGATCCCGGCGACCGCTTCGTCCAGCGGCTTCTGTTCAAGGTCGGTGATGACCACAAAGGCTCCCTGGTCCACGAATTCGCGGGCGATCCCCAGGCCGACGCCGGACGCGCCGCCGGTGACGACGGCGACCTTGCCTTCGAGCGGGAGGCTCATCGTTTTCTCCTCTGAGTGGGTGTGCCCGCACCGCGCGGGCGACGGAGGCATGTGCCCTACACTCAGAAGTGGAGGCGCCGCCGCTTCATGGAACATAACCGGAGGCGTCTCCACTTAGCAACCCTGGACGACGAAGGGCCCCCTCCCATGACCACAGGCGCCGGGAAACCGCTGCGCGCCGACGCACGGCGCAACCGGGAGAAGATCCTCACCGCAGCCGCGCGAGTCTTTGCCGAAGAAGGGCTGGACGCGCACCTCGAACGCGTCGCCAAGGAAGCGGGCGTGGGCTCCGGCACCCTCTACCGGAACTTCCCCACCCGGGAACTGCTGATCGAGGCCGCCTATCGCAACGAACTGAGCCGACTGTGCGACGCCGCCCCCGACCTCCTGGCGGCCATGCCTCCACACGAGGCGCTTCGCGCCTGGATGGGGCGCTTCATCGACTACGCCACGGCGAAACTGGGGATGGCCGATGCGCTTCGTGCCGTCGTCGACTCCGGCGTCAACCCCTACGCCCAGAGCCGCGAGCTGATCATGACCGCCCTCACCTCGCTCCTGGACGCCGCGACCACCGCCGGGACCATCCGACCGGACATCAGCGCCCCGGACATGTTCGCCGCCCTCACCGGCGTCGCTCTCGCCTCAGGAAAACCCGACCAGCGTGAACAGGCCGAACGCCTCCTCGATCTCATCCTCGACGGCCTCAGGCATCGCACAGCGCTCTGACGTCCGTCCCGGAAGCGTCGGCAGGCGAAGGACAGCGGCCGGGCCGGGGCTCGCGGTCACATCGGCTACGGTCATGGACCCCGGGTCCTTGGCCGGGCCACCCCTGGCATTCAGCATTCCCACATCCAGCCTCCGGGCAGTGGTCACGCGTACGCCAACCGGCGTCGGAAGAACAGGATCGCGCGCACCGCACCGACCGGGTCCGCGTACCCCAGGCTCTCAGCGGCGTTCGAGCAGGGGGTAGCCCACCCCAACGGCACGTGACCAGGAGAGAGCCATGACCGGCGTTTCCACCCTCGCCAGCCCCCCATCGCCCGTGGCACCCGCCCGCTACACCGTGAGCCTCGCCCGTGACGAGGACGACGTCCGCGCGGCGCAGCGGCTGCGTCACGACGTCTTCGCCGGGGAGATGGGTGCCCTCCTGGCCACCCCGCAGCCGGGCCTCGACATCGACGCGTTCGACGCGTACTGCGACCACCTGCTCGTCCGGGACACGCTGACCGACCAGGTCGTGGGCACCTACCGGCTGCTCCCGCCGGAGCGCGCCGCGATCGCCGGCCGGCTCTACTCCGAGGGCGAGTTCGACCTCGGCCCGCTCGCCTCGATCCGCTCCGGGCTCGTGGAGGTCGGCCGCTCCTGCGTCCACCCCGATCATCGGGACGGCACGGTCATCGGACTGATCTGGGCGGGCATCGCCCGCTACATGGTCGACGGCGGCCACGAATGGCTCGCCGGCTGCTGCTCCCTGCCTCTCGCCGACGGCGGCGCGATGGCCGCGGCCACCTGGGAACGGGTACGGACCAAGCACCTGGCCCCTGAGGAGTACCGCGTGCGGCCGTTGCTGCCCTGGCGCTCCGACACCCCGGCCTCCGCCGGTCACCAGGAGCTCCCGCCGCTGCTTCGCGGCTATCTGCGCCTGGGCGCCTGGGTGTGCGGCGAGCCCGCGCACGACCCGGACTTCGGCGTCGCCGACTTGTACGTCCTGCTGTCGATGCGCCGGGTCAACGCGCGCTACCTGCGGCACTTCCTCTCCCTCGTCCCGGCGTGACGACGATGCCCAGAACGGCTGTGAGGTACGTGTCCCGTACCGCCGTGCTCCTGCGTCCGCGCCGCGGCACTCCGGTCCTCGCGGGCCAGGGCACGGCCGTGGTGGCGATCCCGGCTCCCGCGACGGTGGCCGGGCCGCGCCGCGCGGACGCCGCCGCCGGGGCGGCAGCCGCCCCCGCGAGTGCCTGGCTGCCGAGTGCCCCGTGCACGCCGGGCTCCTGTGTGGACGCCACGGCGTCCGCGCGCGCGATACCGCGTGCCGTGCTCCGGCTGGCGAGCGTGCTGGTCCTGCTCATCGGCGGCGTCGCGCTCTTCCCCGCCGTCCGTCTGCTGGCCGTGGCACCGCGCGAGCGGATCATCAGGACATGGTGCCGTGTGGTCGTGAGCGCCGCCGGAGTCCGTGTACGGATCACCGGTGAGGCGCCGCGGCACGGCGGGCTGCTGATGGTCGCCAACCACATCTCCTGGCTGGACATCCCGCTGCTCGCCGCCGTCCGGCCCGGCAGGATGCTCGCGAAGACCGAGATACGGCAGTGGCCGGTGGCGGGTGCGCTGACGGCGGCGAGCGGAGCGCTCTTCATCGACCGCGACCGGCTGAGGGCGCTGCCGGACACGGTCGCGCGGATCGCGGACGGCCTGCGCGCCGGTTCGGCGGTCGTGGTCTTCCCCGAGGGCAGCACCTGGTGCGGCCGGGCGCAGGGGTACTTCCGGCGGGCGGCCTTCCAGGCGGCACTGGACGCGGGCGTGCCCGTCCAGCCGGTGCGGCTCCTCTACCGGTTCGACGGGGGGCAGGCCAGCTCCGCGCCCGCGTTCGTGGGGAGCGACTCACTGCTGACATCGGTGTGGCGGGTCGTGTCGGCGCACCGGCTCGTCGCGGAGGTCCGGCTCACCCCGGCGCTCGCACCGGACACCGGAACGGACCGCCGCGCCCTGGCCCGAGAGGCCCAGCGAGCTCTCGGGCTGCCGTCCGCGGAGCACGCGCATCCGGCACCGCGCCGATGAGGGGGACAGGGTGACCTTGCCTGAGAACCGGCGTTCTCGTATCGTGGCCGTCGAGCAGAGAACGCACGTTCTCCGCGCTTCGGCGGCCACACGGTGACGGGTCCGAGCCGGAACCGGCCGGGCGGTCGTCGCGCGGAGGGCTGACGATGTCACTGCACGATTTGGACGGCTGACCGGCTCTCATACCGACGGAGGCGACATGACCGACGAACCGCGCCCCCCGTTCCCGCCCTTCACGCGGGAGACGGCCGCGGAGAAGGTGAGGCAGGCGGAGGACGGCTGGAACACCCGCGACCCCGGGAAGGTCGCGCTCGCCTACTCGGTGGACTCCCGCTGGCGCAACCGCGCGGAGTTCATCGCCGGCCGTGACGAGATCGTCGCCTTTCTGACCCGCAAGTGGCGGCGGGAGCTGGACTACCGGCTCATCAAGGAACTGTGGGCCTTCGACGGCAGCCGCATCGCCGTGCGCTTCGCCTACGAGAGCCACGACGACTCCGGCAACTGGTTCCGCTCCTACGGCAACGAGAACTGGGAGTTCGACGAGAACGGCCTGATGACCCGGCGCCACGCGTGCATCAACGACCTCCCCATCAAGGAGTCGGAGCGGCTGTACCACTGGCCCCTGGGACGCCGTCCGGACGACCATCCGGGCCTGAGCGATCTGGGCCTGTGACCCCCAGCGGGCCGGCTCGCCCGCTGGACCGCGCGCCGAGCCCGGCGACGCGCGCCAGCCTCCGGTACGAGTCCACGAGGGCCGCGCGGTCGTACGTACTGGTCGTGACGAGGACCTCCTGCGCCCCCGTCTCCTTGAGCAGGTTCTCCAGTTCGCCCGCGACCTGTTCCTCGGTACCCGCGACATTGCCGGTGAGCCCTGCCTCGTACAGACCGCGCTCCTTGGCGCTCATCGCCAGTGACTCCACGCGCTCCGCGGGCGGCAGCGGCGGGAAGGCGCCGTGGGTCCGCGCGTACGCCATCGACCATGCCTCGGGCAGAAGGATGCGCCGGGCGTCCTGCGGGGTGCCGGCGACGGCGACCGTGCCGGACACGATGACGTACGGCTCGCCCGCCCACACGGACGGCCGGAATCCCGCACGGTAGCGCTCGATCCCGTGCAGCATCTTCTCCCGGTTCCTCAGGTCCCCGATGACCAGGGGGAGCCCGGCCCGGGCGGCGATGTCGGCGCCCTCGCCCAGGGCCAGCACGAAAGGCGGCACGGCCAGCCCCTCGGCGGGCCGTGCGTGCACCCCGGTGGCGGAGGTGCCGCGGAACCAACCGAGCAGCTCGTCGAGTTGGGCCGCGAAGTCGTCCGCGTCGCCCTTGTCCCGGCCCAGTGCCCGGCGCACCCCGTCCGTGAAGCCGACGGACCGGCCGAGCCCCATGTCGATCCGTCCCGGGAAGAGCGACTCCAGCACCCCGAACTGCTCGGCCACGACGAGCGGCCGGTGATTGGGCAGCATCACGCCGCCCGTCCCCACCCGGATCGTGCCGGTCGCCCCCGCCACGGCCGCGGCGAGCACGGTCGGCGCGGACCCCGCGACACCGGGCACACCGTGGTGCTCGGACACCCAGAAGCGGTGGTAGCCGAGAAGCTCGGCCTCCCGGGCCAGTTGCACGGTGTCCCGCAGGGCCTCGCTCGCGTCATGCCCTTCACGGGTGCGCGAGCGGTCGAGTACGGAGAAGCGGACCTGCGCGATCACTGAGCTCACACGAGCTTCAACGCCTGCGCGGGCCTGAGATTCCCCGGCTCTGCGAGCGCGTGCCGCGCGCAGAGCCGGGAGCCGCCGGGGTCAGCCTACGTGGACGCGGGGCCGTCGCCCCCGGTCCCGTTCCGCCTCGCGCAGTACCTCTCGTGTCACGGGGGCCACCTCGCCCTGGCCGAAGAGGAAGAAGCGCAGGAAGTTGGTGAAGGGGCTGCCCTCGGTCCATTCGAAGTAGATGTGCGGGATGCAGCCGGTCGCGTCGCGCACGTGCAGCATGAGCGCCGCCAGGGCGTTCGGGACCGACGTCGACTCAAGCGTCAGCACGCGGTAGCGGTCGTGCAGCACCTCACCCCGTACGGTCAGCCCACCCTCGAACTCCGACGGGTCGCCGACCGTCACCTCCACGAACACGACGTCGTCCTGAGGCGTGATGTCGTTGTCGGCGCGCATCTGCTCGATCTTGGCGCGGTACTCGGCGGCGTCCCGGTTGTCGGGCTCGTTGGCGATGAACCGGATCTTCCGGCTGGCGATGTCCCGGACGAACCGTTCGGCCATGGTGTCGAGGGTCACGCTGGTCACCCGCAGTTCGAAGGCGCGGGCGAGGCGGGAGAGCAGGGAGACGAGGATGATTCCGGCGATGAAGCAGGCGCCGATCTTGACGCCGTCGGGGCGTTCGATGACGTTGACGACGGTGGTGTAGAGGAAGACGGCGGAGATGACGGCGAAGGCGATCGTCCATTTGCGCTGTCCGGCCTTGCGGGCGGCAATGGTCACGGCGATGGCGGCGGAGCTGATGAGGACGAGGACGCCGGTGGCGTAGGCGCCGCCCTGGGCGTCGACGTTCGCGTCGAAGATCCAGGTGACGAGGAAGGCGATCAGGGTGAAGACGATGACCATGGGTCGTACGGCGCGGGCCCAGTGGGGTGCCATGCCGTAGCGGGGCAGGTAGCGGGGCATCAGGTTGAGCAGGCCGGCCATGGCGGAGGCGCCCGCGAACCACAGGATCGCGATGGTCGAGACGTCGTAGACGGTGCCGAAGGCGCCGCCCAGGTACTGGTGCGCGAGGTAGGCCAGGGCGCGGCCGTTGGCCTGCCCGCCCGGCTGGAACTGCTTCTCCGGGATCAGCAGCGTGGTGATGAAGCTGGTGGTGATCAGGAAGCCGCTCATGATGACGGCGGCCGTGGTCAGCAGCTTCTTCGTGTCCCGGATACGGCCGGTGGGCCGCTCCTCGGTGTCGCCGGGGTCGCCCTGCACATGCGGCATGACCGCGACACCCGTCTCGAAACCGGACAGGCCGAGCGCCAGCTTCGGGAACACGATCAGCGCCACGCCGACCATGACGAAGACATTGCCGTGTTCGGCGGTCAGGGCCCCCGACCAGTCGGTGATCACATGACCGGCGGTGGCCACATGCCACAGGCCGACCACGACCACGACGACGTTGAGCGCCAGGTAGATGCCGACCAGGGCGAAGGCGACGCCGATGGCCTCAAGGAAGCCCTTGAGGAAGACCGCGCCGAGCAGGGCCACCAGGAAGAGGGTGATGGCCATCTGGTGGCCCTGGAGGGTGCTGGTGAGGTGGGGGTTCTCGACCAGGTGGGTGGAGGCGTCGGCGGCGGAGAGGGTGATGGTGATCAGGAAGTCGGTGGCGGCGAAGCCGAGCAGGGTGAGGACGAAGAGCTTGCCCTGCCAGAAGGACAGCAGCCGCTCCAGCATCGAGATGGAGCCCTCACCTCGCGGGCTCTCTTCGGCGACGCGCCGGTAGACGGGCAGGGCGCCGGCGAGGGTGACGATCACCAGCACGATGGTGGCGATGGGGGAGAGCAGTCCGGCGGCGAGGGCGGCGATGCCTGGCTGGTAGCCGAGGGTGGAGAAGTAGTCGACGCCGGTCAGGCACATCACCCGCCACCAGCGCTGCCCTTGATGCCCGGTCTGGACCGGCTGTTTCTCACTGTCGGCTTCAGGGGCACCCTTGCCCATGTCGGACAGCCCCTCCAGCATCCACGCCCGCAATCGGCTCGCAGGGGGGTGTTCGGTGGTGGCCATGGGCGTGCTCTCCCGGGGTACGGCTAGGTGAGGGTTTGCGCCATCACACGGACGGCCGCATTAGCGTATGCAGAGAGTGACGCGCAGGCCCATGGCTGACCGGGTGAACGGCGTCAATCTTCCGTTAAGAACGACGGGCATCCCGTCAGAGCGCCATCAGACCGACATCAGTGCCGCGTCAAAAGCACAGGAATCGGACCCAGTGGCTTCGGGGCTCACCGAGGGGACCGATGTGCCAGGGTCGAATACGCAGCGTCATGCCAGTCCGTGTTGTGCGGTTCAGGCGGCGCGGCCGACAAGTGCCGAATGCGCCGGACCGTGCGGCGCGCTCGGCGGCGATGAGACGGTCGACGGCCGCCCGCGCCTCCTCGGCGGTAACGGCCGTGCGGGCAGCCGGGGCGGGGGCGGGCCGTGTGGTGCCGGGGCGGCGACGCGCAGCCGTGGGTGGCGGTGCCCGTCGGATGGTTCGCCCGGGCGATG
>NZ_JBEYVV010000012.1:0-128080 GCF_040644155.1 Streptomyces sp. NPDC047022 | reverse complement strand
GGGGGGCGCGCCCGGGGGCTTGGAGCGGGCCGCCGGCCGCCCGCGCCCCCCGGGGGGGGCCGGGGGGGGGGGCCGGGGGGGGGGGGGGGGGCGGTGGGGGGGGGGGCCCCGGCCCCCCCACGGCGGGCGCGCGGTCGCCGGGCGTGGGACGACGGGGCGCCGCGCGCTGCGCCGCCCGAGGTGTCTCGGAACGCTGGTTCCGAAGGGGACTCGTCATGCCACTGACGTCCGCGACCTCAGGGCGGCCGACAGAGAACCTATCTCTTCAAGACACCTCAACCCGCCAGCTCAGCACGGAATTTGCGGCTCTCATACGGGCCTCGCGCGACGTCCGTCAAGGTCCCGTCAAAGCGGCCTGACCGCGCGTCAGGGGCGCGTCAACGCGGCCGGTCCATGGCCGGAACCGGACGCAGACTGAGCGGCACGGGGGACGGGCGACCGTCCGTGGCCAGATGTTGTTGGAGGGACCGTGACGATCACGGCCGGAACAGCGCACAGCCCCAGCGAGGAGGCAGGTGCACGGCCACGGAAGAGGGCGGTCGCCCCGCCCGAGGGGGGTACCGGGTCGCGGCCAGGAAGGGGGCCGCGACCCGGCGGACGGAGGCCCCGCCTCCCTCGCGAGACCGTGGCCGCGCGGGCCGCTCTGCGCCGCCGCTACTGGGCCACCCTGCCCGCGCGGCTGCGTCTTGTGCGCGCGGCCACGGTCTCGCTCACCGTCGCCCTGGCGCTGCTGCTCCTGCTCGCCGGCCTGGCCGCCTCCGGCACCTGGGACTCCGTGGCCGACCGCGACGCGCCCCGCACCACGAGCGCCGCCGACCTCGACCTCGCCCTGAACGACATGGACGCGCAGGCCGCCAACATCCTGCTGTCCAACGGCGACGCGGGCCGGGGACGGCTGCGGACCCCGTACGACAAGGCGGTCGGCTACTACGGGGACGCCCGCCGCGAGATCGGACACGATCTGCGTGCCCTGGCCGTCGCCGCCCAGGGCGACGCGGCCGACGAGCGGACCGTCGAGTCACTGACGGACGACTTCGCGGAGTACCAGGAGCTGATCGGCCGCGCCCTCGAGAACGACGGACACAGCGGCGGCAAGGCGGACGCGCTCGGCGACTACCGCAAGGCGACGGATCTCCTCCAGCAGCACCTGCTGCCGAACGCGAGACGGCTCGTACAGTCGAACGACGACGCCTTCAACACACGCTACAACCAGGCCCGTTCCACACTCTCGGCCCAACTGGCCGCCGTCCTGGCCCTCGGCTTCATCGTCCTCGTCGCGCTGGGCGTCCTGCAGTGGTACCTGGCGCGCCGCTTCCGGCGGATCCTCAACCCAGGCCTCCTCGCCGCCACCGTGTGCACCCTGGTCGCCGTGCTCCTCGGCGCGCAGATGCTCTCCGCCTGCGCGGGGCATCTGAAGGTCGCACGCCACGACGCCTTCGACTCCGTCGTCGCCCTCTCCCGGGCCCGTGCCACCGCCTACGACGCCAACGCCGACGAGAGCCGCTACCTCCTCGACCCCGGCCGCCGCGACCAGTACGCGCGGTCGTTCCTCGCCAAGTCCCAGGAGCTGTACGGGATCAAGGACGCGAGCCTGGAGACCTACGACGGCGAGCTCACCTCCACCTGGCAGGCATACCGATCCGACCACCACGACCTGCGCTTCACCGGCGAGTTCCGCCGCGAACTCGACAACATCACCTTCCCCGGGGAGCGCGCCGCGGCCGAACAGACCGTCGACGCCTACGCCGTCTACGAACGCGACGACCGGACGGTCCGCGCGCTGCTGGCCGCCGGGAAGGAAGATGAGGCGGACGAGTTCTGCATGGGCTGGCAACCCGGCACGTCCAACGCCCACTTCGGGCAGTGGATGACCGCGCTCGACCGGGTGGCCGGCATCAACCGCGCACACTTCACATCCTCGGTGCGTGAAGGCCGCTCAGCCGTGAGCGGACTGCTGCCCTGGGCGGGCGGGCTGCTGCTCGCCGCGGCCTTCCTCACCGTTCTCGGGCTGCGGCCCCGGCTGGCCGAGTTCCGCTGAGCCCGAGTGGTGTTCACGCGTAACGCTCAAGCGTCGGCGAGCCTCGCCTCCTCCAGGTCCAGGGACCGCTGCAGGCGCCTGCGGGTCGTGTCGCTGATCGCGTGCTCGTCGTACAGCAGCCGCAGCTCCTTCGACTCCACCGCTATCAGGTCGCGGCGCAGCTGGCGGTAGGCGAGGTCGGCGGACTCGGCCGGGGCCCCGTCGCCGTGATCGTCGTCGCTGTCGGCCAGACGGTCCCGGGCGTCGTCGAGGCGTGCGTTCAGACCCCGACGGAGCCGGTCGAGGACGACGTCCGGTGCCGCCTCCAGCTCGGCCAGCTCGTCCAGGCGGCGGATGCCTGCGCCGGCCAGACGGCAGCGGGCCGACGCCTCCTCGCGATCCGTGTGGTCGGGCTCGAGCGCGATACCCGAGCGCTGGACGACCGGAGCCAGCGTGAACCCCTGGACGACCAGGGTGACGACCACGACCGATGTCGTCAGGACGAGCACGAGGGGCCGCTGCGACAGCGCGCCGCCGTGCGCCGTGGCGACCGGGATGGACAGCGCCGCGGCCAGCGGGACCACACCCCGGGTGCCCGCCCACGTCAGCACCAGAGGCATCCGCCAGTTCATGCGCCGGCCCCCGCCCTGCCGCTGCACGACCGCCGACAGGGGCACCAGCCACAGCAGGCGCACGGCGACGAGCGTCGCGGCGACGGCCAGCGCATACAGGGGCCAGGCCCGGTCTCCGTCGGACAGGGCCCGCACCTGCGCGGGCAGGGCGAGACCTATCAGGCTGAAGACGACACTCTCCAGCAGGAACACCACCGTGCCGTACACAGCGTGCAGCTGGAGCCTGATGCGGGCGTTGGTCAGCCGGTCGCCACGGCCGCCGAGGACAACCCCGGCCACCACCACCGACGTGACGCCCGAGGTGTGCGCGGCCTCCGCGAGGACGTACGCGGCGTACGGCGTGACCAGAGCGATCACCGTCTCCAGGACCGGGTCCTCGGTACGCCGCCGGATCAGCGTGACCACCCCGGCGAGCACGGCACCTATCACTGTGCCTCCGCCCGCGAGCAGCACGAACTCACTTCCTGCGGCGCCCCAGTCCGCGGCGGCGGACGCCACGGCGACGCTCACCGCCACCCGGAACAGCACCAGGGAGGTCGCGTCGTTGAAGAGGCTCTCCGCCTGCACCAGAACCTGGACCTTGGGCGGCAGCGCCAGCCGCCTGCCCAGTGCGGTGACCGCCACCGGGTCGGTGCTGGCCAGCACGGCGCCCAGCACGAGCGCCATCTGCCACGGCAGAGGCGTCACGAGTGTGGCCACCGCACCCACCGCCGCCGCCGAAGCCATGACCAGCCCCACGGAGAGCACTCCCACCGGTTTCCACACCGCGCGCAGCTCACGCCACGACAGTTCCTCCGCGCTCGCGTACAGGAGAGGCGGCAGCACGACGAGCCCGATCACGTCCGGGCTGATCTGGATGTGCGGAGTGCCCGGCAGCAGGGCGACCGCGAGGCCCGCCACTACCAGCAGCGAGGGCGCAGGAATGCGCCACCGGCGGGCGAAGGTCGCCACAACGGTGGCAAGTACCACAAGTGAGAGAACCGTCCCTACGCTGCGCATGCCGTCCCCTGGACCTAGATCGGGAGCCACCATGGCTCCCCGCCGACCAGACTTCCCGGCACACCGCCTTCACCCTATCGGTACGAGCGGTGTCAAGACAGTGTCAAGGTCCACAGGACCGCCGCCAAGGATCCGCTAACGGCCGTACCCACCGGCCCGCGGACAGGATTCCGTGGGGCATCGAAGGTGAGATGCGACTCATTCCCGCGAGGAGTTGAGCCAGTGAGCGGAGCGCTTCGGCTGCGATGAAGGACGTACAGCCCGGACGACTGAAGGTCTACCTCGGGGCGGCACCCGGCGTGGGCAAGACCTACCGGATGCTCGACGAGGCGCGGCGCCGCGCCCTGCGCGGCGCGGACGTGGTGGTCGGGTTCGCGGAGTGCCACGGCCGCCCTCATACCGAGCGCATGCTGGAGGGCCTGGAGACCGTGCCCCGCGCCCGGTGTGAGTACCGCGGCGGGGTCTTCCCGGAGATGGATCTGGACGCGGTGCTGGAACGCGGGCCCGGAGTGGTGGTCGTGGACGAGCTGGCCCACACCAACGTGCCCGGCGGGGACCGCAACGCCAAGCGCTGGCAGGACGTGGAACGGCTGCTGCAGGCAGGGATCGACGTCGTCACCGCCGTGAACATCCAGCATCTGGAGTCCCTGAAGGACGTCGTCGAGAAGATCACCGGGGTGCCGCAGCACGAGACGGTCCCCGACGAGGTCGTACGCCGGGCCGACCAGATCGAGCTGGTCGACATGCCGCCCGACGGACTGCGCCGGCGCATGGCGCACGGCAACATCTACGCGCCCGAGAAGATCGACGCCGCACTTGCCAACTACTTCCGGCCCGGAAACCTGACCGCGCTGCGCCAGCTGGCGCTGCTGTGGGTGGCCGACCGGGTCGACGAGGCGCTCCAGACGTACCGGGCCGAGCACGCCATCGGCGGCGTATGGGAGACCCGCGAGCGCGTGGTCGTCGCCCTGACCGGCGGCCCCGAGGGCGACACGCTGATCCGGCGCGCCGCCCGGATCGCGGCCCGGTCCGCCGGCGGCGATCTCCTCGCCGTGCACGTGGCCCGCAGCGACGCCCTGGCCGCCGGGGTCTCGCACGCCTCGCTGGTCCGGCAGCGACGGCTGGTCGAGGACCTCGGCGGCAGCTACCACTCGGTCGTCGGCGACGACGTGGCCACCACCCTCGTGGAGTTCGCCCGCTCCGAGAACGCCACCCAGCTGGTCCTGGGCACCAGCCGCAGAGGCCGCCTGGAGACCTTCCTCACGGGCCTGGGAACCGGGGACGCCGTCATCGCCCGGTCCGGTGACATCGACGTCCACCGCGTCACGCATGAGCGGGCCGGTCGCGGCACCCTGCTGCCGTCGCGGCGCCGTACGCTCTCCACGGCCCGGCTGATCGCCGGGCCGGTAGCCGGCCTGGTACTGCCGGTGCTGCTTACCCTCGGCCTCGCCCAGATGCGCGGCCCCCTGAACCTCACCAGCGAAGCGCTGCTGTTCCTGCTCACCGTGGTGGGCGTGGCCTGCATCGGCGGGGTCGTCTCGGCCGTGATCGCGTCTTTGACCGCGTCGCTGCTCCTCAACTACTGGTTCATCCCGCCCATAGGCCAGTTCACGCTGAGCGACCCGAACGCCCTGCTGGCCCTCGCGGTCTTCGTCGTGGTGGCCGCCGTGGTCGCGGGCGTCGTGGACCGCTCCCTGCGCCTGTCCCGGCGCTCGGCCCGTGCGGCGGCCGAGGCGGAGACCATGTCGTCGCTGGCGGGCAGCATCGTGCGCGGAGGCCAGACGATTCCCGCGCTGCTGGAACGCACCCGGGAGACCTTCGGCATGGAGTCGGTCGAACTGGTGAACAAGCCCCCGGAGGGCGAGGGCGTCACCGTCGTGCCGGCCGGTGTCGAGGCCTTCCTGGTGCTGCGCGGCCGGGCGCTCTCGGCGTCCGAGCGGCGGGTGCTCGCGGCCTTCGCCGCGCATGTGGGCTCCGCCGTCGAGCGGGCCCGGCTCGCCGAGGCCGCCGCCGAGGTCGAACCGGTCAAGGCCGCCGACCGGATGCGTACGGCGCTGCTGCGGGCCGTCGGCCATGATCTGCGCACCCCGCTCGCCGCGGGCTGGGCCGCCGTCACCTCGCTGCGCAGCCGTGACGTGGAGTTCTCGGCCGCGGACCGGGACGAACTGCTGGCCACCGCCGACGAGTCGATGGCGAAGCTCAGCCGGCTGGTGGAGAACCTCCTCGACCTCAGCCGGCTGCAGGCCGGAGCACTCACGCTGAACCTGCGGGCGACCGCCCTGGAAGAAGTCCTGCCGCCCGCGCTCGCGGACGTGCCCGGCATCGAGGCCTCGAGCCTGGAGGACATCCCGCCGGTGCTGGCCGATCCGCCCCTGCTGGAGCGGGTGATCGCCAACCTGGTCGGCAACGCCGCCCGCCACACCCCACCCGGCGCCACGGTACTGGTGACCGCCAGTGCCCTCGCCGGGCGCGTCGAACTGCGGATCGTGGACCGAGGCCCCGGCCTGCCGCCGACCGGCCGCGACCGGCTGTTCGAACCCTTCCAGCGGCTCGGCGACACGGACAACACCACCGGCCTCGGCCTCGGCCTCGCCCTCTCCAAGGGACTGACCGAAGCGATGGACGGAACCCTCACCGCAGAGGACACCCCCGGCGGCGGGCTGACGATGGTTCTGTCCCTGCCGGGCGCCGAGCCGATCGGAGACGAGCGGTACCCGGCCGGGCAGTCCCCCGTCAGTCGAGGCCGGACATCCTGAACATGGTCAGAACCGTCTCGCGGTCGACGCGGTCCTGGACCCGCCGCAGCGCCGTCGTCCCGCACAGCAGGGTGCCCTCGGCCTCGGAGCGCCGGGCGTCCTCACAGAGGCGGTACCAGAGGTCGGGATTGTTCACCAGGACCTGAGGGTCGAGCTCGACCCGGGCGCCGGACACGTCCCGCAGGACGAGCCGCTGGGAGACGCCTTCCAGGCAGCGCACCGACACCAGGCGGTCGGTGCGCACCCGCCGGGTGCCGAGCAGGCCGCGCGAGGCCAGCCAGCCCTCGCCGGCGGACACGCGGCGCGGGAGCAGCACCAGGAACAGCAGTACGGACAGAGCGAGCCACAGCGCGGCGCGCGACCATGTCGCGCTGCCGGAGCCCCAGTCGATCAGGAGCAGCATGGTCAGGAGCAGGGCCGCGCAGCGGGTCGCGCTGTTCAGCTCCCTGGCCCAGCGGCGATCGTGCGCAGTCTGGCCGGATCCCTGTGCGTGCGCGTCAGCGCCCGGCGTATCGCGTCGCGTGTCGTTGCGGCGTCCCATACCGCTGACCATAGGGACGGCGGGAGTGGGGGGCACCCTTCCTTGACGCCACTCTGACGGGCAGCCGCCGGTTCTTGACGCGGTCACAGCGGCGGACGGCGAAGCGCCCCCTGCCAGTCCTGCGGAGATGTGTTCACGCAGGTCAGCGGGAGGGACGTCAGAGTGGCGTCAAAGGGGCGCAGCCGACCGTATGGGACCCGTCAAGGGGAGTCGAATCCGGCCAGGAGGGCTGTTTCGCTTAGCCAGTCCTTAGCCCTCGAACCTCATCCCAGGAGTTCACGATGGCCGATCTGGCCTTCGTCGTCACCACGATCGCGTGCTTCGCGCTGGTGATCCTCGTCGCCAAGGGGGTGACGAAGCTGTGACTGCCGAGAACATCGTCGGCCTGGTCGTGGCCGTCGCCCTGCTGGGCTATCTCGTCCTCGCCCTGATCTTCCCGGAGAGGTTCTGAGAGACATGGGTCCCGTACTTGACGGCGTGCTCCAGCTGCTCGCCCTGATCGGCGCGCTGGCGCTGTGCTACGTACCGCTTGGCAACTACATGGCCAGGGTCTACTCCTCCGACAAGCACCTGCGCGTCGAGAAGTGGATCTACAAGGGCATCGGTGCCAACCCCGACACGGAGATGCGCTGGCCCGCCTACCTGCGCGGTGTCCTCGCCTTCTCCGCGGTTAGCGTCCTCTTCCTGTACCTGCTCCAGCGGATCCAGGGAGTCCTTCCGGGCTCGCTCGGTTTCTCCTCGGTCAATCCGGCGCAGTCGTTCAACACGGCCGTGTCCTTCGTGACCAACACCAACTGGCAGTCGTACTACGGCGAGCAGACCATGGGTCACGTCGTGCAGACCGCCGGCCTGGCCGTCCAGAACTTCGTCTCCGCGGCCGTCGGCATCGCCGTCGCCGTGGCGCTGGTGCGTGGTTTCGCGCGCTCGCGCACGGGTGAACTGGGCAACTTCTGGTCCGACCTGGTGCGCGGCACGATCCGCATCCTGGTGCCGCTGTCCGTGGTCGCCGCGGTCGTCCTCGTCGCCTGCGGCGCCATCCAGAACTTCTCCGGCATCCACGAGGTCGGCCAGTTCATGGGCGGCTCGCAGCAGTGGAACGGCGGCGCCGTCGCCTCCCAGGAGGCGATCAAGGAGGTCGGCACCAACGGTGGCGGCTACTTCAACGCCAACTCCGCCCACCCCTTCGAGAACCCCACCCCGTTCACGAACCTGCTCGAGATCTTCCTGCTGCTGCTGATCCCGTTCTCGCTGACCCGCACGTTCGGCGTCATGGTCGGCTCGGTCAAGCAGGGTTACGCAATCCTCGCCGCCATGGCCACCATCTGGATCGGCTTCTCGGCCCTGATGATGTGGACCGAGTTCGCTCACCACGGTCCGGCGTTCCAGATCGCCGGGGGTGCGATGGAGGGCAAGGAGACCCGCTTCGGCGTCGGCGCCTCGTCGATCTTCGCGGTGTCCACGACACTGACCTCGACCGGCGCCGTGGACTCCTTCCATTCTTCCTTCACCGGTCTGGGCGGCGGCATCACGATGCTGAGCATGATGCTCGGCGAGATCGCGCCGGGCGGTACGGGCTCCGGTCTCTACGGCATCCTGATCATGGCGATCATCGCGGTGTTCATCGCGGGTCTCATGGTCGGCCGCACGCCCGAGTACCTGGGCAAGAAGATCGGCTCGCGTGAGATCAAGCTCGCGGCGATCTACATCCTCATCACTCCGGCGCTGGTGCTGGTGTTCACGGCGGCGTCGATGGCGCTGCCGACCCCGCCGCACTCGATGCTGAACTCCGGTGCCCACGGCTTCTCCGAGGTCCTGTACGCCTTCACCTCGGCGGCGAACAACAACGGTTCGGCCTTCGCGGGTCTGAACGCGAACACCGACTGGTTCAACACCATGACCGGGCTGGCGATGCTGCTGGGCCGCTTCCTGCCGATGGTCTTCGTCCTGGCGCTGGCGGGTTCGCTCGCCGAGCAGAAGCCGGTCCCGGCCACCGCAGGCACCCTGCGCACCGAGAAGCCGCTGTTCACCGGACTGCTGGTGGGCGCAATCCTGATCATCACCGGTCTGACGTACTTCCCGGCGCTGGCGCTGGGTCCGCTGGCCGAGGGGCTGGCGTCATGACCACTCGTACAGAGAACCAAGAGGACTCGATGTCCACTGCCACTCCGACCCGGGCGCCGCACAGCGACGTACCCACCGGGAACAAGTCCGCCGAGGGCCGTGTCGGCGCGGGTCTCTTCGACCCCAAGCAGCTGCTCAAGTCGCTGCCGGAGGCCTTCCGCAAGCTCGACCCGCGGGTGATGGTCAAGTCCCCCGTGATGTTCGTGGTGTGGATCGGCTCCGTGCTGACCACGGTGTTCTCCTTCCAGCATCCGGGTGACTGGTTCGGCTGGGCGATCAGTGCCTGGCTGTGGCTGACCGTGGTGTTCGCCAACCTCGCCGAGGCGGTGGCCGAGGGCCGTGGCAAGGCGCAGGCGGACACGCTGCGCAAGGCCAAGACCGACACGGTGGCCCGCCGACTTCTCGCGGACGGCACGTCCGAGGAGCAGGTCGCGGGTACCGAACTACGCATCGGTGACCTGGTGGTGTGCGAGGCGGGCGACATCATCCCCGGCGACGGTGACGTCGTCGAGGGTGTCGCGTCCGTCGACGAGTCCGCGATCACCGGTGAGTCGGCGCCCGTCATCCGCGAGTCCGGCGGTGACCGCTCCGCGGTGACCGGCGGCACCAAGGTCCTGTCGGACCGCATCGTCATCAAGATCACGACGAAGCCGGGCGAGACCTTCATCGACCGGATGATCAGCCTCGTGGAGGGCGCGTCCCGGCAGAAGACGCCGAACGAGATCGCGCTCAACATCCTGCTGGCGTCGCTGACGATCGTCTTCCTGCTGGCCTGTGCCACGCTGCCGCCGCTCGCGAACTACGCGGGCACGCACCTGACGATGGTCGTCCTGGTCGCCCTGCTGGTCTGCCTCATCCCGACCACGATCGGCGCGCTCCTTTCGGCGATCGGTATCGCGGGCATGGACCGCCTGGTCCAGCGCAACGTCCTCGCGATGTCCGGCCGCGCGGTCGAGGCCGCCGGTGACGTCTCCACGCTGCTGCTCGACAAGACCGGCACCATCACGCTCGGCAACCGCCAGGCCGCCGAGTTCGTCCCGGTCAAGGGCACCACCGAGGCCGAGGTCGCGGACGCCGCGCAGCTCTCCTCACTCGCCGACGAGACGCCCGAGGGCCGTTCCGTCGTCGTCCTGGCCAAGGAGAAGTACGGTCTGCGCGAGCGCCACCAGGGCGAGCTGGCGGGCGCCGAGTGGATAGCCTTCACCGCCCAGACCCGTATGTCGGGCGTGGACGTCGACGGGCGCAAGATCCGCAAGGGCGCGGCCGGTTCGGTCATCGCCTGGGTCAAGGAGCAGGGCGGCACGGTCGCCGAGGACGCGGACAAGATCGCGAACCGTATCTCCGAGTCCGGCGGCACCCCGCTGCTGGTCGCCGTCCACGACGGTGAGGGTGCCCGGGTGCTGGGTGTCATCCACCTCAAGGACGTCGTCAAGGAGGGCATGCGGGAGCGGTTCGAGGAACTGCGCCGCATGGGCATCAAGACCGTCATGATCACGGGTGACAACCCGCTGACGGCCAAGGCGATCGCCGAGGAGGCGGGCGTCGACGACTTCCTCGCGGAGGCCACTCCCGAGGACAAGATGGCGCTGATCAAGCGGGAGCAGGCGGGCGGCAAGCTCGTCGCGATGACCGGTGACGGCACCAACGACGCCCCGGCCCTGGCGCAGGCGGACGTCGGCGTGGCGATGAACACGGGTACGTCGGCCGCGAAGGAGGCCGGCAACATGGTCGACCTCGACTCCAACCCGACCAAGCTCATCGAGATCGTGGAGATCGGCAAGCAGTTGCTGATCACCCGTGGTGCGCTCACGACGTTCTCCATCGCCAACGACGTCGCGAAGTACTTCGCGATCATCCCGGCGCTGTTCGCGGCGGTCTACCCCGGCCTGGACAAGCTGAACGTCATGCACCTGGCCTCGCCCGACTCCGCGATCCTGTCGGCCGTCATCTTCAACGCGCTGATCATCATCGCGCTGGTGCCGCTCTCCCTCAGGGGTGTGCAGTACCGGCCGGTGAGCGCCGACAAGATGCTGCGCCGCAACCTCGGGATCTACGGCATCGGCGGACTGATCGCCCCCTTCATCGGCATCAAGATCATCGACATGCTCATCTCCCTCATTCCCGGGCTGTAGCTCTTCAAAGGCGTGCTGATCACCATGAAAAATTCCGTCACGAACACCGCCCGGCTGCTCGGGGCGGGCCTGCGCGCCCTCCTCGTGCTGACCCTGGTGACCGGCGTCATCTACCCGCTGGTCGTCACCGGCATAGCCCAGGGGCTGTTCAGCAACAAGGCGAACGGCTCCGAGATCAAGGCGGACGGCAAGGTCGTCGGCTCCTCGCTGATCGGCCAGGCCTACAACCTGCCGCTGAAGAAGGGCCAGGAGACCCCCGACCCCGACCTGAAGTGGTTCCAGGGCCGTCCCCAGAACGGCCTGGGCGCCAACAGTGTCAACACCCAGTACACGCTGATCCTGTCGGGCGCGACCAACCGCTCCGGTGACAACGGCGCGGTCAACGGCAAGTGCCCCGCCAAGCCCGAGGACGGCACGCTCTGCGCCCTGGTGCTCGACGCCAAGGCCGCGGTAGTCAAGGACAACTCGGTGTCCGGCTACACGGTCAAGCCGTCGGACGTCCCCGCCGACGCGGTGACGTCCTCCGGCTCCGGCCTGGACCCGGACATCTCCCCGCAGTACGCCGAGATCCAGGTGCACCGCGTGGCCGAGAAGAACGGCCTGTCCGTCGCCCAGGTGGAGAAGCTGGTCAAGGACCACATCACGAGCCGAACCCTCGGCTTCATCGGGGAGCCCCGGGTGAACGTCCTGGAGCTCAACATCGCACTCAAGGCCCTGTCGGCCAAGAGCTGACGGCGTCACGCGACCCGAACGGGAGTCGGCGGCCCGGGAGGCATCCCGGAGCGGCCGACTCCCGCCGCCATGAGGCCGGTTGCGCCGCGTCCGGCGCGAGCGGCCCCCACGTCTGACAGGAAGGCACACGCCCATGACCCGGGTGCTGGTGGTGGAGGACGACCCGCAGCTCGTACGAGCCCTCGTGATCAACATGCAGGCGCGCCGGTACGAGGTGGACGCGGCCCCCGACGGCGCCACCGCGCTGCGTCTGGCCGCCGCGCGCCAGCCCGACGTGGTGCTCCTGGACCTGGGCCTGCCCGACATGGACGGCGTGGCCGTCATCAAGGGCCTGCGCGGCTGGACCCGTGTGCCGGTCCTGGTGCTGTCGGCCCGCCAGGCGTCGGACGAGAAGGTGGCCGCGCTGGACGCCGGAGCCGACGACTATGTCACCAAGCCGTTCAGCATGGACGAACTCATGGCCCGCCTCAGGGCGGCCGTCCGCCGCACGGAGGACGTGCCGCTCACCCCGGGAACGACGTGGGTGGAGACGGACGACTTCAGCATCGACCTCCTCGCCAAGAGGATCGTCCGCGACGGCAGGGACGTACGGCTTACCCCGACCGAGTGGCATCTGCTGGAGATCCTGGTCACCAACCCCGGCCGGCTCATCACCCAGAAATACCTGCTCCAGGAGGTCTGGGGGGTGTCCCAGAGCAGCAAGACCAACTATCTGCGGGTCTACATGGCCCAACTCCGCCGAAAGCTGGAGTCGGACCCCTCGCACCCCCGATATCTCATCACCGAGCCCGGCATGGGCTACCGCTTCGAGGGATGAACATGGCACGCGGCAAGCTGCGGATCTATCTCGGTTCTGCGCCGGGTGTGGGCAAGACCTACGCCATGCTGTCCGAGGCGCACCGCCGTATCGAGCGGGGCACGGACTGTGTGGTGGCCTTCGTGGAGCACCACGACCGTCCGCGCACGGAGGTGATGCTGCACGGTCTGGAGCAGATCCCCCGCAAGGAACTCGAGTACCGGGAGACCGGCTTCACCGAGATGGACGTCGACGCGGTGCTCGCGCGACGGCCCCAGGTGGCCCTGGTCGACGAGCTGCCCCACACGAACATCCCTGGCTCGCGCAACTCCAAGCGCTGGCAGGACGTGGAGGAGCTGCTGGCGGCGGGGATCGATGTCGTCTCGACCGTCAACATCCAGCATCTGGAGTCCCTGGGTGACGTCGTCGAGTCCATAACCGGTATCCGGCAGCAGGAGACCGTGCCCGACGAGGTGGTGCGGCGGGCGGACCAGATCGAGCTGGTCGACATGTCGCCGCAGGCGCTGCGCCGACGGATGGCGCACGGCAACATCTACAAGCCGGACAAGGTCGACGCGGCCTTGTCCAACTACTTCCGGCCCGGAAACCTGACCGCGCTGCGGGAGCTGGCCCTGCTGTGGGTGGCGGACCGGGTGGACGAGTACCTCAACGCGTACCGCAGCGAGCACCAGGTGTCGAAGATCTGGGGTTCGCGCGAGCGGATCGTGGTGGGACTCACCGGCGGTCCCGAGGGCCGCACCCTGATCCGGCGGGCCGCGCGGCTGGCGGAGAAGGGCGCGGGCGGTGAAGTACTCGCCGTGTACATCTCCCGCAGCGACGGCCTAAGTTCGGCCTCTCCGAAAGAACTCGCCGTCCAGCGGACCCTGGTCGAGGACCTGGGCGGCACCTTCCACCATGTGGTGGGAGACGACGTCTCCGCCGCTCTGCTGGACTTCGCACGCGGCGTCAACGCCACCCAGATCGTGCTGGGTGTTTCCCGCCGCAAGACCTGGCAGTACGTGTTCGGGCCGGGAGTCGGGGCCACGGTGGCCCGTGAGTCGGGCCCGGACCTGGACGTTCACCTCATCACCCACGGCGAGGCGGGCAAGGGGCGCGGACTCCCGGTGGCGCGGGGTGCGCGGCTCGGCCGCTGGCGGATCATCTGGGGCTGGCTCGCCGGAGTCCTCGGGCCCGCGCTGCTCACGCTGCTGCTCACCTCGGTCACTCCCGACGTCGGCCTCGCCAACGACATGCTGCTGTACCTGACGCTGACGGTCGCCGCGGCCCTGCTCGGCGGCCTCCTGCCGGCACTGGCCTCAGCGGTCGTGGGCTCCTTGCTGCTCAACTGGTACTTCACCCCGCCCGTCCACACCCTGACGATCGCCGACCCCAAGAACATCGTCGCCATCGTCATCTTCGTCGCGGTGGCGGTGTCCGTGGCGTCCGTGGTGGACCTCGCGGCGCGCCGCACCCATCAGGCGGCGCGGCTGCGCGCCGAGTCGGAGATCCTGTCCTTCCTGGCGGGCAGCGTGCTGCGCGGCGAGGCGAGTCTGGAGGCACTCCTCGAACGGGTGCGGGAGACCTTCGGCATGGAGTCCGTGGCCCTCCTCGAGCGGGAGAGCGACGTCACGCCGTGGACCTGCGCCGGGAGCGTCGGCCCACGCCCGTCCGCGTCCCCCGAGGACGCGGATGTCGACATGCCGATAGGCGACCATATGGCGCTGGCACTGTCGGGACGGGTGCTTCCGGCCTCCGACCGCCGTGTGCTGTCCGCGTTCGCCGCGCAGGCCGCCGTCGTGCTGGACCGCAGACGGCTCCAGGAGGAGGCGGACAAGGCGAAGGAGCTGGCCGAGGGCAACCGCATCCGCACCGCGCTGCTCGCCGCCGTCAGCCACGACCTGCGCACCCCGCTGGCCGGGATCAAGGCATCGGTGACCTCCCTGCGCTCCGACGACGTCGAGTGGTCCGAGGAGGACACCGCGGAGCTGCTGGCGGCCATCGAGAACGGCGCGGACCGTCTCGACAACCTGGTGGGCAACCTCCTCGACATGTCCCGTCTGCAGACCGGCACCGTCACCCCCATCATCCGGGAGATCGACCTGGACGAGGTGGTGCCGATGGCGCTCGGCGGCGTGCCCGAGGGCAGCGTCGAACTCGACATCCCGGAGACCCTGCCGATGGTCTCGGTGGACAAGGGGCTGCTGGAGCGTGCGGTCGCCAACATCGTGGAGAACGCGGTCAAGTACAGCCCGCAGGACGAGCCCGTGCTGGTGTCCGCGAGCACGCTGGGCAGCCGCGTCGAACTGCGTGTCGTCGACCGGGGACCAGGGGTCCCGGACGACGCGAAGGGGCGCATCTTCGAGCCGTTCCAGCGCTACGGCGACGCTCCGCGCGGTGCCGGTGTGGGGCTCGGTCTCGCGGTGGCACGCGGCTTCACGGAGGCGGTGGGCGGGACGCTCGGCGCGGAAGACACCCCTGGAGGCGGGCTGACGATGGTGATCACCCTGCCGGTGCAGGGCCATATGGCGAAGGTGTCATCTCCCCGGCAGTGACAGGGGAGATGACACGAGACCGGGGAACCGCAGCGCCCCGAAGGGGCGCGTGGCGACTCCGACAGGCGGCTTCGCCGGGGCGCGGCCGGCCACGACGGCGCCGCAGTCGATCCACGGCACACCGCCCCGCTCCCGGCGGAGCGCTTACGCTTCCAGCCGCCAGGAACGCCCCCGCAGCGCACGGGCGGTGTCCTTCTCCAGGCGCCCCGTGTCGAGCCCGAGCCGCCACACGTTGCGGCGGTGCGCCGCACTGAGTTCGGCCTCCAGCGGTGACGGCGGCACCGCGAGCACCGGGCAGCCGGCGTGGGCCAGGCAGTAGCGGCTCACGGAGCGGTAGCACGCGCGGTGCCAGAGGCTGCGCTGTCCCGCACCGACCACCAGTACGTCGTCCTCACGGTCGGCGACCTCCACCAGGGCCGTGCCCGGGGCACCCCGCGCGACCAGGGCGTGCGTGCGCACCCCGGGTCCGGAGTCGCCGAACACGTCGTCGAGGGCGGACAGCAGCCTCTTGCGGGCCAGGTCCTGCCAGGCGTCGGTCATCATGGTCGCCCCCGGGTCACGGCGGGCCGCGAGATCACCTCCCGGCGGCTCCCAGGCCAGCACCGGCCACAGGGCGGCGCCCCTGCGCCGTGCCTCCTGGGCGGCCCAGCGCAGGGCGGTGAGACTGCCCAGCGAGCCGCTCACTCCGACGACGACCCGAGGACCTGAAGGGGCGTCCGTACCGGACATGGCTCCACCGTTCTTCGTACGCGCCCGCGGGAACGTCCCGTGGGCGGCCCGTCAAGGGGCTGCCCCATCCCAACTCCGTGCACCCGCCCAAGAACAGTCCCGGCGCGCTTTTTTGGCGCCCTTCTGACGGGTTTCCAGGATGCCACCCAGTACACGTGTAAGCATCCCGTCAGCGTCGCCTTCTTCGCCGTCAGTATCGCGTCATGACACCTCCGGACCCCTGGCCGGCCGGGCATAGCGTCGGGTGCGAGCCACGGTCCGCCTCACCGCGTCCGGGGCGCTCACCCCTCATGCACCACGTCGGATCCTCCAGGAGGCATCCCATGCAAGACATCCTGAGCGGCGAAGACCCCGAGCCTTCCGATCGATTCCCGGCCGGACCGCTGTTCGTTCCGGTCCGGCCGGGCCCGGCCGGGTGTGCAGCCCGGCTCTTCCGCACTCCTCTCGGCGACCGCACGGCCGTCGGCTTCACCTCCGAGGCCCGGCTCCGTACGACGCTTGGCCCCGACCAGGAGTGGATCAGGCTCGCCGAGCCCGCGCTGCGCGCGATGACCGCACCTCTGGGTGTGACCGCCCTCACGGTGGATCCCCAGTTCTCCGCCCCGGCTCCCGCGCCGGCCCGCGGCGGCGGACTCACCGCGGTGCCTGACAGGACGAACTCCGCCGACCAGCGCTGGACCTGGGATCCGCAAGCCGTCGGTGTACTGCGCGTGACCGGCGCCGCCGCGCTCGTCTCGCTCGCACTGTGGATCGGTTGAGAGGGGAGAGCACCATGACCACCGTCCATGAACCCGCCGTCACCACGCCCGCCGACCTGTCGGTGTGGCCCGCCTCCACGAACGACAACCGCCGCGGGGACCTCGCGGTGGGCGGCGTCCCGCTCGCCGAGATCGCGGACCGCTTCGGCACGCCCGTCTACGTCCTGGACGAGGCCGAGGTGCGCGACCGCTGCCGCACCTACCGCGATGCCTTCCCGGATGCCGAAGTCCTCTACGCCGCGAAGGCGTTCCTGTGCCGGGCGATGGTCCACTGGATGGAGGAGGAGGGCCTCGGCCTGGACGTCTGCTCCGCCGGTGAACTGGAACTCGCGGTCACCACCGGGTTCCCGGCCGAGCGGATCGTGCTGCACGGCAACGCCAAGTCCCCCCGCGACCTGGAGACCGCGCTGCGGCTCGGCGTCGGCCGTATCGTCATCGACAGCCCCTCGGAGATCGCTCGGCTCGCCGCCGCGGTCGGCCCCGACGGCCACCAGAAGGTCATGGTCCGTGTCGTGCCCGGCATCAGCGCCGGCGGTCACGCCAAGATCCGCACCGGCACCGACGACCAGAAGTTCGGCCTCTCGATCTCCGACGGGTACGCCCAGCACGCCATCGCCCGGATACTCGACCAGCCGCAGCTCGAACTGACCGGCCTGCACTGCCACCTGGGCTCGCAGATCACCAGCGTCAAGCCGTATCTGCTCGCCGTGCGCCGCATGGTGGGGCTGATGGCCCGGCTGCGCGAGCAGCACGGCCTGGTGCTGCCCGAGATCGACCTCGGCGGCGGACACGGCATCGCCTACCGACCGGGCGAGCAGGCCCTCGACCTGACCACGCTGGCCCGCAAGGTCCGCATGGAGCTGAACGAGGCGTGCGCGGCGGCCGGCCTGCCCGTCCCGAACCTGATCATCGAGCCGGGCCGCGCCATCGCGGGGCCCGCGGGGATCGCCCTGTACCGAGTCCTGGCCGTCAAGCGCACCGGCGAGCACACGTTCGTCGCCGTGGACGGCGGCATGAGCGACAACCCGCGCCCCGCCCTGTACGGGGTGCGGTACGCGCCCCGGCTGATCGGCCGGCACAGCACCGCCGCACCGGCACCGGTCACCGTCGTCGGCCGCCACTGCGAGGCCGGTGACGTCCTGGCCACGGACGTCGAACTCCCCGGTGACGTCCACCCCGGCGATCTGCTGGCCGTCCCCGTCGCGGGCGCGTACCACCTGTCGATGGCCTCCGGCTACAACCTCGTCGGACGCCCGCCCGTGGTGGCCGTCGCACGGGGAAGGGCCCGGCTGCTGGTGCGTCGCGAGTCCCTGGAGGACATCCGGAGCCGCGACGTGGGGCTCTGACCCGCGCGGCCTTCAAAGCCACCTCCGGGCGGGCGCGGCCCGGCCCTCGCCCGGAGGTGTTCCACCCCCTTTGAGTGACACGACATGTGAGGTCCCTTTGACGGCCGAGAACATCGTCGGGCTGATCGTCGCGATCGGCCTGCTGGCCTACCTCGTGGTGGCCCTGATCAAGCCGGAGCGCTTCTGATGAGCGCGACCGCACCCACCAGGGAGAAACCCGACGCGGTAGTACGGCCTCCGGACGCGGGCCCGCCCCGCAGGATCGGCGGCGGACTGCTCGATCCCGGACAGCTGTGGCTCGCGCTGCCGGCCGCACTGCGCAAGCTCAACCCCGTGACGCTCGTCCGCAACCCGGTCATGTTCGTCACCGAGATCGGCGCGGCCCTCACGACGGGCATCGCGGTGGCGCACCCGTCGCTGTTCGGATGGCTGATCACCGCCTGGCTGTGGCTGACCGTCGTCTTCGCCGGTCTCGCCGAGGCCGTCGCCGAGAGCCGCGGCCGTGCGCAGGCCGACACCCTGCGCGGTATGCGCCGCCAGACCACCGCCCGGCGGCTGGTGGGCTGGGAACCAGGGGCCGTCGAAGGGTCGTACGTCGAAGAGGCCGTCGGCGCGGGGGAGTTGCGCCGCGATGACATCGTGGTCGTGGAGGCCGGGGAGCTGGTGCCCGGCGACGGTGATGTCATCGAGGGCGTCGCCAGCATCGACGAGTCCGCGATCACCGGTGAGTCGGCGCCGGTGATCCGCGAGTCGGGCGGCGACCGTTCGGCCGTCACCGGGGGCACTGCGGTGCTGTCGGACCGGATCGTCGTCCGCGTCACCCAGGAACCGGGCGCGTCCTTCCTGGACAGGATGATCTCGCTGGTCGAGGGCGCCGACCGGAAGAAGACGCCGAACGAACTGGCGCTCAACCTGCTGCTGGTCATGATGACGTTCGTCTTCCTGGTAGCGGTCCTCACGCTCCAGCCGATGGCGATCTTCTCCAAGGACTTCATGTCCGCCGCGCACGACACCCAGGCGCTCACCGCGAACGGTGTCACCGGCATCGTCCTGGTGTCGCTGCTCGTCTGCCTGATACCCACGACCATCGGCGGTCTGCTCTCCGCGATCGGCATCGCGGGCATGGACCGGCTGGTGCAGCGCAACGTGCTGGCCATGTCGGGCCGCGCGGTCGAGGCCGCGGGCGACGTCAACACGCTGCTGCTGGACAAGACCGGCACGGTCACCTACGGCAACCGCCGGGCGAGCGCGCTGCTGTCGATCGGCTCCGTGACGGGACGGCAGATCGCCGAAGTGGCGGCGTTGTCCAGTCTCGCGGACGAGACGCCCGAGGGCCGTTCGATCATCGACCATGTGCGCGAGGCGTTCGCCCTGGAGCCGTCCGCCCCCGAGGGCGCCGAGTGGGTGCCGTTCTCCGCGACGACCCGCATGTCCGGAGTGGACCTGCCGCCCACGGACTGCGTGGAAGCGCGGCGGCTGCGCAAGGGCGCCGCCTCCGCGGTCGCCGGCTGGGTCAAGGACAACGGCGGTGAGGTGCCCGAGGCCCTGGATGCCGCCGTGGAGCAGGTGTCGGCCTCCGGCGGCACCCCGCTGGCGGTCGCCGAGCGCGTCGGCGAGGGCCCCGCCCGGCTGCTCGGCCTCGTCCACCTCAAGGACGTGGTCAAGCCGGGCCTGAAGGAACGCTTCGCGGAACTGCGCCGGATGGGCATCCGCACGGTCATGGTGACCGGCGACAACCCCGTTACCGCGAAGGCCATCGCGGAGGAGGCGGGCATCGACGACTTCCTCGCCGAGGCCACCCCCGAGGACAAGCTCGCGCTCATCAAGAAGGAGCAGGCGGGCGGCCACCTGATCGCCATGACCGGTGACGGCACCAATGACGCCCCGGCCCTCGCGCAGGCGGACGTCGGCGTGGCGATGAACACCGGTACGTCGGCCGCCAAGGAGGCCGGCAACATGGTGGACCTCGACTCCGACCCCACGAAGATCATCGACATCGTGGAGATCGGCAAGCAACTCCTCATCACACGCGGTGCGTTGACGGCGTTCTCCATCGCCAACGACATCGCCAAGTACTTCGCCATCCTCCCGGCCATGTTCGGCGGAATCTATCCGGCCCTCGACGCGGTCAACATCATGCGGCTGCACTCGCCGACGTCCGCGGTCCTGTCGGCCGTCATCTTCAACGCGGTGATCATCGTCGCGCTGATTCCGCTGGCCCTGCGCGGTGTGCGCTACCGGCCCAGCAGCGCCGACGCCCTGCTCACCCGCAACCTGTGGATCTACGGCCTCGGCGGGCTGATCCTGCCGTTCCTCGCGATCAAGTTCATCGACGTCGCCGTCGTCCAGTTCATCCCCGGGATCTGAAATGAACCTCCTCTCCAGGATGCCCGCCTGGGTCGGCCACCATGTGGCGGCCGCCCGGGTGGTCATCGTGCTCACCCTGCTGGTGGGGCTCGCCTACCCGCTGGGTATGACGGCCATCGCGCGGATCCCGGGGCTGCGCCACAGCGCCGAGGGCTCCCAACTCACGGGCGCCGACGGCAAGGACGCCGGAAGCGAGCTGATCGGCCAGTCCTTCCTCGACAGGAAGGGCGACCCCCTCCCGTACTACTTCCAGCCCCGGCCCTCCAACGCCGGCACCGGCTACGACGCCACCGCCTCGGCCGCCGGGAACCTGGGCCCGGAGTCGACGGTCGACGTCCTCGGCCCCGACGGCAAGCAGAGCCTGCTCACCCAGGTCTGCGTGCGCGGCAAGGCGGTCGGCGAGCTGGAGCACGTCGACGGCTCCCGCCCCTACTGCACGGCCGACGGTGTCGGTGCCGTCCTCGGAGTCTTCCGTGACGGCGGCACGACCGGCAGAGCCACCCGTGTGGTCAGCCTCGACCAGGCCTGCCCGGCCAAGCCGTTCGTCCCCTCGTACGAGGGCGTGACGGTCGAGTGCGCCAAGCCGGGGGCCGACTACGGCAAGGCCGTGGTCACACCCGTCCGGGGCAGCGCGCCCGCGCACCCCGTGGTCCCGCCGGATGCCGTCACGGCGAGCGCCAGCGGACTCGACCCGGCGATCAGCACCGCGTACGCGCGTCTTCAGACGCCGCGCGTGGCCCGCGCACGCGGGATGAGCGAGGCCGCCGTACGCGCGCTGATCGCCCGGTACACCACCGGCCGCGGACTCGGCTTCCTCGGTGAACCGGCCGTGAACGTCGTCCAGTTGAACGCGGCGCTCGACCGCACGCACCACATGACCACGAAGGGGGCCTGAACATGTACGGCTGGCTCCAGGCCACCCTTGTCATCGGCGTCGTCGTCGCCCTGCACGTCCCGCTCGGCGACTACATGGCCCGGGCCCTCGACGGCGGCCCGCACCGGCGCGCCGAGCGCGTCCTCCACAAGGTCTGCGGTGTGGACCCGGACAGCGAACAGGACTGGCGGCACTACCTGTTCGCGCTCCTCGCCTTCAGCCTGATGAGCATCGCGGCGCTCTTCGCGCTGTTCACCCTGCAAGGAAAGCTGCCCTGGTCGACCGGGCACGCGGGGATGCCGTGGCGGCTCGCCCTGCACACCGCGGTCAGCTTCACCACCAACACCAGCTGGCAGAACTACGCGGGTGAGTCCACCACCGGCCATCTCGCGGTCATGGCGGGCCTCGGCGTCCAGGCGTTCGCCTCGGCCGCGGTCGGCATCTGCGCCGCGCTCGCCCTCATCCGGGGCCTGGTGCGCCGTGACACCGACCGGCTCGGCAACTTCTGGGTCGACCTGATCCGTACGGTCTTCCGGGTCATCCTGCCCCTCTCGATCGTCTTCGGCGTCCTTCTCATCGCCCTCGGCATCCCGCAGAACCTGGGCGGAGCGCACACGGTCACGACCGTGGCCGGAGGACAGCAGACCCTGCTGGGCGGTCCGGTCGGCTCCTGGGAGCCGGTCAAGCTGATGTCGGGTGACGGCGGCGGCATCTTCAACGCCAACAGCGCCCACCCCTTCGAGAACCCGTCCGCATACACGAACGCCATCGAGATCGTGCTGATGCTGCTGATCCCGGCCGCCTTCGTGCGCACGTACGGCCGCATGATCGGCTCCCTGCGGCAGAGCTGGACCCTGCTCGCGGTCGTCGGCATCCTCTTCGGCCTGCTGCTCGCGGCCGGCAGCCTCGCGCAGAGCGCCCACAACGGCACGGTGACCGCGGCGGTCGGCGGCCCCTACGAGGGCACCGAGACCCGGGTCGGCGTGCCCGGCTCGACGCTCTTCGGCATCGCGGCCACCGGTTCGGCGGACGGCGCGGCGAACGCCGCCTACGACAGCTTCTCCAGCCTGGGCGGCGGGGTTCTGCTGTCGGCGATGATGCTCGGCGAGATCTCCCCGGGCGGCACAGGCAGCGGACTGTACGGCCTGATCATGGCCGTGATGGTCGCCGTGTTCATCGGCGGTCTGATGGTCGGGCGCACTCCCGAGTACCTGCGCAAGCGGATCGGCTTCCCGGAGATGCGGTACGTCGTCCTGTACGCGCTCGTCGCCCCCACGGCCATCCTGGGCTGCACCGCCCTCGCGGTCGCGCTCGGCGACGGGCAGTCCTCCATGGGCAACCCGGGGCCGCACGGTCTGGCCGAACTGACGTACGCGTACACCTCCAATGTCAACAGCAACGGCAGTGCCATGGCCGGGTTCAACGGCGCCACGGACTTCCACAACCTGCTGATGACCGCGGCCATGCTGATCGGCCGCTATGTCCCCATGGTGTTCCTGCTGGCCCTCGCCGGGCGGCTGGCCCGACAGCGGCCCGGCGTCGTCACCGCCGGAACGCTGCAGGCACGCGGCGTCAACTTCGTCGCCCTGGCCACCGGAGCCGCACTCATCCTGGCGCTGCTCAACTTCCTTCCCGCCCTCTCCCTCGGACCACTTGCGGAAGGACTCCAGTAAAGAGCCCAGGTAACAGCGCAAGCCCCCGGGCGGGCCGGTTCTCCCTCACTCACACCTGCCGACCCGCCCGGGTCATCACATGACGCGCGAGGACGTCAGCCGACGGACACTGGTGCCGACCGTCCGACCGGCCCGTGGTGAGGTTCCGATGGTGTTTGGCCTGGCACGTCGTGAGCTGAGCCCAAGAGTCCCGCTGCGTCCGGGCGAAGGGGAGAAGGGCCACCTCACCAGCCTGGAGGGCCTGGCCGCGCTGTCGCTGGACGCGCTGAGCTCGGTGGCGTACGGACCCGAGGCGATCGTGCTGGTCCTGGTCGCGGCGGGAACCGGCGCGCTGAGCGCCACCCTGCCCATCACCCTGGCGATCGCCTTCCTGCTCGCCGTGCTGGTGGTGTCGTACACCCAGGTCATCGCCGTGCACCCGGACGGCGGAGGCGCCTACGCCGTCTCCAAGCACGATCTGGGGGCGACCCCCAGCCTGCTGGCCGCGGCCAGTCTGGTCGTCGACTATGTGCTCACCGTCGCCGTCAGCCTCGCCGCCGGAGCCGATTCGCTCGTGTCCGCGTTCCCCGCGCTCGGCAAGGACAAGCTCATCATCTGCCTCATCGGTCTCGCCCTGCTGACCGCCGTGAACCTCAGGGGCGTCGCCGAGAGCGCCCGGGTCCTGATGCTGCCGATGGCGCTGTTCATCGTCTCGGTCCTCGGCGTCATCGCCTTCGGGCTGATGCGCTCCCAGCCGCTCGCGCTCGTGGGCACCGCGCAGCCCGTCCACGCGAGCGAGGCGCTGGGGATCCTGCTGATCCTCAAGGCGTTCTCCTCCGGCTGCTCCGCGCTCACCGGAGTCGAGGCCATCGCCAACGCCGTGCCCACCTTCCGCACCCCCCGGGTCAAGCGCGCCCAGCGCACCGAACTGATGCTCGGCGCGCTGCTCGGACTCATGCTGGTCGGGCTGGCCGTGCTGATCCGCCGCTACCACGTCGCCCCTCGCGGCGGGGTGACCGTCCTCGCCCAGCTCGCCGCGGGCGCCTACGGGTCGGGCTGGCTCTACTACGGGACCAACCTCATCGTCACCCTGATCCTGCTGCTCGCCGCGAACACCAGCTTCGGCGGCCTGCCGGTGCTCATGAGCCTGCTGGCCCGCGACCACCGGCTGCCGCACCTGTTCGGTCTGCGGGCCGAACGGCCCGTGTACCGCTACGGAGTGGTCACCCTGGCGCTGACGGCCGCCGCGCTGCTCATCGTGGTCGACGCCGACACCCACCGCCTGATCCCGCTGTACGCGATCGGCGTGTTCATCGGCTTCACGCTCAGCCAGGTGGGCCTGGTCCGCTACTGGGCGACCAGCAGACCCGCCGGATGGAAGCACCGGGCACCGATCAACGCCATCGGGGCGCTGCTCACGACCGTGGCCCTCGTCATCCTCCTCACCACGAAGTTCCTGGAGGGCGCCTGGATCGTCGTCATCGTCGTGCCGCTGATGATGCTGCTGTTCTCCCGGATCCAGCGCTACTACACCGAGGTCGGCCAGGAGCTGGGCCTGGGCCGCATCCCCGGCCCGCCGCGAGAACGCTCCGGAAGCCTGGTGATCGTCCCGCTGGGCGAGGTCAGCAAGCTGGCCCAGCACGCGCTCAGCGCCGCCGTCGCCCTGGGCGACGAGGTGGTCGCGGTCGCCGTCCACCACGATCCGGACAAGACCCGTGCGCTGCGCGGGGCATGGGAGCGCTGGGACCCGGGCGTACGCCTCGACATCATCGACAGTCCGCACCGTTCCCTGGTCCAGCCCATCGTCGAGTACGTGCAGGACGCTGCACGGGACGGACGGCAGATCGCGGTGCTCATCCCCGAGGTGGAACCCCGCCACCGCCGCTACGAGATCCTGCAGAACCAGCGTGGACTGCTTCTCGCCACCGTGCTTCGGGCCCGTACCGATGTGGCCGTGTGCATGCTGCCGTACCGGCTGAACCTGTGAGCCGTTTTACCAGGACAGAGCGGTTGTTTCGCGGCAGCGGTTTCCGGCCGATCAACCTCACGTCCCGGTTACGGAACTCTCAACCTCTGGTGTCGGCGCAGTGATGCGGCGACGATGGGGGGCATGACTCTGGCCCAGCGCGCCCTGGAGCGACTCGACGCCTGGCCCGACCTCACGGCGGGTCCGGCAAGTTGCGGTACGGGGCGGGCTCTCCGTACTCCGAACAGCGAGATCGTCCACTTCCACACCGGCCACGAGGCGGACCTGCATCTCACCAGCAGGGCCCTTCAGCGGATCTGCCACGACCTGGCGGAGTCCACCGCGATACGCATGGTGCCCGGTTCGCGATGGGTGACCGTGCACCTCGACTGCGACGCCGACGTGGACCTGCTGCTGAGCCTGGTCAGCGTGGCGCTCCAGGCCCATCAGGCGGGACCCGCCCACCCCGGGAGCACGCCCGCGGCGTGCAACTTCCATCGCGTGACGGTGCTGCCACGCGGCCGTTGAGCCCGCGTCGGCCACGGCGGCCGCGTCGGCACGAGCGGAGCTGCCGCGCCGCTTCGGCTCAGCCGGCGCGGCCGTCCGGCACGTCCGTCGGCGAAGTCTCCGACGGCATGACGGCGATCGTGCCCTGCGCGACCGCGCACAGCTTCTCCGCGCCCCCCTCCGCGTCCACGGTGGACAGGTCGCACCGGCAGACGACGCGTGTGCGTCCGGCCCGGATCACCCGGGCGCGGGCGCGCAGCAGGGCTCCCGCGGCGGGCCGCAGGTAGTCGATGGTGAAGCCGGAGGTGATCAGGCCGGCGCCGATGACGCTTCCCGCCGCGAAGGTCAGCGCATTGTCCGCGGCGTAGCCGAGCACGCCGCCGTGGACGAAGCCGTACTGCTGGCGCAGTTCCTCGCGAATGTCCAGCTCCAGTGTCGCCTCACCGTCGCCGAAGGCCGTCAGCCGTGCGCCCAGCAGCACGCTGAAGGGCTGCGCCTGAAGCACCTTGCGGGCAAGTGCCAAGTCCAGAACGTCGCTCACCGATACCTCACTTCACTGATGAAGTGAGGATGGTGTCCGCCGCGGGCGTCTGTCAACATCGAGCCATGTCCGAGCCCGACGAGCGACTCTTCTTCCTCCTGCAGCGTGCCGCGCACCGCCTGCGCACCACCGCGGACCGGCGCCTGCTGGCCGCCGCCGGCATCACCACCGCACAGCTCGGTGCGCTCTTCGCCGTCGACGAGCGGCCCGGCCTCACCCAGCAGCACCTCGCGCGGAGTCTGGGGCTGCGCGAGTCGGCGGTCACCGGGCTCGTCGGACGGCTGGCCGCGGCCGGACTCGTCGCCAAGCGGACCCATCCCGAGGAACACCGGGCGGTCGTACTGGAGTTGACCGAGGCGGGCAGGGGCGCGCTGGACTCGGCGCGGCCCGAGATCGACCGCTTCAACGCGCAGGCACGCGCCCTGCTCGGTGCCGACGGATTCACCACTACGGCCGCGGCGCTGCACGATCTGGCCCATTGGGAGCCCTGACCCGGGCGCGCGCGTGCAGGGCGTGTTCGGCGGCGTGCACACGGGCGGCCAGTTCGGGCGCCAGGACACGTACGTCGCGGCCCCCGCAGTCGGGGCAGTGCGCACGGGCGAGCGGTGTCGTCAGCACCCGGCCCCGCTCGTCGATGTAGGCCCGGCCCACGGAGCCGCCGCGGCCGGTGAAGGACGTGACCCGGAAGAGGACGTCCCAGGTGTGCCCGCAGTGTCCGCAGACGAACGTGAAGGTCTCTGAGGCGGGCCTGTGGTCGGCCGTCATGGTGCGGATCCTCCCGCCCGCTCTACGCGCCCGTTCGGGTGATGTGCACTCTTCCAGTGTGCTGCGCCCGATCGACTGTGACATCCGGGTGGAAGGCGGCGCACAACGGGTACCCGTCCAGGCCGGACAGCACGCCGGACGGCGGCGGACGCGCGGCCGGCACCACCGATCCGGAAGGAGGAGCGCCGTGACGCGGATGGCGGAGGACGAGGCGCGGCGCCGGTTCGCCGGGGCACGGGTCGCGCGGCTGGCGACGGTGGATCCCGAGGGGCGCCCCCACCTCGTACCGGTCGTGTTCACCCACCAGGACGGCGACGGGGACGACAGGATCGTCATGGCCGTCGACCGCAAGCCGAAGAGCACCCGGTGGCTGAAGAGACTCGGCAATATCGCCGTCACTCCGGCGGTGAGCCTGCTGGTGGACGTCTACGACGAGGACTGGGAGCGGCTGTGGTGGGCACGGGCCGACGGCGGCGCCCGGGTCGTGCCGCCCGATGCGCCCGAGGGCCCGGACCGCGACGCGTACCAGGAGGCCCTCGGGCTGCTCACCCAGAAGTACACCCAGTACCGGGACAACCCGCCGGACGGGCCGGTGATCGTGGTCGCGGTCAACCGCTGGAGCGGCTGGAGTGCCGCGCCATAGGCCCCCGCATCGGTGCCTGTGCGGTCCCCGCCCGGCTTCGGGGACCGGGTGGCCTCATACCGCGGGCGGCGTCGCGGCGTGGCCGACGTGTGTGCGGGCCCGGTGCCGGTGGTGCACCACCGCGCTCACCGCCGCGGCCAGGCCCAGCGCGAACAAGAGCGCCAGGGCGAGACCGGAGGCGAAGATCGCGAGGGTGTTCATGGTGGCGATCGGTTGATCGAAGACGGACACGGTGTAGTGCGGGCCGCCGGACAGGTTGCCGGCGATCGCCAGCGCGGTGAAGGCGACGGTCCCCGCGACGAGGAGCAGTCCGAGGATCAGCATCCGAGTCATCTCCTCCGGAAGGTGTGACGCCCCTCGAGTACCCGCACGGGAGCCGGCCAGACGGCGTGGCCGGGTGCGCCCGGCCACGCCGCGGCTCACAGCGGCGTGATGCTCACCGTCAGGAGGTAAGCCCCGTAGACCACCGAGATCACGGCGAGCGCGCCGCCGAGCAGGTAGGCGTGCTTCGGGCGGACCCGCCGGCTTCGTGCGAAGGCGAGCGCGAGCGGGATCAGCAGCGGGAACGCGGGCACCAGGAAGCGGGGCTTCGAGGCGAACGGACCGGAGCCGCCCACCGTGATCAGTACCAGCACGGCGGCGTACACGATCAGCGCCAGGGGGGCGCGCTCGAAGCACAGCATGCAGAACAGCAGCACGGCCGCCACCACGATCACCAGTGCCACCGTGAAGACGACCCGGCCGCCGTGCACCATCAGCCCCTTGAGGAACGTCAGCGAACCGGCGCCGAAGTCGAAGCGGGAGTCCCAGGCGCGCTGCACCGTGAAATAGCCACCCAGCAGGTCACCCCGATGGGCACCGACCCACAGGACGAAACTCACCCAGCCGAGGGGTGCTATGGCGGCGCCCGCCCACAGCCGCCACGGAACGCGTCCGCGCCGCCTGATGATCTCGTACACCGCCACGATGCCCACCGCCGCGGCCACGGCGAACCCCGTGGGCCGGGACAGGCCCGCGAGGGCCGCCAGCGCACCCGCCCACAGCCAGCGGCCCGTCAGCACGCAGTAGAGGGACCAGGCGGCGAGCGCGGTCAGCAGGGACTCCGTGTACGCGATGTCGAGCACCACTGAATGCGGCAGCGAGGCCCAGACCGCGACGAGAGCGGTGGCCACCGCTCGGCCGTACAGGCGAAGGCCGATCGCGTAGATACCGTAGGCGGCCACGCCGGCGGCGCTCCAGGCGACCAGCATGGCGGCGGAGCCGGGGGAGACAGGCAAGACCGTGTACACGCCGCGGATGAGCGCCGGGTAGAGCGGGAAGAAGGCCCAGTCGCGCTGGACGGCACCCTGGTAGACGTACACGTGCGTGCCGTAGCCGTGCTGCGCGATGTGCAGGTACCAGCGCGCGTCCCACTTGTGGGCCAGGCCTCTGGACAGCGGGTGGCCGGTCAGACGGTTCGCCAGGAGCACGGCCACGACGCCGGTGAGGCGGATGGCGGCGAACAGGGCAAGGGCCCGCCCGGCGCCGGGCAGGAGCCGGGATTGGAGAGGGAAGCGGACGCGACGGGGTGCACGCCCCGTGCGCTCGGCGACGGGGGCGGGCGGAAGTGCGCTCACACCAAGACTGTGTGATGCGGGCGCACGGTCCGCAACGTGAGGGTTTGCCATGGTTGGTTCATATACCAGACCTGTACAAGACGATGTCGTGCCCAAGTCATGAGACTGGTGAAAGCGCCTGGTGGGAGTCCCTGGACTCCCACCCTGGACGCCACTTTAGAGTGGTCCGCGTGACGAACAGCAGCAGGCCGGTCGCCGTGTTCGACCTCGACAACACCCTGGCCGACACGGCCCACCGCCAGCACTTCCTCGAGGCCAAGCCGCGCGACTGGACGGCCTCCTTCGCCGCCGCACCGCAGGACCCCCCACTGGTCGAGGGCGTCTCACTCGCGCTGAAGAGCGCCGAGGACTGCGACATCGCCTATCTGAGCGGCCGGCCCGCGCGCTGCCGCCGCGACACCCTGGACTGGCTCACCACGCACGGACTCCCCCAGGGGCGCCTGTATCTGCGCCGCAACGGCGACCGCAGGCCCGCCCGCTTCACCAAGCTGGAGATCCTGCGCGAACTGGCCCGCCGCTGCGACATCCGGGTGCTCGTGGACGACGACGAACTGGTCTGCCAGGACGCGGAGCGCGCGGGCTTCACGGTCGTACGGGCCCGTTGGGCGTTCCCCTCGGCGGCCCTCGAGGCGGCCCAGGAGAGCGAGGGGCGGACCTGAGCCGCGGACGCCGACCGCAGATGATGAACCGGCGTTCCCGCGGAGCGCTCAGTCGCCCCCGTCGATGCGGAAGCCGACCTTCAGACCCACCTGGTAGTGCTCGATCCGCCCGTTCTCGATACGACCCCTGACCTGTGTGACCTCGAACCAGTCCAGATTGCGCAGGGTCTGCGAGGCGCGGGCGATGCCATTGCGGATCGCCTGGTCGACGCCCTCGGGCGAGCTGCCGACGATCTCGGTGACCCGGTAGGTGTGGTCGGTCATGGAGTGCTCCTCTCCGTGTGGCGGCGTGTCACACGTCACTCCACGGTGCCGCACGGCGCCGCCGACCGCGAGACAAGGGGCCGCCCCCTCGGGGCGGCCCCACGCCTTACTGCGGCATGCTCAGGGACAGCGCGTACCTGCCTTCCGCGTCCGTCCACCAGTGCGTCAAATCCAAGCCGGCCGCGGCCAGTTCACGGCGTACGCCGTCCTCGCGGAACTTCGCCGACACCTCCGTGCGCATTTCCTCGCCCTCGGCGAAGTCCACGGTGAGGCCGAGCGCGGGAATCTTCACGGTCCGCGCACCGCGTGCCCGCAGCCGCATCTCGATCCACTCGTTCCCGGCGTCCCACACGGCCACATGGGTGAACGCGTCGAGGTCGAAGTCGCCGCCCAGCTCGCGGTTGATGACGGCCAGGACGTTCTTGTTGAACTCCGCGGTCACCCCGGTGGCGTCGTCGTACGCCCTCACGAGCACCGACTCGTCCTTGACCAGATCCGTGCCGAGCAACAGCGCGTCCCCGGGTGCCAGCAGCGACCGTACGGACTTCAGGAACGCCGCCCGTTCGTCCGGCACCAGATTGCCGATCGTGCCGCCGAGGAACGCGACGAGCCGCGGTCCTGGCGTGTCCGGCAGGGTGAGCCCCGAGGTGAAGTCGGCGATGAGCGCGTGGACGTCGAGGCCCGGCCGCTCGGCGATCAACGCCTGGCCCGCCTGGGTCAGCGCGCTCTCGCTCACGTCGACCGGCACGTAGGTGTGCAGGCCGGCCAGCGCGTCCAGCAGATGCCGGGTCTTCTCGGAGGAGCCGGAGCCCAGTTCGACCAGCGTGCGCGCGCCGGTCGCGGCGGCGATCTCCCCGGCGCGGGCGATCAGGATCTCCCGCTCGGCGCGTGTCGGGTAGTACTCGGGCAGTTCGGTGATCTTCTCGAACAGGTCGCTGCCGCGGGCGTCGTAGAACCACTTCGGCGGCAGCGTCTTGGGCGCGGTCGACAGTCCGTGGAGCACATCGGCGCGCAACGCGGCGTCCGTGGCGTCCTCGGGAAGGGTGCGGGTGAGATGGAACGGGCTCACGTGCCGGTCTCCTCGGATGGTGCGGATTCCAGGTCGTCGCAGGGGTCCTTGAGCGGGGTCAGCAGGACGTCGGTACGGGTGGCCGACAGCAGTGTGCGGTCGGGCACCTCCTGCCAGCGCGGGTCGTCGTCGTAGGGTTCGGAGGCCACCACGATGCGGGCCCCGGCGGGCCGGGCGGAGCCGGTCTCCTGGGGGAGGCCGACGGGCTCGGTGAGATACCACAGCGTGTCGCCCCACGCGGTCGCCGTGATGGTCTCGCCGCCGGTCAGCAGCAGGTTGAGCCGGGAGCCGGGCGCCGCCGCGGCGACCTCCAGCACCGTGTCGGCGAGCGCCTGCCCCGGCTCGTCGCCGCTGCGCAGCCGGTTGAGCACCATCGCCCACAGCAGCGCCGAGTCGCAGCGGGCCTCCAGGGACAGCAGTTCGGCGGGCGGCAGAGTCCGGGCGAGGGCGGCGACCGACCGGGGCCATCCGGACACGGCCCCGTTGTGGCTGAACAGCCATCGCCCGGCGCCGAACGGCGCCGCGGCTGCCTCCCCGGCGGCGTTCCCCTCAGTCGCGTCCCGCACGGCGGCGAGGACGGCGCCCGAGCGGACCACCCGTGCCAGATCGGCGAAGGACGCGTCGGCCCAGATGGGTCCGGCCCGGCGGTAACGCGCCGGCACCGGGTCGCCCTGCGCGTACCAGCCCACTCCGAATCCGTCCGCGTTCACGGTTCCGTGGCACTGCCTGCGCGGCGCCCACGACTGCCGGTACAGGCCGTGCCGGGGCTCCACCAGCAGCCGGCCGAGCGGCTCCTCGGGTCCCAGGCAGGCGATATGACGGCACATCATGCGTCCCGGGCGGTGCGGAAGCCGGAGAAGATCTGCCGGCGGATCGGATAGTCCCAGTTGCGGAACGTGCCCCGGCAGGCCACCGGGTCCACGGCGAAGGAACCGCCGCGCAGGACCTTGTACTCCGTTCCGAAGAACACCTCCGAGTACTCCTTGTACGGGAAGGCCGCGAACCCCGGGTACGGCAGGAAGTCGCTGGACGTCCACTCCCACACGTCACCGATCAACTGCCGTACGCCGAGCGGCGACGCGCCCGCCGGATAGCTGCCGGCCGGTGCGGGGCGCAGATGCCGCTGCCCGAGGTTGGCGTGTTCGTGCGCGGGGTCGGCGTCTCCCCACGGGTAGCGTCGTGAGCGGCCCGTCGACGGGTCATGGCGCGCCGCCTTCTCCCACTCGGTCTCGGTGGGCAGCCTGCGCCCCGCCCAGCGCGCGTACGCGTCCGCCTCGTACCAGCACACATGCAGGACCGGTTCGTCGGGCGGCACCACCTCGGTGGCGCCGAAGCGGCGCCTCAGCCACTGCCCGCCCTCGCGCCGCCAGTACAGCGGCGCCTCGAGGCCGTGGGCGCGGATGTGGAGCCAGCCCTCCGGGGTCCACCACCGCTCGTTCTCATACCCGCCGTCCTCGATGAAGGCCAGGTAGGCCCCATTGGTGACCGGGACGGCGTCGATGTGGAAGGCGGGGACCAGCCGCTCGTGCGCGGGCCGCTCGTTGTCCAGGGCCCAGGGCTCGGTGGACGTCCCCATGGTGAACGGGCCACCAGGGACGAGGACTTCGGACGGACCGGCGTACGGCGCCGCCGGCTCCGGGTCGGGAGCCGTGAGTGCCTGCGGCCCCGGGCGGAGCTGATGGGTGATCAGCATCGTTTCGTCGTGCTGCTGTTCATGCTGCGCGATCATGCCGAACGCGAAGCCCGCCTCGTCCAGACCGTGCCCCTCGAACGGCGCCTTCTCCAGCACGTCCAGGGCATGGCCGCGCACCTCCGTCGCGTAGCGGCGCGCCTCGTCAGGCGACAGCAGCGGCAGCGAGGGCCGCTCGGCGCGAGAGTGCTCGAAGGCGTCGTACAGGCCGTCGATCTCCGGCCGCATCGCCTCGCGTCCCCCGACCCCGCGCAGCAGCCAGAGTTCCTCCTGATTGCCTATGTGCGCGAGGTCCCAGACGAGCGGCGACATCAGCGGTGAGTGCTGGGCCACCAGGTCGCGTTCGTCGACGCAGGTGGTCAGGAGCGCGGTCCGGTCGCGGGCCGTGGTCAGCGCGTCCAGCGCGCGCTCCCTCAGCCGCTCGGGGTCGTCGGCGGGTATCGGTGACCGGTCGTCGGTCATGTGCGGATGTCCTTCCCGTGGATCCGGGTGTCCTGCCCGCCGAGGCGGGTGTCCTCCCCGTGGAACTGGAGCAGCAGATCGTCGGCGGGGCAGCGGCCCCGGGCCACATAGCGGTCGGTGAACTCCGCCACGGCACGCCGTACGGCCGCGGTGGCGCCGAGCCGGGGCAGTGCCCTCGCCGCCGCCGCGAAGCAGACGACGGCGGCCTCGTGCAGCTCGGGGTCGGTCAGACCGTCGCGCGCGGCGGTGGCCCACAGCGGGTTGCACGGGGCGGGCAGCGAAGCGGCCCGCTCGGCGAGCGGCTTCACCGTCCGGTACGCGGTCTCGGCGGCCTCGGGGTCGTCGAAGAGCGCGGTCGTCACGGCGAGCGGCACGATCCACCCGTCGTCGCCGGGCTGGGCGTCGATCATGCGGAGTTCGAGATGACCGCGGGGCCGGATCGGAGGGAACAGGGTCGTGAGGTGGTAGTCGAGATCGCTGCGGTCGGGCGGATCGGCGGACCGGGTCCAGTCCCTGAAGCTCATGCCGTCCGGCACGGCCCAGGGGCCGCTCTCGGCCCGGACGCACATCACGGGCGCGTCCATCACGTGCCGCGCCCAGGAGACACGAGGGTCGCCGTCGAGGGGCGGAGCGCTGGAACGCCCGGGCTCCATGGCGGCCCACAGGGACTGCCGCGACGAGCGCCAGCCGGTGAGCCGGCCGCCGGCCAGCGGCGAGTTCGCGAACGCGGCCACCAGCACCGCGCCCAGATGGTGCGCCATCCACCAGCGCCGTCCGTGTCCGAGGGGGCCCGGCTCCTCGTACCCGGCGTCCAGGCACACCTGGACGGAGGCGGAGGAGCACATCATGGACCGGCCTTCGGGCCCGGTGCGGTCGAGGTAGAGCTCCATGGCGTCGTAGCGCGGTTCATGGAGATAGCGGCGCGGGGGGTTCCAAGGGTCCTGGCCGTAGCCGCTGAGACCTATGTCCGCGTCGCGCAGCACCGCGCGGACCGCGTCGAGGTCGGCCGAGACGGACCCGATGCACTCCATCAGGGAGCCGGCCGGGGCGGAGCTGAGCTCCAACTGGCCGCCCGGTTCGACGGTCAGGGCCGAATGCAAGGTCAGGGTCCGCAGTGCGGCGTAGGCCGCACGGAGACGTTCGGGTGGTACGGGGAGCCGCGGCTCGCGCAGCTCGTGGACGAGCCATTCCACCTCGACACCGAGGGAGCGGGGCGGACCGGTCTTGAAGCAGATGCCGCGGACCAGCGCCTCCACCTCGGCATCGGTGACGGCGGAGCGACGCTCCGTACAGTCACTCACCGAATCGGACATGTCGGGGATCCTCCTGAGATTCCACCATGTCGCGGACCCGGTGTCGGATGAGCCGGGTCGCAATCGCTCGTCCCACCCAAGACCCTCGAACGGATTCGCACAAGGGAGCACAGTGCCACGTTTCGGACTGGTTATTTCCTGTGCCGGAAGTGGGAGCGGTTTGTTCTCGGGGCCGGGAAACTCTGTTGCGGCTCAGGACCAGCATCGCTCACCATGCGTTCATGAGCACGACGGGGGAGACCGGCGGAGCGCCGGGTCAGGCCGTGCGCGACGCCTTCACGGCGCCCACGGGGGTGGCGCCGTGAGCGCGCGTCTTCGCGGTATCGCGCGGGAGACGGAGGAGATCGTCGCCGCGGGCGCCTACCGCGCACCGGGCGGGGGTACGGTGACCATCGCCCCGGCGGTGGCCGCCGCGCGTGCGGGCACGCGCATGTTCGGACCGGACCCGGTTCCGGCACCGCGGATCCGCCCCTCGGCGACGGTCTTCGAGGTCACCGGCGAGAGCAGCCTGGAAGCCGCCCGGCGTCTGGTGAGCCGTTCGGGTGATCCGGTGGCCGTGCTGAACTTCGCCTCCGCGCGCAACCCGGGCGGCGGCTTCCTGAACGGGGCGCAGGCACAGGAGGAGGCGCTGTGCCGGGCCTCCGCGCTGTGCGCGTGCGTCCGTGAGGCGCCGGAGTTCTACGAGTACCACCGGGCGCACCGCGACCCGCTGTACACGGACCGTGTGATCCACACGCCCGCCGTGCCCGTCTTCCGCGACGACCGCGGACGCCTGCTCGACGAGCCCTACGAGGCCGGCTTCCTGACCGCCGCGGCGCCGAACGCCGGCGTGGTGACGCAGAAGTCGCCGCAGCGCGCGCCCGAACTGCCGGGCGCCCTGGCGGCACGGGCCGAACGCGTCCTTGAGACGGCGGCGGCCTGCCGTTACCGGCGCCTGGTACTGGGTGCCTGGGGCTGCGGAGTGTTCCGCAACGCCCCGGCGCAGGTGGCCGGGGCGTTCCATGAACTCCTGGTCGAGGGGCGGTTCGAGGGGTACTTCGAGGAGGTCGTCTTCGCCGTCCTCGACCGGACGGCCGGGGCGACGACGCGAGCCGCCTTCGAACTCCGTTTCGCGGACGTGTGCGCCCCTTGAAGCGGGCGGCTCGGTCGGTCGCAGGACTTGGCCGGTCGCTGGACGCCGGTCAGGCGCAGGATTCGCCGGTCGCAGGACGCCGGTCAGGCGCAGGATTCGCCGGTCGCAGGACGCCGGTCAGTTCCAGCCGTACCGCTCCCGCAGTCGGTGCACCACGAGATTGAACCGCATCCGGTCCAGCGCGCACGCCTCGCGGCGCATCCCGTCCTCGTGCAGCCTCAGAACCCGGTCGACGTCGACCCACGAGTCACGTCCCGACCGGTCCCACGGTCCGCTCCCGATCGGCACCCACTCCCGGTCGCCGTCGTGCCGCTTGCTGGACAGCTGCACGGCCAGCAGTGTGCCGGCCGCTTCACGGGCGACCACGAGCACGGGGCGGTCCTTGCCGCGCCCGTCGTTCTCCTCGAACGGCACCCAAGTCCACACGATCTCCCCGGGGTCCGGGTCGCCGTCGTGCGCGGGGGAGTACTCGGTGCGTACCCGCCCCACGTCACGAGGGTCGGCCTCGGTCGTCGCTGAAGCTCCGTAGCGGCCGGGTATGACCTCATCGGTTTCGCCGGTGTCATTGGTAAAGGCAGTCACCCGCCCCACGGTAGAGCGTCCCCGTGGCCGAACACCGAGCGGGTCGGGAGCCGGTGAGCCGGAATCAGCTCGCCGCCCCGCTGCACGGCTTGCTACTGGGGCGGGTTGTCCCTTTCCTGAGGGGACCGCATCTGATCCCGCAGGGCGTCGGGGCCCTTGTCGACCTGACGACCGGAGCCGCCGCGGACGGTGTCGTCCATCTGGCCGCGCGCCTTGTCGGCGGCTTTGTGCGCCTGGTCCTCGTGCCCCTTCAGCATCCGCTTGAGTTTGTCCATCACGGACATGGTGCCCTCCTCGCGGGTCTTCCCCCTCCCACCAGGATCGGCGCACGGAGCCCCGGGTGCATCCGCTGCGGACCGAACGGGGACGCGGGTCTGCCGGACGGCCGGTCAGAAGCCGATGCCGTGCAGGTCCGCGACATCCCCGGAAAGCGCCGCGCGGATCCGCCTGGTGAACTCGTCGACGAGGACCTCCTCCGCGTCTTTCTCCAGCGCGCGCAGCGTCTGTGCGGCCACATCGTCCGCCGTGATCTTCGGGGCGTCGACCGCCGCGCTCAGGTCGGTGTCGACATATCCGCAGTGCACGCCGACCACCAGCGTCCCCTGCCCGCGCAGGCCCTCGCGGAACGCGTTGGTCAGTGACCACTGCGCCGCCTTCGAGGCCGAGTAGCCGGGGGCCGCCTCCAGGGCCAGCCAGGATGCCGCGGAGAGCACGTTCACCAGTGCCCCGCCGCCGTTGGACGCGAGGACCGGGGCGAACGCGCGGGACATGGACCAGGTGCCGAAGAAGTTGGTCTCCAGGGCGGTGCGGGCCCCGTCGAACGGGCCGTCCAGGAGGTTCGTCCCGCCACTGGCCAGGCCCGCGTTGTTGATCACGATGGTGACGTCGCGCGCCGCCTCGGCCGCCGCCTCGACGCTCAGCGGGTCCGTCACATCCAGCTGGAGCGGCGTGAGCCGGGGGTCGGTGACCGATTCGGGTCGGCGCGCCGCCGCGTAGACCTTCGTGGCTCCGCGGTCCAGCAGGGCTTGGGCGAAGGCCGCGCCTATGCCGCGATTGGCTCCGGTGACCAGGGCTGTCTGTCCGTCGATCCGCATGATTCGCCTCTTTGCTCGATCTCGTTCGATGGCATGGCCTGCTCGGCTCACCCGGGCAGGCGGCCGAGCTGGATTGGTTTAACCAAGCTAGCACGTGGATTGGATTATCCAAGTCATATAGGTTGGGTGCATGGCCAGAGTGAGAAGACCCGAGATCACGCCGGATCGGCCCCGCTGCTCGATCGAGCGGAGCCTGACCCTGCTCGGCGATCGCTGGACCCTGCTCGTCATTCGCGAGGCCATGGCCGGACGGACCCGTTTCAGCGACTTCAGGGACGCGCTCGGTATCGCCACCGACCTGCTCACTCAGCGCCTCGCGGCGCTGGTGGAGGCCGGTGTCCTGGAGCGTCGCGGCTATCAGGAGCCGGGGCGGCGGGCGCGTTTCGACTACCACCTGACCCCGGCCGGCCGTGATCTGACCGTGGTGCTCGGCGCCCTTCAGCAGTGGGGGGATCTGTACCGTCCGCCCGAGGGCGGACCCAGCGCCCTGCGGCGCAGCCGGGCGACGGGGCGGCCCCTGGGGGTCGCGTTCGTGGACGACCGCGGTGGTGCCGTCGACCTCGGGGACGTGGAGTTCGTGCTGAACGACGACCGTCGGGCGGGGGTGGGGGAGTAGGCCTCGCTTCGGCGCGGTCGGAGGGTCGGCTTGACGACGTTAAGTAGACCGGTCATATTGATGAGAGCGTCAGGAACGAGGACGAGGTGACATCACATGGCCCGAGCGTCCAAGCGTGAGCAGATCGCGCAGGCGGCTCTCGATCAGTTCCACTCGCGTGGCTTCCACGCCACCGGTATCAACGACATCACCGCGGCCGCCGGTGCCCCGAAGGGGTCGTTCTACAACCACTTCCCCAGCAAGGAGGAGAGCGTCCTGGAGGCGCTCAGCCGCTATGGCGCCGGGCTGCGGTTCGACATCCTGACCACGCCGGGGCAGCCCCCGCTGGACCGGCTCCGGGCGCACTTCGAGTTCCTGGGCCGGGCGACGGCCGTGACCGGCTTCTCCCGCGGGTGCCTCGTGGGCAACCTCGGGGCCGAGGTCGCCGATCACAACGAGGTGATCAGGGCCGCCGTCAGCCGCAACTTCGACGGCTGGGCGGCGGCGATCGGCCAGGTACTGGCCGAGGCCCAGGAGGCGGGGGACCTGGACGCCGGCCTCGACTCCGGCGAGACGGCGCGGTTCATCCTCAGTGCCTGGGAGGGCTCGCTCATCGTCGCCCGCGCCGACAAGTCCTCCGCGGCCCTCGACACGTTCTTCCGCATGGTCTTCGAGGTGGTCCTGCGCTGAGCGCGCGGCGCCGCCGCTGCGAAGACCGTGGCCCACCCCCCGTACCACCGTCTTTCAACACGCTGTCCGGCCACGGTCCGGCAGCAGATCCAGGAGATCAACATGTCCACGTACCGAGCCTTCGAGGCAACCGGTGTCCATCAGCTCCGCCTGGTGGAGCGGGAGCTGGCGGAGCCCGCGCCCGGTCAGGTCAGGCTGCGGGTGGAGGCCTGCGGCGTCTGCCACACCGACGTACTGGCGGTGGAGGGTCTGCGTCCCGACCCCTCCGAGCCGATCGTCCCCGGTCACGAGATCGTCGGGGTGATCGACGCGGTGGGTCCCGGCGTCACCGCCTGGCAGCCGGGCGACCGGGTCGGAGTCGGGTTCCTCGGCGGTCAGTGCTGGGAGTGCGAGCCGTGCCGCCGCGGCGACTTCGTCAACTGCCTCAACCAGCAGCAGACCGGGACCACTGACGACGGCGGCTACGCCGAGGTGGCCTACGCGCGAGCCAGCGGACTCGTCCGTATCCCGGACGGGCTGACCGCCGTCGAGGCGGCGCCGCTGCTGTGCGCGGGCCTGACCACGTTCATCGCCCTTCAGCAGCAGTCCACCCGCGCGGGCTCCCTCGTGGCGGTCCAGGGCATCGGCGGACTGGGCCATCTGGCCCTGCAGTACGCCCGCAGCCTCGGCCACCGCGTCGTGGCCATCGCGCGCGGCGCCGAGAAGGAGAAGGCCGCACGGGAACTGGGTGCCCACGAATACATCGACAGCACCGCGCAGGACCCTGCCGAGGCGCTGCGGGAGCTCGGCGGTGCGGCGCTCATCGTGGCCACCGCATCCAGCGGAGCCTCCATGAGCCCGCTGGTCGACGGACTGGCCCCGGGCGGGCAACTGGTCGTCGTGGGCGCCTCGGCCGACCCGATCACGGTGTCCACCAGCAGCCTGATCTTCGGCACCCGCTCCATCACCGGCAGCCTCACCGGCTCCTCCATCCAGAACGAGGACAACCTCGCCTTCACCCTCGCGCACGGCATCCGTCCCGCCACGGAAACGGTGCCGTTCGAGCGGGCGATGGACGCCTACGAGCGGATGCTGTCGGGCCGGGCGCGCTTCCGCGTGGTCCTCGACATGGCGTCCTGAGAGGGGACTTGTGCGCCGCGGATGAGCGCGGGCCGGCGCGGGCGGCCCCGGCCTGTCGGGCCGCCGGTCCGGCCCGTCGGGCCGAATCGAGAACTCGGGCAGCGGCCGGACATATGACGGCGCGGAGTTCACGGCGGCGGGCCCGAAGCCCCGAATCCGCGCACACGGCTCGGGAATCTCAGACCGCGACGGCCGCGCCCGTCTCCTCCTCGGCGGCCTCGTCCGCGGCGTCCTGCTCCTCGCGCGCAGGCGGGGCATCGGCCGGGGCAGGGGCGGTCCGACGCTCGGCCATCGCGGCGGCGGCCATGAGCAGCACTCCCGCGACCAGCCAGAGAACCAGGGTGAGGATGTGTCCGGCGGAGTCCGCCGAGTCGAAGTAGAACAGGCTGCGTGCGCCCTCGACGAAGCCGGCGCCGTTCCAGAAGGCGTGCAGTGAGCCGAAGAAGCCGTTCTGCAACGCGGGCTGGAAGATGCCGCCGGAGCTGGTGAAGTTGAGCATCACGAACAGCACCATCAGTCCCAGCGTCGTCCAGCGCTTGAGGAAGGTGTGGAGAGCGATGCCGATCGTGAGGATCCCCGCCGAGTAGAGCAAGGCCATGCCCCACAGCCCGAGCAGGTGGTGGTCGGCGATGTGGAAGACCGGCCCGGCCAGCACCGTTCCAATGACGCTGACCACCAGTGCGGTGGCAAGGCCGATGAGGGCCCGGATCCCGATGCGGAGCGTCGCGCCGCCGGCACTGATGGCGGCGACACTGGCGTAGGAACCGATGCTCAGCGCGACCAGGAGGAAGAACAGTCCCTGGCCGGTGGGGTCACCGCTGGAGAGCCGGGACAGGTCGGTGACGTGCAGCGGTGCGCCCTGCTTGCCGGCCACGGTCGTGAACACGGCCTGAGCGGCGGTGGCGGAGGTGTCGGAGTTGGCCTTGGCGACCAGCAGCTCGGGGTGTCTGGCGCTGGGCACGTAGGCGCCCACCAGATCCCGGTCCATGATCTGGCGTTGCGCGGCGGCCCGGCTGGGCACGGTGGTGACATCCAGCGCGTCACCGGCCCTGTCCTTGATCGTCTGGGCCAGCACCTGGTAGCGCGGCGCGGTGCCGACGACGGCGACCTTCAGCCCGTGCGCAATCGGTGCGTGGAAGGCCCCGAGGTAGGCCATGCCCATGCCCAGGCACATCAGCAGCGGGGTGATCAGGAGGATCACCACATGGCGGACGGTGTGGCGTGTGGAGGGCACTGCCGGCCGCTTTTCGGCCAGACGGTGGGTACTCATCGCGGGCTCCCCTTCGGCTAGATAGTTGTAAAGTACACGGAAATGTGGTTGTTTGCTACAACTACTAGAGGAAGGGTGCAGGTCATGTCCGACCGTGAGGCGTCGATGGACGTCATCCAGCGCGAACTCACCTCGTTCGCCCGCCGCGCCCGGCAGAAGGCCGCCCAGCTCCACCCGGAGCTCTCACTGGTGGCCCACAGCATGCTCGACCACATGCACAAGAACGGCAGCTGTCACGCCGCCGACCTCGCGGGGCATTTCATGCTGGACAAGTCGACGGTCAGCCGTCAGATCGCCATGCTCGAGGCGGAGGGCATGATCGTGCGTGAGCCCGACCCGGACGACCACAGAAGGCAGATCCTGAAGACGTCCGAGAAGGGCCTGGACCTGCTGAACGGGGCCAACCGGCAGCGTCGGGCCTCCTTCGAGAGGCGGTTCACCGACTGGGACGACGCCGACGTGGCACAGCTGGCCGCCTACCTGCGGTCCTACAACACAGCCGACGCCGGCTGAGCCGGGGCGGCGGCACGGAGGCGGCCGTGCTCCGTGCCGCGTCGGCCGGTTGTTCCGGGCACATGGCTCCGGAGCTCAGGTGAGACCTGCCGTTGAACGGCGAAGAACGGCCCCGAACCCTTGCGAACGTGACGGGAATCAAGACGGGACTCGGAGCGCGTCCGGCCGTAAGAGCATTGCTCGGCCAAGCGGTGTGGAGCTCAGGGTCAATGCGCGCTCTCGTAGCGAGTGACGTTCTCGGAGACCTTCTTGAGCAGAGGCTCCAGATGGTCGACGAGCTGCTGATAGTCGCGGGTCCTGCCGTCCGACCACTGGGCCAGCCCGACAGTCATGGCCCGGCCCTCCCCCGTGAAGGACTGCACCATCCCGCTGTCGGCCGGAAGGGTGCGCAGGCCCGATCCGGGCGGTGGGGCTTGAGCGGCCACCTCGTAGTCGTCGAAGGCCATGGTCAGCCGGGTCACCAGCTTCACCGTGTCCTGCGGATCCTTCATCGTGAAGATGGCCAGGTTGAACTGGTTGTCGTGCGCGTCCTTGTAGAGCGCGATCTCCTCGCCGACGCAGCCCTTGCTTTCGGCGATCATGGCGGCCAGGTTCGGTCCGACCGAGTCGCGCTCGGTGCAGGACTTCAGCGTGGCCGCGCCCAGTTTGGTGAAGGTGCCGGTACCGCCTCCCACATGAGCCGGGAACGCCTCGGTCGGCGGGATCACCGGGCGTGCTGCGGCAGTGGTCATCGGGGAGACCGTGGGTGTGGGGGAGGAAGCAGTCGGCACAGGCGCGGCAGCTTCGCCGGACGAGGAACTCGTGGGCCTCAGCACGAGGAAAGCCGCGGCTGCCGCCAACACCGCTGATGCGGCAACCCACGGCCACACCCGCCTCCGCCTGGGCGCGGGGGCTTCCGTCACAGTGACGCCCCCAGCGAAGTCGTGATTGGGGACCACATTCCACTTGGCGTCGTCTCGGCTGTAGTGACCCGCGGGCATATCGTCGTTCATTGGCACGGTGGAACCGTAGTGATCATCGCCTCCGAGCCGAGTACGGACAGATCACAGCATGATTACTATCCGGCTGGTCAGTATCCCAGCAGCACTTGCCGGCCGTTGATGCGATCCGTTGCTGAGGTCTCGTGGGCTGGTCTGGTGGGCTGTGAGCGACACGGGCGGTTGGCGCCGGTCGACCCGATTACCGTACTTCGCTGCTGTACAGCCACAGTTGATCAGCTATTCGGGGACGATGTCGGTATCAGGTCGTTGTAGGGCGACCGGATCAGCAGGACCATCTCCTCGCCGGCGCCGATGTGGCACTCGGCGACGACATCCTCGACCAGATCGACGACATCGTTCCGCCCGGCGCCGACGTGAACCCCGACGACTTCTACATCGACCCCACCCCGCCCATCACCGGCAAGCGGCTGCGCCGCCGCTGACGCGGGGTACGGCTCGGCGGATCAGGCCGCCGGTGCGCTCGCACGCTTGGCGCGGACCTCTTCGGCTGTCAGCGCCTGGCCGCCGATGGCCCACTCGCCACTGGGTGTCTCGGTGATCACGACATGCGTGGCAGGTCGCAGCGCTTCGCCTTCGATGGCGATCACCGCTTCCGAGACGCTTTCGACCAGCCGTCGCTTCTCCTCGGGTGTGAATGCCCCGGCGATCACCTTGATGTCGACGAACGGCATGACTGCTCCTCTCCGTAGCCACAGGGGTGACGAGTCCGTTGCTGAGCCTCATCCTTCCAAGAAGGAACAGATAGGGCTATGCGGACTGTTTCGCCGCACACCTGGGCGAACGGTGACCTGCGAGGTCAAAGATCAAGCCGAGGCGGTGGGAAGGGGCTGTTCGGTCCAGATGGACTTGCCGGTGCGGGTGTGGCGGGTGCCCCAGCGCTGGCAGAGGGCGGAGATGAGCTGGAGGCCGCGGCCGTCCTCGTCGGTGACGGAGGTGTGGCGGATGTGCGGCGTGGTCAGGCTGGCGTCGGACACCTCGCAGATCAGCGCACGGCTGCGGAGCATGCGCAGCCGGATGGGGCCGCACGCGTGCCGGATGACGTTCCCGACCAGCTCGCTGACGAGGAGTTCGGTGGTCATGACCAGGTCCTCGTCGGTCAGGTCCCACTCGGCGAGCTGGGCACGCACCAGGTCGCGGGCCTGGCCCGCCGCCACCGGGTCCTCCGGCAACGGCCACTCGGCGACGTTCTCCGAGCCCAGCGGGTGGGTGCGGACGAGCAGCAGGGCGGCGTCGTCTATCAGCTCGCCGTGGGCGGGAAGCAGAGCGGAGGTGAGGGTGTCGCAGAGGGCGTCCAGGCCGGACGCGTCCGCCGCCGATGTCGGCATGGCGTTCACGGACTCCAGAAGGAGCTCGGCGAGACGGTTCATGCCGGTGGTGACGTCCCTGTCCTTGCTCTCGACCAGGCCGTCGCTGTAGAGGGCGAGCAGGCTGTCGGCGGGCAGCAGGGTCTCGCGGACTTCGTAGGGAGGAGCGGCCACGCCCAGCGGCGGGTCCGGGGTCATGGGCAGGAAGGCGACGGTGCCGTCGGGGTGGGCCACCGCCGGGGGCGGTTGACCGGCGCTGGCGTACGACAGAAGCCGGCTCACCGGGTCGTAGATGCCGTACAGGCAGGTGACGAACGCATCGCTGCCCTGCTCGCCGACGATGTCGTTGAGGTGGCCGAGGATCTCGTCGGGCGGCAGTTCCAGCTCCGAGAGGGTGCGGACGGCCGTGCGGAGTCCGCCCATGGTGGCGGCCTCGGCCATGCCGTGGCCCATGACGTCGCCGATCACGAACGCGACCCGGGCCGCGGAGAGCGGGATCACGTCGTACCAGTCGCCGCCGATGTCGGCTCCCTGCTTGGCCGGCTGGTAGCGTGCCGCCGCCGTCACCTCGGGCAGCTCGGGCAGCGCCTGGGGCAGCAGGTTGCGCTGGAGTGTACGGGCCCGGGTCGTCGCCTCGTCGTAGAGCCCGGCCCGGTCCAGGGCCTGCGCGATCAGTCCGCTGAGCGCGGTCAGCAGCGTCCGTTCGTCGTCATCCAGCACCCGCGGTCTGCCGAAGCAGATCACCACCGCGCCGATCCCGCGCCCCGATACCGCCAGCGGCAGAAAGGCCCACGCCTGCGTGCCGCCCTCCCGGATCAGGGTCTCGGTTCCGGGGTAGCGCTTCAGGAACTCCTCCCGGGAGGAGATGAAGAGGGGGGTGCGAGTACGCAGGGCGTCCCCCACCGGGTTCGTGGTGTCCAGTACTGCCCACTGCCTGTCCAGCATTCGGGAGAAGCGCTCCGAACGCCCCCGGGAGCCGACCACGGTCAGCCGGTCGCCGGCCATGCCGACCATGACGAGCCCGGTGGCCCCGAGCGGTGTCATCACGCCGTCTGCCACCGCCGTCATCACATCCTGGGCTGTGACAGCCTCGGCCAGCTCCCGCGTGATCCGCTGCACCAAGGCGCCCCGCTCCGCGGCCGCCCGCTCCGCGGCGGCCCGGTCGGCCTCGCGCAGATGCCGCTCGGTGGTGTCGGTGATGTAGAGCGTGAGGCCTTCCGGCACCGGCACCAACCGCAGGTGGTACCAGGACGTCCCGTCCGGCCCCGGTACGTCGAATCCGGCGGGCACGCCCTCGGCCGCCGTGGCCCGGCATCGTTGCTCCAGCTCCGGCACGGCACGTATCGCGGGAATGTCCCAGAGCATGGCTCCGGCCACATCTCCCGCGGCGCCGAGGAGCCGCTCGGCGCCGTGATTGAGAAATCCGATGCGCCAGTCGGTGTCCAGGGAGACGAAGCCGTCGCTCATGTGCCGCAGCGCCCGCCCCACCGACTCGGCGGCGGCATGTGTTTCGCTGCTGTCCCGGATGGTGCCGATCACCTTCACCGGTGTCCCTGCTTCGTCCGTGATCGTCCGGGCACGGGCCTCGATCCAGAGGTAGGTGCCGTCCTGGCGCCGGATCCGGTACTCGCCCTGGAAGCCGCCGCGCATCTGGATGCCCGTGTCGAAGCCGGCCACCGCCCCCGGCAGGTCGTCCGGGTGGATCAGCTCCGCCCACGCCTCGATGCCGCCGCTCATCACCCCCGGATCGATGCCGGCCAGCACCTCCTCGACGGGCAGGTCGGAGGTCAGCTCGCCCGTGTGCAGGTCCCAGGTGTACGTGAAGGAGGGCACCCGTTCCGCCTCCCGCGTGGCGGCGGCCTCCCGCGGTCCTGGCCCGTTCTCCAGGGCGCGCAGCAGGGTGGGGGACGGATTGAGGATTCCGGACGACCTGAGCCTCCCGGACATCCAGGCCGCCACCTCTTCGAGGAACCTGTGCTCCGCCGCGCCGGGCTCGGCGCCCGGGGCGAAGAGGACGGACAGCGCGCCGCGTCGCCAGCCACCGCTCGGAATGGGGACGGCCAGGTGACCGATGCCGGCGGTGAGCCGGGAAGGCCACTGGGCGATGGGGCCCCGGCCCGGCAACGGGTCGGGCGGAGCCAGATCGGGCTGCCAGATGATGGTGTCGTTGCGGGCGGCCCTGCCGGGGGGCGCCGTGCCGCGTACCGGGATGATCAGCCAGGGCCGGGTGATCGACTCAGGCAGGCCGCTCTCGGCGACCAGGTAGAGGATGCCGCTCATGCCGGCGCCCGGGAGGTGCACCATGCCGCCCAGACCGTGTACCTCGGCCACCGCATGCTGGAGCCCGGTCAGCAGCACTTCGACATCGTGCCGGTCCTCGTCCACGGCGTCGAGCAACAGCATCCGCAAGCGGTGCCGCTCCAAGGGCCGTGCGCTCTGTATGGTCCCCAGGCCCTGCGGTTGGTGCAGCGGCTGGGGGGCGTGGGGTATGGCCGGGCCGGTGTTGTCCGCGTCGCCGCCTCTGATGTTCACCACTGCCGACCCTCGCCTCCGCTCGGCGCTCGGGTACCCGCTGGGACACATGCGACCGGATGTGACCTGCAGTGATCTGCAGTGATCTACATCCGCCGAATCAATCCTATTCAGAACAACTTAGGCGATTTCACCTGCTCTGTGAAAACCTTTCGCGGTGATTGACCGTATGTGGTGGTCGACTCACCCTTCGTTACCGCTGATGCCTCGTCCGCGGGGCTCGGAACGGCGGCGTTGCCTCGAGCCGGCGGCGGCCACCAGGCTGGGAAGCCGAGGTGATCCAGGGCTCGCCGTCCGAGGTACGCCCCGAGCGCTCGTCGCCCAGCGCGGCGCCCAGTGCTCGAACGGAACCACCTGCGCCAGGACGCCCCGCACATCACCTGAAGTGACCTGGTCTCCATACGGCTACGTCGAGCGTGGCTGGGCCGTCGGGATCCTTGAGGTGAAGTACAACGCAAGGGCAGAGGCCAGCGCGAGGATCGCAAGCGCGGCGCGCAGGCCGTCCAGCCTGGCCTCGGCGTTCGCCTCCATCGCGGCCTGGGCCACAGCCTTGTGCGTGCCGGCTTCATCGAGAGCGGTCTTGAGTTGGGCGTCCGACAGAAAGGTCACACCACTCTGAAGTTCGATCGCCGTCTGGTTCTTCACTCTGGCCGGGATCGCGGGATTCTGCTCGACGCTGGTCAAAAACGAAGACGTGAGCGTGGCAATCAGGATCGATCCCGCCAGTGCCGTGCCGATGGAGGAGCCGAGGTTGGTGACGGCGTTCTGCACGCCACCCACTTCCGCGCTCTGTTCGTCCGGCACCGCGGAGACTGTGACGGACCCGAGCTGGGACGCCAGCGCGCCCATGCCGATCCCGATGAGCAGAAGGGGGATAGTGACGATTTCCGCTCCCGCACCGGCGTCGAGGGCGGCCATCAGGACCACCGCCCCGACGAACATCGCGACGATCCCGAGCCGGACCACCCGCCTCGGTGAGATGTCCGGGAGGAGGCGTGGGATGAGAGTCGCGGCTGCCACCAACGTCAGTGAAAGCGGCAGGAGCCGCGCGCCGGTCGCGAGTGCGGACAGTCCCAGAGCGACCGACAGATAGAGCGGTACGACGAAGAACACACCCATCAGGACGACGTACTGGAAGAAGAACATGATCAGACCACCCGTGAGCTGCCTGTTGTGCAGCACGGCCGGGTCGATGAGCGGCTCCCGGTGCCGCACCACGAGACGGGCCTCCCACGCGACGAAGAGCCGGATCAGAAGCAGCCCCGCCAGCATCAGCCACACGACCAGCGAGACTCCGAGCCAGGACGGCGCATCGGGCTTCGGACGGAACCAGCCCCATTCGTCTGAACGGAGCACCCCGTAGACGAAAGTCCCGAGCCCGAGCGCGGACAGCGCAGTGCCGACGAGATCGATGTGCGGGCGCTCGCTGCTCAACACGTCAGCGACACGGCGAGCGAGCAACAGGATGCCGATCACCACCAGGACCTCACCGGCGAACACCCATCGCCATGAAAGGTACGTCGCTGCGAAGCCGCCGATGAGGGGACCGAGCGCGATCGCCACGGCACCAGCGGCCGCGACGAGTCCGTAAGCGGCGGGACGCCGTTCAATGGCGAAGTTTCCGGCCACGAGCGCCACGACCGCGGGCAGGATGAGCACCGCGCCGATGCCCTCCAGAAACGACCACCCGATCAGCAGCACGGTCAGGTTCGGCGCGAGCGCTGTGGTGAGAGAGCCGCATCCGTAGATGCAGCAGCCGATCATGAAGGCGCGCCTCCGGCCGATCAGCGCCCCGACCTTGCCGCCGGGAATCATGAACATCGCCATCACGAGCGTGTAGGCCGTGATGGCGCCTTGGATCCCGCTCACCGTCGTACCCACGTCGTCGGCCACCGCTGCGATCGAGACGTTCATGACGGAGCTGTCCAGCGCCATCAGAAACTGACCGGCTGCGAGCGTCAACAGGACGAGCCGCGCCCTTGCCGAGCTCTCGGCAGTGTCAGTCCCGCGAGTCATTCGCGAAGCATCTCAGCTGCCTGGGCAACCGATCCTCGACCACGCCGCGGAGATCAACCGCTTGGCGGGCATGAACTCGACGAAGCCGGTCCAGGCGGAAGCCTTCCCGGCTCCTACCGCCCAGGCCGTGCCTGCCCTGCCCGCTGCCCGACGCAAAGGACTCAGGGGGCGGGCAGTGGCACGGACTGTGCCGGGCGGGCGTCGCGCAGGCCGCGTATTCACCGCGCGACGCCGCCCTGAGGGGACTCTCGGATCGGGTAGCAGGGCACCATCAAGAGCCACGGCACCACTGATCGGCGTGCCCGAGCGGACAGGGCGCCGTCGCCAGCCCGCAACTGGGTCGCCTGCAAGCGCCGAAACAGAGGGCACATCCAGCCGACAGCGCAGCCTGCTGGATGCGCTCCCACACCTTGACGGCAACCTTGCAATGATCCTGGACGCGGCATCGCGTGGGCCGAAGTCGCCGTTGAGTCCGGCACTGTCCACCTCCGCGACTCCGAGGCCCCTGCCCGCAGCCAAGTCGCCTTCCGGCCTCTGAGCGGGCCGCCTTCGTGCTGTACGCGACCAAGGCTGAGCGCGTCCGAGGCCAAGCCTTGTCGGCCCCGCCTCTCGGGGACGACAGGACCAGGACGGGGGACACAGCCGGATGAGTGTGTCGGAGATGTGTCGCGAACACTGAGAGGGGGCGGGAGCCGGTGAGACTGACTCCCGCCCCCTCTTGTGGGCTGTCGGCTTGGTCAGACCGCAGTTCACGTTCTTGACTGTCGAGTCCCCTCGGCAGGGGACTCGGAGCATGGGGGGCGGGCGAAACAGCTGATCCCCGGTGGGCAGTTGGCGGGCCGCCCAGAGCCGGACCCTCGATTCAGCAGACGGAAGAATCCTGCGGGTTGATCGCATTGTCAGTCCCCCCTGCCATCATCCCGCCATGTTTTACGACGCCTTGGTGGCCGAATCCCGCAGGAACGACGCGCTCGACGGCGTGAGGTCCGCCGTGCTCGAGCGCGTCCGCTGGCTCGTCGACCTATTGGAACGTCAGCGGGCGGAGCCTCGGTGGGACGCCTCCGCGGCGTTGCGGGGACCGGGGGAATTCGAGCGCGTCCAGGCGATGAACGCGGCGACCCGGGCCGAGATCGAGGGCAGGCTTGAGGCCTGCTCGCAGGAGGAGGGCAGGGCCGCGGTCCTGTGTCTGATGCTGGCCTCCCGCTTCGACAACTCCGGGTTCTGGCGGTACGACTCCGGGATCAAAGCCGTGCTCTCACGGGTGCACGGCTGGGCGCCGGACGAGGTCGCGGTGATGCTGTTGCGCGTCGCCGAGTCCGACATGGGCTTCTGGTCCGCCGGTCCCCTGGGGATGGCGCTGGATGCCGCCGCGCAACTCGACGCCGACGGCTGCCGGTCGGTCGCGCCCTGGCTGCGACACGCTCACGCGAAGCTCATGAGCGGCGATGTTCCCGCGCACCAGCACGTGCCGCTCGTCAAACGCCTCCGTGTGCTGCTCGCGAGCGTGGACGAGGCACTCATCCCCGAGGGGCTGATCCCGCCGTACGCCCCCTGGGCCGCCCCGCTGCGCGACCGCGCGGACACGTTGCCGACGCCGGAGTTGGCCGACTTCGTCCGGCACCTGGCGGGTCTGTCCGGGCCGCGTCCCTCGCAGCGGTGGCGGCGGACGTGCCTCACGCTCATGGACGCCGCGTCGGCGCACGGTCCGGTGGCCGAGATCCTTCGGGCGCTGGCCGAGGACGATCCGCTGTGCAGCCGGGAAACCGGCCCGCACTCCGGTTGGAGCTCCGGCACGTACCACTACCACTACCTCGTTCACCAGAACGACGGGGAACTGGCGCGTGGCGTGGTCTGGGCGGGCACCCTGACCGGCGGCCCGACAACTGTTCCGTACCTCGGCGCGCTCGCCCTGCGGACCGGCGGCCCCGGGGCCGACGTGATCGAGGACCTCAAGCTCGCGGGCGCGGCGATCAACGCGCTGGCCGAGATCGACGATCCGGCCGCGCTGGAGACTCTGTGGCGGCTGCAATCGGGGATCAGGCACCGGGCGCTGCTGAAACAGCTCGACACTGCGCTGGTGACAGCCGCCGCAAGGCAGGGGATCACGGCGGGCCAGCTCATCGAGCGCAGCGTGCCCGGTCACGGCCTCGAGCCGGACGGGTCGCTCGAGCGGGAGCTGGGCGGATACCGGGCGCGTGTGACGGTCGAGGACGCGGTGACGGTGCGGCTCACCTTCACGGGTCCCGCCGGCCGGACTTCCCGTACGGCTCCGGCGGCGGTGAAGGACGGTTTTCCGGACGAGCTCCGGGAGTTGAAGGCCCTGGCCAAGGAGGTGCGGCGCACGCTGTCGGGGGAGCGGGCCCGCGTCGAGGCGCTGATGTCGGCCGGGCGCGAGTGGCCGTACGACGAGTGGTGCCGCCACTACCGCGACCATCCGGTCACCGGGACTCTCGTTCGCGGCCTGATATGGGAGTTCCAGGACACGGACGGCGAATGGCGTGCGGTGGCACCGATGGCCGAGCCGCCCGGCGAGCCCGAGCGCGTCCGGTTGTGGCACCCGATCCTGGCGACGACGGACGACATCAGGGCATGGCGGGAGCGGCTCGACGCCGAGCGGCTACGGCAGCCGTTCAAACAGGCCTTCCGGGAGATCTACCTGCTCACTCCGGCGGAGGAGCACACCGGTGTCTACTCCAACCGGTTCGCCGCCCACATCGTCCACTACCGGCAGCTCTACGCGTTGTTCAAGGAACGCGGCTGGCAGGCCAACTTCCTCGGCCGGTACGACGGCGGCTACGACGGCCAGGGGCGGGCCGAGTTCGGCGACGGCGAGTGGCGGGCCTGCTTCCACCACGAGCCCGCCGCGGACGACGACGGCGGCTACGCGCCCGAGCACGCCGCGACGGACCAGGTCCGCTTCGAGCGGCGGAACGGCCGGCGCTGGCGGGAGGTTCCGCTGGCGGAGGTACCCCCGACGGTGTTCAGCGAGGCGATGCGGGACGTCGACCTCTTCGTCGGAGTGACCTCGATCGCCGCCGATCCCGACTGGACCGACCGTGGCGAGGACCGCTACGCCGCCTACTGGCGGACGGCCACGTTCGGTGCCCTGACGGCGAGCGCCGAGGTCCGCCGCGAGGCGCTGGAGCGGATCCTGCCGCGACTGAAGATCGCCGACCGGTGCACGCTCGAAGGCCGCTTCCTGATCGTCCGCGGGGACCTGGGCACGTACAAGATCCATCTGGGTTCGGCCAACATCCTGATGGAACCGGACGATGCCTACCTGTGCATCGTCCCGTCACGCGGCAAGGGTGACGGCAGGATATTTCTTCCGTTCGAAGACGAACGGCTCTCACTCATCCTCAGCAAGGCATTTCTACTGGCCGCCGACACGAACATCACCGACAAGACCATCCTCCGCCAGATCAAGAGGGGCGCCTGATGAACCTCGCAGCACGGCTGATGCGCGCGCTGACCGACCCGGACTTCATCCTCGAGGACGAAGACCGGCACCCGGACCTGTCGCAGGTGTCGGACGAGGAACTCGGCAGCCTGCTCGTGGCGGCCCACAGGCTGGACACCTCGGCCACGTCCGCGATGACAATGGCCCGCTTCATGGTCGAGCGCGCCGCCCAGGAACGGCAGCCGCGCTACACGCCTGCCGCGTGCCGCGCGATGTTCGAGGCACTCGTCCAAAAGTGCCGGGTGCACGGCTGGGCGGACCTCACCCTGGGCCTGGGCGCTCTGGAGCGCTGCGCGGGGCCCCTGCCCGACGTGTCCGAACCAGCCCGCACCCTGGCCGAGTTCTGGCTGGAGAAGGACACCGTGCGTCAGCCGTACGCGCTGCTCGCGGTCGCGGGGCTCGCCGGTGACGGCACACTGCGCGCGGCCATGGAGCGCCTCTCTCGTGATGTGGGCCCCATCGTCGCTGACGAGATGGCCGTCATCGCCGGACTCGCCCCGGCCGAACAGGCGCTGCTGTCCGAGATCGACCGGGACCACAGGTTCGTCTCACCGCTCGCGCACGCGTGGCGCAGGTCGGCCGACAACCCCGCCTACGTGGCGTTCGCTCGCCGCGCGCTGGAAGCGGCGGCCGACCGCACCGACGCGATCCGGGCGGGCGAGATCCCCTACCGGGCGGACAAGGCGTTCACGGACCGGGAGATCACTTCGCTCGGACAGGCCCTGCGGGTGGCGCTGCTGCGCGACGAGCCCTGGCTGCCGAAGCTGTTCGAGCGGCTGCTGCCCGGCGTCGCCCTCGCCCCGACGTCGGCGAAGACACTTCCCTCACAGGCCCTGCTGTACGAAGTGGGCCGCGCCGCACAGGACTTCCCGACGCCCGAGCTGGTGACCGCGATCCGCACCGTGCGCCGGACCGTCCGGCATGCCGGGGTGCCCAAGCAACTCGACAAGATGCTCAAGAAGATCGACGCGGCCCTGGCCGAGCGCACCGACGTGGCGCTACGGCTGCCGAGGCTCGAGTTCGACACAGCTTCCATCAGCGGCTCCGCCGAGGGCGGCGTCCTGCGCCGGTCGGCCGGCGACTACCAAGCCGTCATCACGGTCACGGAGAGCGCGACACTGACCTGGGACAAGGACGGCCGCCCGCTGCGCAGCGTCCCGGCGCCGGTCCGCCGCGACCACGGGGCCCTTGTCAAGGAGCTGCGCGAGCTGGTGAAGCGGGTGAATGCCCACCTTGTCACCCTCGTACGCGCGTTGGAGGGCGGCATCACCGTCGAGGCCGTCCACCCGTACGGCTGGTGGCGCACCGAACTGGCCGGGCATCCCCTCGCCCGGACCCTCGTACGCCGGCTGATCTGGGAGATCGAGGTCGCACCCGGCGAGTGGCGGGCCGTACTGCCCGAGACGGACCAGCACCTTCCTGACGCGCCGGACGACGCCTCCGTACGGCTCTGGCACCCCCTCCGCTCCGATCCCGCGGCCGTACGGGCCTGGCGGGACCTGCTCTCCGAACGGCGGATCCGGCAGCCGTTCAAGCAGGCGTTCCGCGAGATCTACCTCCTGACCCCGGCCGAGGAGGACACGCGCGTCTACTCCAACCGCTTCGCCGCGCACCTCGTCCACTACCGCAAGATGTTCGCCCTGTTCCGGGCCCGGGGATGGAAGAGCGACCGGCTCGGTCCCTGGGACGGAGGGGACGGCGACGAGGCCGAGCGCACCCTCGCGGCGGGGAAGTGGCGGGTCCGCTTCTTCCACAGCTGGGCCGACTGGGCGGGCGACGACGAACTGGCCTCGACCGACCAGGTGCGCTTCGACCGCCGGGTGGATGGAGCCTGGCGCGAGGCACCGCTGGCCGACGTTCCCGCAGTGGTGTTCAGCGAGGCGATGCGCGACGTCGACCTCTTCGTCGGAGTGACCTCGATCGCCGCCGATCCCGACTGGAACGACGGCGCCCACCAGCGCGCCTACTGGGAGCGGGCAGGGTTCGCCGAGCTGACGGAGAGCGCCGAGGCACGCCGCGACGTGCTGGAGCGGATCCTGCCGCGGCTGAAGATCGCCGACCGGTGCACGCTCGACGGCCGCTTCGTGATCGTCCGCGGCGATCTGCGCACGTACAAGATCCATCTGGGTTCGGCCAACATCCTGATGGAACCGGACGATGCCTACCTGTGCATCGTCCCGGCACGGCGATCCGGCGACGGCAGGGTATTTCTTCCGTTCGAAGACGAACGGCTCTCACTCATCCTCAGCAAGGCATTTCTACTGGCCGCCGACACGAACATCACCGACGAGTCCATACTCACGCAGATCAAGCGAGGTGCCTGATGGCCACCGTGACGTTCCGGGACGAGACCGCGACGGGAAAGCCGCTCACCGAGTTCGAGGTGTCCGGGCAGCCGGCACGGATGACCGTACGGGAGCTGATCAGGCTCCGGGTCCGCGAGGAGGTCACCCGGCACAACGCCCGCCCGACCAACCACTTCAACGGCCTCGTCCGCCCCGACGACGCCGAGACGGAGCTGAACGGCTACCGACTCCGCGAGCCACGCCGCATCGACTGGGAGCGCCAGGCCGACATCGCCGAGCGCGCCTTCCTGGCCAACGGGTTCTTCGTGCTGACCGGCGACCGCCAGGTCGAGGATTTGGACGAAGTCGTGGATCTCGCGGCCGATCCAGGTCTGGTCTTCATCAAGCTGGTCGCCCTTGCCGGCGGCTGAAGGACTGGCTCTTGCGGAGCTCCTTCAAGAGCTCTTGCGGAGTTACTGCCCCAACCCGCGGCACGAGTACATGAATTGGGCCATCAAGACCGGCGGTGGCAGCGTCCCGTGCCCGGAGTACGTCAGGGGGCACACCCTCCGGCGCAGAAGTTCGGATCCGTCCCGACCTGCGCAAAGAGGTTGGAGGTGATGGTCAACCAGCCTAACCTGGCTGGCCGTTGGCTTCAGACTTGGCTAGGTCGGCGGCGATCGACCGCACGTTCCGACCGGTGGAGACCGCCGGCTCTCCCGAGTGGCTTTGATCACTGTGACGGAGCGTCAGTCCTGAAGGGAACCGATCCGCGCTCGAGGCCACAACCTCTTTGTTCCGAATTGGGTCCTGGAAGGTCGCCGGCCTGGCACCCATGTCAAACATGCAGTTCAGGGCGTTGGAGGTGTTGGCTCCCGTTGCCGCTTGAGGGTCCCTGAGCCCGAGATCATCTCCAGGGTTTCTCCATGGAGGCCTGAATTGGACCGTGCCGCGGATTCGCGGCGCGGCTGCCATCCGTGCGTGCTGAACGTAAGGCCTTGGCCGTTGGTTCATGTCATGATCACGGACGGCTCATCCCTCTCCGGCAGGACCCGCTCCATGCGAACCATCAGCGTCATCACCGCCGTTCACAACGGCGGTCACCACTTCATCGGTGACACCTATGAATCCCTGCGCGAACAAAAACTCCCGGCCGACTGGCAATGGGAATGGTGCGTCCAGGAGGACGGCACCTCGGGTATCCCCGTGAACGTCCTGCCCAGTGACCCCAGAATCGCGTTCGGGACGGGACTGCCGGCGCGAATCGCGGTGACACGTACACACGCACTCGCGCGCGCGACAGGAGACCTGATCCGGACGCTTGACGCAGATGATGTCCTGCTGCCAGGTGCGCTGGAGCGGGACATCGAGACCCTGGAACGCGTTCCGTGGTGCGTATCGGCCTGCGTCGACCTCCACGAGGACGGGAGCACCGCACCGGGTCCCTACGACCCTCCGGGCGGCCGCCTCGAGCCGGCCGACCGTTTCTATCGCGAGGTGTTGGAGAACCGTCTGTCCGTTCAGGCGACCACATTCGCTGCTAACCGTCGCCTGGTGCTTGCACTGGGCGGCTGGCAGGCACTGTCCGGAGCCGAGACCGTTGCGCTGCTCCTTGCCGCGGAAGCCGTGGCACCCGGTGAGTTCATAACGGAGCCGAGCGTCCTTTATCGCAAGCATCCCAACCAGACGACCGCATCGCATCACTATTGGGAGCCGAGTGAAGCGGCCACTCGAATTCAAGCGCTCGTACAACGCGCCGGCGCCCTGCGGGACTCAGGTTGGACGTGGCGGTAGGTACACCACCACGGGCACGCGACTCAATGATCGGTACGGGCCGGAGCGCGCCCAAGGGCGACATGTCCGATGCCCCTGGAGCTCTCCAGAGGCCTTGTAGTTTGTGCCCCGGTTCCTTCGTTCGGCCCATAGCGGTCGCTGTGGCGGATCAGCCGGGGTGTCATGGCACTACGCCCCGCGCTCAGAGCGGATGCGCGGCGGGATTCGCACTTCAGACAGGCGAACCCGTGCAACTCGACTTCGGAAGGTGGAGACAGTGACGCAGTTCAACAAGGGCGATCGTGTCGAGTACCAGGGGCAGGACAACCAGAGGCACACCGGAGAGATCCGCCGTATCCAGGGTGAGTCGCCCCAGGCGAAGTACACCGTCCGCGACGAGAACACCAAAGCGGAAGAACAGGTCGAGGAGCGGAAGATCCAGCGTTCGCTGTAACCACAGCATCGTGATGAGTCGCCCCCTTGCGAGGGTGGGCGACTCATCGGCGTGAGGGACTTGCTGTCCGGCAGTCGGCGAATCGAGGCTCTGCTTCGCGAGCACGAGTGACACCCCTGCCCGCCTCCGAGGCCCCTGGCAACCGCGTCCAGAGGCCTCGTCGTTGCTGAATCACTCAGTCCAACCGATAGCCGATCTCCGCAATGTCTTCCGCGAGGTCGGCCAGGGTGATCTCTGTTCGTCGCTCATGCACTATCCCGAGCGTGCAACCAACTCCCGAAGGATGACACCACCGTTCACTGAGCCTTGACGTCCCCGCCTCGTAGGGATGACAGGACCAGGCGCCCGTATCGCGTTGTAAGGACTGCCGCTGCGGCGGCGACCGATGGTACGGGAGTGCATTCGAGGGACGCCGCCAGACGCTTGCCTTCGAACGTGGCGAAGGCGTAGGCGCTCCACCAGTTGACGCAGATCGCAGGGTGGGAGTCGTAGCGCGGGTTCCCGTAGTAGTCGGCAGGCCGCAGCCGGTCGGTCCAGGGGCGGTGCGTGATGCTGGAGGCCTGATCGGGGTGGTCCCATTGTGAGGTGCCGTTCGCGTCGAGAGCATCCAGGAAGCGGCGGTAGCGCGCAACGGTCACGGCATGGCGATCGAAGCGTACGGGACGCTCGACGGGACGGATCAACAGTCGTTCGGCAGGACCGACCAGGTACGCCCCAGCGAGCAGCACGCAGTTGTCGCTCGCCGGACTGCCGTGCAGGCGTTCTTGCATTTCAACGGGTTATGCGCGCTGCTGACCCCCCTCCGAGGTGACTGGAGACTTCCCGACATCCAGGACGACCGCCGCTTGGAGCAACTCGTAGGCGTATCTCTCTGCTGCACTATTCATTCGTTCCTGCGACGGAAGAACGCACCACATCACGAGACAGACGATGGTGGCGAGAAGAGTAAAAACGTTCACGTGCGTGAGAGGCGGCTGATGGTCGAAATTCGCGCGCCACAACATGTACGCCACGACGCCAAGGACTACCAGGAGCGCGGTAATCCGCCCCGCCCAGCGAATACCGTAGAGGTTCCGATTGAAGCCGTAGCTTCGGTTCTCGGCGCAGACGAGTGGGAACCTCGTTTCGTCCCGCGTGAGGCTGCGGACCTGCCCCACGGCAACCTCGATCACTTCATTTGCCCTTGCCGGGTTCGCCCGCTCACTGCGAACCGAGAGGAGGGCGATGCCAGTCACGGATGACACCGCCTTCCGCCAGTTCTGTCGTTGCAGCGTATTCTGTCCCTCTTGTCGGAGGCGGAGCTTCTGGATGGTCGGGGAGCCGCCCCATGACCTCCAGAGCTTCTCCTGAACCTTCCGTCCTTGGTGACGTACAAGCTCAGCAAGAACGATCGGACCGCCGGCCAGAGAAAGTGCGGTGAGGACGGAGACAACCACCGGAGCCTTGCTCAGTCCAAGAACTGCGAGGGCAACGTTGACAGGTAGCAGTACGAGGAGGCCGGGCGCAAGACGCGCGCGGCGCTCGTAGGCGTCCAGCCACAGCACCTTGAGCCTCCCCGCTGTCTTCGACTTCATTGTGAAGCGGTTCAGGGGTGCACGAGCCGTACCCCGATCGGTCAGGCGCGTCGAAGGTGTGGCACATCGTCACCCCCTGAGTCAGGTGAACGGGGTACCCCGGGCCGATCAGCGCTGCATACGGCTGCATATACACCAGGACCTCGGCCTCAGTTTCCGCTGGTGACGGGGTCTTTGGGCACCTCACACTGAGTGCCCCCGGCAGCATTCGAACCCGCACCCACGCCTCCGTACGCCATCAGCGCCTGTACGGATCCCCCTCCGGCAACCACGCGTCCGAGGCATGGATGCCGAAGTCGCCGACCCCGTCGGCCAGGGCGTCGGCCACCGCCCGCACCGCCGGGCGTTCCTCGGCGCGGCGGTGTACGACGGACCAGGCCCAGTGGACCGTCGGGGCGACCACGGGGCGGCATACGAGGCCGGGCGGCAGAAGAGTGGTCTGTCCCTTGGGGCAGTTGACCACCGGGCGGCGGATGCGGCGCACATGGTCGAAGAAGGCGGGGCCGGTGACACCGCCGTCCGCGATCCGGACGGCTTGGGCCCCCGTGTCCTGCGACAGGCGCTCGGCGAAGTCGTTCCAGGAGGCCCAGGACGTGATGTCGTCGTCGATGAGAACGATCGTGTCCTGGACCCTGACCTCGCTGTCGTCATCCCCGGCGGCGACCGCGTACAGCCGGTCCGCGCCGATGAGCCGGGCCTCCAGGCCGAGCCGTTCCAGGTCCTCGGACCGTATCCAGCACACGGCGACGTCCAGGCTGCCGTCCGCGACCCGGGCGGCCTGGGTGTGGGACGGTGCGACCCAGGCGTCGATGCGCAACTGGGCCACCTCGGCGGTACGGGCGGACAGGTCCGGGGGCAGCCAGTTGACGTAACCGAGCCGTACAGGTTCCGAACCGGCCAGGCGTCCTGCGCGCCGCTTCAGGTCGTCGGCCCGCTCCACCAGGGCGCGGGTGTGCGGGAGCAGGGCCGCGCCGGCCTGGGTGAGAGCCACCGAGCGGCGGTTGCGGTCGAACAGCTTGACCCCGAGGTCGCGTTCGAGTGCTTTGATCTGCTGCGACAGGGACGGACCGGCGATCAGCAGCCGGTCGGCGGCCCGGCCGAAGTTCAGCTCCTCGGCGACCGCGAGGAAGTACCGCAGTTGACGCAGCTCCACGCTCGCCATGCTACGTCGCTGGGAGCCTGCGCCTCCCAGCAGCAAGGCAGCCGATCGTGGCGTTCGCCCTGGTCAGGAGCCCAGGATGGGGGCATGGCAACGCGGCTCCCGCCGCGGCTCCCAGCCCCCACTCGTGGACCTCCGAGGACTTCGTCATGCCTGCGCGCCCCCAGCGCCTGTCACCTGCCCAGGCGGCTGCCCCGCTCCGTTCGCCCTGGGGCCATGTCGCCCGGGCCGCCGCAGCGCTCGCGGCGGGCATGGGCGTCGGCCGGTTCGTCTACACGCCGATCCTTCCGCTGATGCACGCGCGGGCCGGGCTCTCCGCGGGCGCCGGCGCGAACCTCGCCACCGGCAACTACGCCGGCTACCTCATCGGCGCCCTCACCGGCATCCTGGCCCCCGCCCTGGTCCGCTCGCCGGCCGTGCTGCGCGGCTCTCTCGTCGCACTGACCGCCACGCTGGCCGGTATGCCCGCCACGGACAGCACCGCCGTATGGTTCGTCCTGCGGCTGGTGGCGGGGATCGCCAGCGCGCTGGTCTTCGTGATCTCGGCGGGCTCCCTCCTCAGCCACCTCCGGGAACACCCCGCCCACCTGCCCGGCTGGGCCTTCGGCGGAGTGGGCGCCGGTATCGCCCTGTCCGGGCTGCTCGTGCTCGTCCTGCGTGCCGTCGGCGACTGGCGGACCGCGTGGTGGGCCTCGGCCGCACTCTGCGCGGTCCTCGCGGCCGTCTCCTGGAACCTGCGCCCCGAAGACACCCCCGCCCCCGGCCCGGACGCCACGGCTGCAGTGCCCAGGGCACCCACACACCGCTGGTTCGGCACCCTGTTCGTCAGCTACACCCTGGAGGGCGTCGGCTACATCGTCGCCGGTACCTTCCTCGTCGCAGCGCTCGGGCAGAGCTCACCGGGCTGGGCCGGCAGCGGCGCCTGGGTGCTGGTCGGTGTCGCGGCGGTGCCGTCCGCGGCGCTGTGGGCCCGGCTGGGCCGCCGCTGGTCCCGCCCCGGGCTGCTGCTCACGGCGCTCGTCGTCCAGGCCGCCGGTATCGCCCTGCCCGCGCTGTCCGGCTCGGTGGCGGCGGCGCTCGCCTCCGCGGTCCTGTTCGGCGCCACCTTCATCGGAGTCAGCACCCTCGCCCTCGCCGTGGGCGCCCATCTGCGGTTCCCCCGTTCGGTCGCCCTGCTGACCACCGGATACTCGGTGGGCCAGATCCTCGGACCACTGGTCGTCACGCCGTTGCTCCACCACGGCTACCACCAGGCCCTGCTGCCGGCCGCCTTCGTGGTCCTGGCCGCCGCAGTCGCCGCCGGTGTCCTGCGGATCGGCTTCCCGCACCACACGTCGGCGCCGCGGCACGGACTGCCCGCCCAGCGGACCGGAGAGGCGAGGGCCACAGCGGCCCCGGGCGACCACACCTGACCCTCCCGCGCTACCGTCAGACTGTCGGTGCGGTCGCTCAACCGCCTTCCTCCAGCCAAGCCTTCAAAGTCTTTGAGAGCTTTCGAAAGTCAGAGCCCTCGAAAGTCTTCGAACCGAAGCCTCCGACGGGGAGCCACGCATGACCACTGCACGGGACCTGCTGATCGTCGCCCTGGACGCCACCCCGGGCCGTCCCCCGGAGCAGGGCGACCTGTCGCTCTCGCTCGCCGGCGCCGAACTGCTCGACCTCCTCGACGCCCGGGCCCTCACGCTGGACGGAGACCTGATCGTTCCGGGCGACCGGCCCGCCACCGACGACCGCCTGCTGGTCGAGGCCGGGTCAGCACTCGTACGGCAGACGCCGTACGAGTCGGTCGAGGACTGGCTGTGGCGCAGGGGCTGCGGGCTGGCCCCGGCGTATCTGGCCGCCTTCGAGGAGGAAGGCCAGTTCGCGCGGCAGCGCCGCCGCTGGCTGCCGTCGTGGACCGGGGTCGCGACGCTGGTCGACTCCTCGGACCGGCGTCAGGCAGCGGAGCGGTGGGCGGCGCGGGAGCCGGTGCTCGTCACGCTCGCCTCGTTCGCCGGCGTCCATGAGGCCCCGGAGGGCCAACTGCCCGAACTGCCCGGACTGCCCGAGGAGACCGACCCGGCCGTGACGACGGTGCTGGCCGGGGTGGACGACGCGGTCACGGAACTGACGGCCGTACGGCAGCGGCGGGACATCGAGAACGCCGCCTTCGACAACATCTGGAGGGCCCCGTAGGCACCCTCAGACTTCCGGCGGCTGGGACAAGGCGGCCTTGACCTGCCGCGTGCTCTCGTCGGCGAGGACCTCCGTCCGGTTCTCCTCCAGCGCGCGCATGGTCTGCTCAGCGACGTCCTCGGCACTGATCTTGGGAGCGTCGGTCCAGGCCGCCATCTCCGTCTCCACGAATCCGGCGTGCACGCCCACCACCAAGGTGCCCTGGTCCCGCAGGCCCTCGCGCAGTGCGTTGGTCAAGGACCACTGCGCCGCCTTGGACGCCGCGTACCCCGGCCAGCCGGGACGGCCGAGCCAGGACGCGACCGACAGCATGTTCGCCAGCGCGCCGCCCCCGTTGCGGGCCAGGACGGGGGCGAAGGCACGGCTGACGGACCAGGTGCCGTAGAGGTTGACCTCCATCGCGTCACGGGCCCCGTCGAACGAGCCGTCGAAGAGCCTGGTGCCCCAGCCGCCCACACCGGCGTTGTTGATCACGATCGAGACGTCACTCGCGGTCGCGGCGGCCTCGGCGACCTGCTCCGGCTGGGTGACATCGAGGCGCAACGGAATGAAATCGGCGTCGGTGACGCTCGCCGGGTCCCGTACGCCCGCGTACACCTTGGACGCTCCATGGTCGAGCAACGCCCGGGCGAACGCCCTTCCGATGCCGCGGTTCGCGCCCGTGACCAGCGCCGCCGCTCCATTGATGTCCATCGCTCCTCCTTCGCCGCCTCCATGTGACGAGGTGTGCGAGGTATTTCAGGTGTTCCAGGTATCCCAGGGTTTACGCTCCGGTCGAGGCGCGAATAGGCCCCCGACTCACCAACCATCACGCGTGGTACGACCGCTCGCGACCGCTGGCCGACAGCCCCGAGGTGCTTTCGGCCGGCGGTCGCCGTACGGCCGAGCGGTTTCACTCGTCCGTGATGACCCGGGACACGTGGTACTGGCGGATCCGCCACCTGTCCTGTTCACGCCGGAGAACCAGCGACATGTGCACCGGCGCCGCCCAGCCGTCCGGGTCGCTGAAGGTCACGTCCGCGAATCCGCCGGCCGTCTCCTCTCCGATCGTGTACGTGCTCACCACGGTGACCTGGGCCGAACGGTTCTCGGGGACCGCTTCGTAATAGCCGCGCACCGCGTCGCGCCCGCTCATGACCTCGGGTCCGAAGCCTTGGAACAGGGCGTCCCGCGTGAACAGGTTGGCCATGGCGTCGATCTGGTGTCCGTCGAAGGCGGCCTTCCATTCGTCGAGGACGGCGTACATCGGGTCGGTGGGGTGAGTCATGAGTCCATCTCCTGGGAGGTGAGTGGGGGGGTGAGTGGGGGGTGAGGTGAGTGGGGGGTGAGCAGACAGGAAAGGCAGGGGCGGGGGATCGGTGATCGATAGACGACCGGTCTAGTAATGACTGAAAGGTACGCGACCGCGGAAGCCCTTCGCAATACTGGGAGGCGGACATCACTCCCCTGAGAGGTGACGTTCACTTGGCATATACAACATCACCTGCCAGAATGGTGATGTGAACCTGGACCACGCCTTTCCCTGCGGAAGCCCCGCCCTTGACTTCGCCGCGACGCTGCGTGCGCGCCGTACGGTCCGGTTCGAGATGCTCGTGTCACCGGACCGGCTGGACGCCTGGTACGTCGAGTCCGGGATCGTCGACGCCGTCACGCCGAGCCGTGAGGCCGATGTGGAGCGGGCGATCGAGGTCCGGGAGGCCGTCTACGAACTGGTCACCGCCCGGCTCGCCGGGGAGGAGTACGACCGGGGCGCGCTCGCGACCGTGAACGGCGCGGCCCGCAAACCGGCCGCCACGCCCCAGCTCACCCTGTCGGGGAGATGGACGGACGCGACGCCCGAGGAAGCCCTGTCCACCGTTGCGCGCCATGCCGTCGAACTCCTGAGCGGGCCGGATGTGCCGCTGATGAAGGAGTGCGGCAACCCGGAGTGCACGCGTGTCTATATCGACCGGTCACGCGGTATGCGTCGTCACTGGTGCGGCATGGATTCCTGCGGCAACAAACTCAAGGCGCAGGCGTATCGCGCGCGCAAGAAGCAGGCCCGGACGTCCGTCGCCGACTGAAGGCGGTCTGAGCGACCGCCCAGGGGCCGGTGCTTGGACGCTCCCCGGGGGCGGTGCTCCTCAGTAGCTCAGCGGTGTCCGAGGTTGTCGGCGGCGACGACCGCCTCGGCGAACGCCTGCGGGGCCTCCTGCGGCACGTTGTGCCCGATTCCCTTCAGGGTCCGGTGCAGATAGGCGCCCGAGAACTTGGCGCGGTATGCCGAGCCGTCGCCCGGGGGTGTGAACGGGTCGAGTTCGCCGTCGAGCGTGACCGTCGGAACGCCGATGACGGGGCCCTTGGCGAGCTGCCGCTCGAGGGCGTCGTAGCGAGGATCGCCCGGTGCCAGGCCGAGCCTCCAGCGGTAGTTGTCGACCACGATGGCCACGTAGTCCGGGTTGTCGAAGGCGGCGGCGGTGCGGTCGAACGTGGCGTCGTCGAAGTTCCAGGTGGGCGAGTTGAACTTCCAGACGAGTTTGGCCAGGTCGCGCCGGTACTGCTTGTTCTCCAGCCCGAGCCGTCCCCGTTCCGTGGAGAAGTAGTACTGGTACCACCACGCCCACTCGGCCTTCGGCGGCTGGGGCTGCTTGTTGGCCTCCCGGTTGGTTATCAGGTAGCCGGTCACGGAGACCAGCGCCTTGCATCGATCCGGCCAGAGCGCCGCGATGATGTCACCGGTCCGCGACCCCCAGTCGAATCCGGCGAGGACGGCCTTCCCGATCCCGAGTGCGTCCATCAGGGCGATGACGTCGCGGGCGATCACCGACTGCTGGGCGTTGCGGAAGGTCTTGTCGGACAGGAAGCGCGTCGTGCCGTGCCCGCGGAAGTACGGGACGATCACCCGGTAGCCCTGGGCGGCGAGCCGGGGGGCCACGTCGACGTAGCTGTGAATGTCGTACGGCCAGCCGTGCATCAGGATCACCGCGGGCCCGTGCGCGGGTCCGGCCTCGGCGTAGCCGACGTCCAGTACGCCCGCCCGGATCTGCCGCAGTGGGCCGAACGAGGTATTCACCTGTCCTGCCGCCGCCTGCGCCGCTGACCGCGCCCCGCCCGGCGCGGGCTGCGCCGCCCGGGCCGACGACACGCTCAAGCCTGTCATCGCCGACGCCCCGGCCACACCGGCGCCCGTGACCTTGCCGAAGCTCCGCCTGCTGAACATCCGCGACCTTCTCTCCTCAGTCGTACGGCTGTGACGTCCGCGTGCGAAACCCCGGTCTCCTGTCCGAATCGCGGGATCCCGGGGTCCGCCATAGGCTCGTGGCAAGACCTTTGCATGAGGGGTGTCACCTGTCAAACCGGTGACGGAATGGATGCTGCTTCGCTTGTGGGTTCACTATCGGCTACGTACATCACCGTCTTGACTGGTGACTAGCGGTGCTGCCACTATCCATCACTAGTTGAACCGGTGATGGTTCATTCCGAGGCTTCAAGGAAGTGGGAACCCCCATGGCTGCCATGTACACAGGTGTCGTCACAGTGATCGGAGAGGGCCGTGACGGAGGCCGGGTGCGGGCCGAGGACGGTCTGCTCGAGACCGGGCTCGCCATCCCGAAGGAGCTCGGCGGGGCCGGTGGTGCCACCAATCCCGAGCAGCTGTTCGCGGCGGGCTGGTCGGCCTGCTTCGTGGGCGCGGTCAGAAGGGCCGCGGCCCTGCGGAAGGTCACTCTCGAGGGCGTTTCGGTCCAGGCATCGGTCACGCTGCACCACGAGGATCCGGACGACTACGGCCTCAGCGCCGTGCTGCGGCTCGAACTGAGCGGCGTGGCCCAGCGGACGGCGGACGAACTCGGTGCCGCCGCACACCGGTTGTGCCCGTACTCCAAGGCCACCCGCGGCAACATCCCCGTCACCATCGAAGCGGTCGCCGTCTAGCGTCCCGGTCGGGAGTGCCGGGAGTGCCGGGAGTACCGGGCGTCGCGGCGGGGCGGACGCTGGGCGTCGGGGCATTCATCGCAGGGGGTATGACAGTGGCAGGTGCCGGAGGCCGGCGCCGTTCTCACCCTGGAGTGCGCATGAGTGACAAGGTCGGGCTGTCGACGTGGCCCACCCCGCTGGAACCGATGCCCCGGCTGGCGGCGGCGCTGGGCCTTGGCGGGGACGACCTGTGGGTCAAGCGGGACGACCTCACCGGCCTGGGCGGTGGCGGGAACAAGGTCCGCAAGCTGGAACGGATCATCGCAGCCGCCCTCGGGGAGGGGGCGGACACCCTGGTCACCACCGGTGCGGCCCAGAGCAATCACGCTCGTCTCACCGCGGCCGCCGGGGCCCGTCTCGGACTTGAGGTCGTGCTCGTCTTCCCCGGCGCACCCGGCAGCGCCGCGGGCGGCTCCGGGAACCTCGTGCTCGACGGCCTCTTCGGGGCGAGGATCTTCTGGGCCGGGGACGGGGCGCCAAGTGCTCTGGCCGACGTCGCCGAGGAGGTCTGCCGGAGGCTTCGGGGCGAGGGCGCCCGCCCGTACCTGATCCCGTTCGGGGGTTCGAGTCCCCTGGGTGCCCGGGGCTACGCCGACTGCGGCGCCGAACTGCAAGCCCAACTGCCGGATGCGGACCACGTGGTGGTGGCCCTGGGCTCGGGCGGCACGATGGCCGGACTGGTCGGCGCTCTGGGGGAGCGGAGGGTCCTCGGCGTGCACTGCGGGGCGGTGGGGGACCCGGCCGGCACGGTCGCCGGTCTCGCGGGCGCGATCACCGGCCGCAGCGTCCTGGTGAACTCCCTGCGCATCCGCACCGATCAGGTCGGTGCCGGATACGGAGTGCTGCACGAACCGGTGCTGGAGGCCATGCGGACGGCCGCGACCAGCGAGGGCCTCGTCCTCGATCCGGTCTACAGCGGGCGCGCCATGGCCGGGCTGCTCGCGGCCGTACGGGAGGGCGACATCCGCCGAGGCGAGCGCATCGTGTTCCTCCACACCGGCGGTCTGCCCGGACTGTTCGGGCACACCGAGACCGTGCACCGGACCGTCACCGCCCTGCGCTCCTACGAGGCCGACTGATCCGGCCCCCCCCCCCGCGCATCAGCTCTTCGGGCGTACGGCGGCAACTGCCGTACGCCCGAAGCGTCAACGCGTCAGCGCCACAATGCCTCAGCGCCAAAACGCGTCAGCGCTGCGAGGCCGACACGCTCAGCCCTCCTCCTGCTCCACGACGTCCACGACCTCTACGACGACCTTCTCCGCCTTCGGCGCGGCGACGCCGATGACACCGGCGGGCGCGTCGGCCGACGGGCCGGGCGCCCCCTTCTGGTTCATCGAGGACAGCAACTGCCGTGCGATTCCCAGCCCGGTGCCGCCCATCGTCAGGGCCTTGGCGAACATGTCGGCCATTCCGTCGGCGCCATTGAGCAGCACCATGTTGTCGACGTTGCCGAACGCGGACGCACCCGCCTGGACGATCTCCGGCCACCTCTCGGCGAGTTGCTGGGCGACCACGGCCTCCTGGTTCTCGGCGAGGGCCGAGGCGCGCGCCTTGATGGCCTCGGCCTCGGCCAGACCCTTGGCCTTGGTCGCCTCGGCGTCCGCCAGGCCCCTGGCCTGAGCCGCCGCCGCCTCCGCCTCACCGGTGGCCCGGGTCGCCGCCGCGGTGGCCGCACCCCGGGTCTTGGTGGCCTCGGCCTCGGCGCCCGCGGCCGTCTTCACCTGGGTCGCCTCGGCCGCCGCCGCGAGTTCGGTCTCCTTCGCCTTGGCCTGTGCCGCGGAGATCCGCGCGTCACGCTCGGCCTCGGCGAGCGTGCGCTTCTCGTACGCCTTGGCGTCGGCGGGCTTGCGGACGTCGGCCTGGAGCTGCTGTTCGCGCCGGTGCGCTTCCAGCTCCGCGACCCGGGTCTCCTGCACCACGACCTCCTGGCGGGCCGCGGCGTCGGCGAGCGGACCGGCCTGGCGTGCCTTGGCGGCAGCCTTGTCGCGCTCGGCCTGGTATCCGGCCTGGAGGATCTCGCTGTCCCTGGTCGCCTCCGCCATCCGCGCGAACGACTTCTGCTCGGCCTCGGTGGCCAGGCGGTTCGACTCGGCCTGCGCGATGCGAGCGTCCCGCTGTACGGCCGCCGCGTGCGGCGCGGCCAGGTTCTGGATGTAGCCCGTCGGGTCCTCGATCTCGTGGATCTGCAGCGAGTCGACGATCAGGCCCAGCTTCTCCATCTCCGTGCCGCAGGCGGCCCGGGTCTGCCCGGTGAGCTTCTCCCGGTCCCGGATCATGTCCTCGACCGTCAACCCGCCCACGATGGAGCGGAGATGACCCGCGAACACGATGTGCACACGCTCCGACATCAGCTTCTGCTGGTCGAGGAAGCGGCGGGCGGCGTTGGCGATCGACACGAAGTCGTCACCCACCTTGAAGATGACCACGCCCCGCACCTTCAGCGGAATGCCCTGGTGCGTCACACAGTCCACGTGCAGTTGGGTCTCGTTGAGGTCGAGCGAGAGCTTGCGTACCGCCTGTACACCCGGCAGCACCAGAGTGCCGCGCCCCGTGACGATGCGGAAGCCCATCCCTTCCTCGATGCCCTCGGTCCGATGCTTCGAACCGGAGATGATCAGTGCTTCGTTGGGCTCCGCGACTCGCCACATGAGCTTGAAGACACCAACGATGAAAGCCAGCGCGAGGAGTACTGCCCCCGCCACGACGCCGATGACCATCGGCATACGCCCCCTTTGCATGGTGCCGGGTCGGCACCGAACGAAGGTGAGTGTGCGCCCGTGCAAGTCCGGGGTGAAGACGCTGACGGATCCTTGTTGCAATCTTGACGCGGAGGGCTCTCACCTGCGGGGAGGCGGGCTCAACTGTCGTATGCCGGCTCGACGTAGACGGTCCGCGGTGGGAGGTACTCCATCACCATCACCACGGTGCCGCGCTCTATCCGGGCGCTACCGTCCGAGGCGTAGGCGAGGAAGTGCTCCGCTCCGCCGCGCACTCGGACGATCACCTCGCCGACCAGTCCGGGCCCGACGGTACCCGTGACACGCCCCATCAAGCCGACCATCGACGCATCGTCCATGGGCACAGGGTACGGCGGGCGGGGACCGACACGTCCTACGCTGCCCGTGATTCCGCGGCCGTCTCCCGCGGCGGCCACAGCTCGTGCCACCTCAGCTCCGCCTCCAGCTGAGCGGCCAGTGACACCAGGAGCGCTTCACTGCCCGCCGGGCCCAGCAGTTGGGCGCCCACCGGCAGCGCTCCCGAGCCGTCCCGCCCCCGCTCTGCCTGCGACATGCCACCGCCGACGAAACCGGCGGGGACGTTGACCCCGGGCCAGCCCAGCACGTTCCACGGCCATGCGTACGGGCAGGCGGCGATCATCGCGCGGTCGGTGTTCCAGCCGTTCATATGGGCCAGGGTTCCGATGCGCGGCGGGGGAGCGGCCGTGGTGGGAGCGAGGATGACGTCGTAGGTCGCGAAGAGCGCACCGACCCTGCGCTGCAACGCGGCCTCCGCGCGCCGTGCCACCCGCAGCGGCGCCCCGCTCAGGAGCCGGCCGAGGCGGGCGCTTTCGCGGGTGCGCCGATCGAGCAGAGCGGGATTCGGCGCGTCACGGACCCACTCGGCGACACCTGCGGTCGCCCGCGGTACGAACGTGAGCGCGATCTGCCCATAGCGCGGATCCGCCTCCTCGACCATGTGCCCGAGCCCGGCCAGCCTTTCACCGAGCGCGCGGATCCGTTCCTGGATACGGGGGTCGAGCCGGGCGGGGACCGCCGTGAAGGGAGGCTTCAGCGAGAGCGCGATCCGCAGGCGGCCCGGGTCGCGCCCCACCGCCGCCGACACGTCCAGCGCGGGCGGCCGGTGCAGATCGCCCGCGTGATTGCCGCTCGCCGCGTCGAGGAGCAGCGCCGCGTCGGCCACCGTACGGGCGAGTGTGCCGTTGACGGTGATGCCGTGGAAGGACTCGGCGCGCGGCCAGGTGGAGATACGGCCCCGCTGGGGCTTGATGCCGACCAGATGGGTCCAGGCGGCCGGGATACGGACCGACCCGGCGCCGTCGGAGCCCAGCGCGGCCGGTACCAGGCCCGCGGCGACCGCCGCGGCGGAGCCGCCGGACGAGCCGCCCGGGGTGTGGCCGAGGTGCCAGGGATTGCGGGTGGCGCCGAACGCGGGCCCCTCGGTGAACGGCCACTGGCCGAGCTCGCAGGTGTTGGTCTTGCCGACGATGACGGCTCCCGCCGCGCGTAGCCTGCGTATCGCCTCGCCGTCCTCGGCCACCGGCGGGAACTCTCCCGGGCAGCCGAACGCGGTGGGCTCGCCCGCCACGTCCATGTCGTCCTTGACGGCGACAGGCACACCGAGCAACGGCCTGCGCACGCCCGACGCCAGCTCCCGGTCGGCCGCGTCCGCCTCGGCGAGCGCGGACTCGGCACGCACCAGACGAAAGGCGTTCACCGAGGGCTGGGCCGCCTCGATCCGGGCCAGCGTGCGCTCCACCAGCTGACGGGACGTCACCATGCCCTCGGCAAGGTCGCGTACACAGTCGGCAAGCCCGGGGCTGCGGTCGGGAGCCATGCGGACACCTCCGTGAGTCATTCGTTCACCGAAGGGTAACCTACGGTAACCTTTGGGCGAGTTGCATGGCATGGAACGTGCAACGTCCTTTGTACATACGGAAGTTGAGGCGTAAACAGCATGCGAACCAGGAGGGGTCGAAGAAGGACCCTTGTGCAAGTTCTGCAAGGATGCGCCGCGTGATGGCGCAGATACCGGAACCACCCGCCCCCTCCTCGGCGGTGCCCTCCGCCGCGCCGACGAGCGCAGATGTGGCACGCCTGGCCGGAGTCTCGCGTGCCACCGTTTCCTATGTCCTGAACAACTCCAGCGCCGTACGCATCAGCGAGGCGACCCGTCGCCGGGTCCAGGAGGCGGCCGAGGAACTCGGGTACGTTCCGCACGCCGCGGCACGCAGCCTGCGCGCCGGGCACAGCCGCATGGTGCTCATGCCGTCCCCGAGCGTGCCGGCGGGGCCCCTCTACAGTCAGTTCTTCAACGACCTGCAGTGGGCCCTCGGCCGGCTCGACTACACGGTCGTGCAGTACGGCGGCATGGGTCTGCGCGGCGACGAGGCCGCCCGCGCCTGGGCCGAGCTGCGGCCGGTCGCGGTCATCGTGCCCGGCGGCGGGCTCGGGCCGCAGGGCGTGCACGTCCTCAAGCGCTCAGGAGCACGAGCCGTCGTCATCATGGGACCCGAATGCATCGAGGGCGCCCACACGCTTCTCCTGGACCACGGCGAGGTCGGGCACAGTGCCGGTGTGCACCTGCTGGCCAGGGGGCGGCGCCGGATCGGAGTGGTGACCCCTCGGGAACCGGGGCTCGACGCATTCTCCGGGCCCAGGCTGGACGGGGTGCGACGGGCCGTCGACGGAACCGCGGCGACCGTCACCGAGCTGCCGCTCGCCTACCGGGAGGACGCCGCCGCCGGACTGGCCGGGCGCTGGCGCTCCCTGGGGCTGGACGCGGTCTTCACCTACAACGACGAGTACGCGCAGCTGCTGATGCGCGCGCTCCAGGACGAACGCGTGAGCGTCCCGGACGAGACCGCCGTGGTGGGCGCGGACGACCTGATGCTCGGGCGGCTGCTGCGCCCACGGCTGAGCACGGTCCATATCGAACTGCCTTCCGGGCAGGACCTTGCCGAGCTGGTCGACCGCGCGGTGCGCGATCCGGCATGTGCGCCGCGGGTGCACGACTCCCTCGGGGCGCGCGTCGTGCACCGGGAATCCAGCTGATCACGCGATGCGCGCGGTGCACCCGAAAGCATGAGCGCGCGGCGCACGAGAGCCGTCAAGCTCGCGGCGCACGCGGAGCGTGAAACGCGCGGCGCACGCGATGTGCGCGAGCGCGTGACACACGTACGGCAGGCACACAGCTCGAGCGTGCCTGCCGTACCGCGCGGCCGTCGGATGCGGCCCGAGGGTCACGCCTCGCTCTGCCCGGCCTCCGCCTGCTGCTGGGCGACCGCCTTGCGGACCTCGTCCATGTCCAGCTTGCGGGCCTGCCCGATGACATCGTCGAGGGCGTCCTGCGGGAGTGCGCCCGGCTGGGCGAACACGGCCACCTGGTCCCGGACGATCATGAGCGTCGGAATCGACTGGATACCGAAGGCCGCCGCGAGCTCGGGCTGTGCCTCGGTGTCCACCTTGCCGAACACCAGGTCGGGGTTCGCCTCGGCGGCCTTCTCATAGACCGGGGCGAACTGGCGGCACGGCCCGCACCAGGACGCCCAGAAATCGATCAGGACGAAGCCGTTGTCCTTGACCGTCTGGTCGAAGTTCTCCTTGGTGAGCTCCACGGTGCTGCTCATGGCGTTGTCCCTCTTCCTGGGGTCTGGGGTGAGCCGCTGTCCACAACGACGGCGCGGGATGGTGTATTCCGGTCTGTATCCCCGCGCACGTACCCCATGTGGCAACCGCGCACACCAACAACCACACTGGGCGCATGACGGAAACGGAATCCATCGCCTACGACGTAGTGGTGCTCGGTGCCGGGCCCGTGGGGGAGAACGTCGCCGACCGCACCCGTGCGGCCGGTCTCTCCACGGCCATCGTGGAGAGCGAACTGGTCGGCGGCGAATGCTCGTACTGGGCGTGCATGCCCAGCAAAGCCCTGCTGCGGCCCGTGATCGCCCGCGCCGACGCCCGCCGCGTCCCCGGCCTCGACCATATGGTGCGGGGCCCGCTCGACGTGCCCGCGGTCCTGGCCCACCGCGACTACGAGGTCTCCGACTGGAAGGACGACGGCCAGGTCGCCTGGGTGGAGGGTATCGGCGCCGACCTGTACCGCGGCCAGGGACGGCTCGCCGGACCGCGCACGGTCACGGTGACGGGCCCGGACGGCGAACAGCGCGTGCTCACCGCCCGGCATGCCGTGGCCGTGTGCACGGGCAGCGGCGCCCTGTTGCCGGACCTGCCCGGGCTCGCCGAGGTGAACCCGTGGACGAGCCGCGAGGCGACGAGCGCGAAGTCCGCCCCCGGAAGGCTGATCGTCGTGGGCGGCGGCGTGGTCGCGGCCGAGATGGCCACGGCCTGGCTGGCGCTGGGCTCCCAGGTGACCATGCTGGTCCGCGGCAAGGGCCTGCTGTCGCGCATGGAGCCCTTCGCCGGGGAACTGGTCGCCGAGGCGCTCACGGAGGCGGGCGCGGACGTACGCACCGGGACCTCCGTGGAATCGGTGCGGCGTGAGGGCGACACGGTCGTCGTCGTCACGGACACCGGTGACCACCTCGAAGCGGACGAGATCCTCTTCGCCACCGGCCGGGTACCGCGCACCGAGGACATCGGCCTCGAAACGGTCGGTCTGGAGCCCGGTTCCTGGCTGTCGGTGGACGACTCCCTGCGCGTGACGGACAGCGAATGGCTGTACGCGATCGGTGACGTCAACCGCCGCGCGCTTCTCACCCACCAGGGCAAGTACCAGGCGCGTATCGCGGGTGCGGCCATCGCCGCCCGCGCCGCGGGGGTCCCGCTGCTGGAGACGGACCGCTGGGGCGCCCACGCGGCGACCGCGGACCATGACGCGGTTCCGCAGGTCGTCTTCACCGACCCGGAGGCGGCGGCCGTGGGCCTGTCACTGGCGGAGGCGGAGGAGGCGGGCCGCCGGGTGCGGGCCGTCGACGTCGACCTGCGGTCGGTCGCGGGCGCGGGCCTGTACGCCGACGGCTACCGAGGCCGGGCCCGTATGGTCGTGGACCTGGACAGCGAGACCCTGCTGGGCGTCACCTTCGTCGGCCCCGGGGTCGGCGAGATGATCCACTCCGCGAGCATCGCGGTAGCCGGTGAGGTGCCGATCAACCGTCTGTGGCATGCGGTGCCGTCGTATCCGACGATCAGCGAGGTGTGGCTGCGACTGCTGGAGGCATACCGGGGGTGATTTCCCCGAGCCTCCCTCTCCCGCCCGCCGCGGGCACCCGGCGGCGGACGGGAGAGGGACGCGGCGCACGGTGGGCCCGAGCGGTCAGCCCGGCATACGGAAGCCCAGCGCCGAGGCGGCCCTTTCGGGTGTCGGCTGCGCCCAGCGCGCCGCTACCGCCTCGTTGGACGACAAGGAGCGTGTCTCGGCCTTGTCGATGTACAGCGTGCCGTCCAGATGGTCCGTCTCGTGCTGGACGATACGTGCCGGCCAGCCCGTGAACTCCTCCTCCACCACGGCTCCCTGTGCGTCCAGCGCCCGCAGTCGCACCCGGGCGGGCCGTGCCACCACGGCCTGCCAGCCGGGCATGCTGAGACAGCCCTCGAAGAACGCCACCCGTTCGGTGCCCAGGGCGTCGTAGGACGGATTGACGAGCACCCGGAACGGCTGGGGCACCCGCCCGCGCGCCACCCTGACCTCCTCGGGCACCGGCGCCGGGTCCTCGATCACCGCGATCCGCAACGGCACCCCGACCTGGGGCGCCGCGAGCCCCACTCCTGGCGCCGCGCGCATGGTCTCGCGCAGCGCCTCGATGAAGCGGGTCAGGAGCGAGGGCGACAGCTGACCGTCGAAGGGCAGGGCGCCGCGACGCAGGACCGGGTGGCCCGCGGTGACGACGGGCAACGTCCCCCCGGCGGCGAGGAGTTCCTCGACGCGTTCGGAGATCGCGTGGTCACTGGGGCCACCAGGACCGCTGGGATCAAGGGGATCAAGGGGATCGCCTGGGCCGGTGGGGTCGACGTCGAGTGCCATGCCCTGATCCTCGCAGGGAATGCGGCGAGCGGCGCGCGTGGTGCGGCGGTGATTCGCCCAGGACGTCCCACGGGCCTTCGCCGCCATGAGGGCTACGTCCCACGGGCCGTCGCCCTCATGGCGCTCGGGATCACCCCTCCGTGAAGTCGCCCGCGAGCGCCGAGGCGATCCGCAGATGCGGCGCCGCCTCACGCTCGCGCCCCTGCCGCTGGAGTGTGCGCCCCAGCAGCAGCCGTGCGTAGTGCTCCACCGGGTCGCGCTCCACAATGGCGGTCAACTCGGTTTCGGCGCGGCGCAACTGGGCCGAGTGGTAGTAGGCGCGCGCCAGCAGCAGCCGCGGTCCGGTCTGCTCGGGCACCTCGTCCACCAGACCCTGCAGAACCCTCGCCGCGGCGTAGTAGTCCTTGGCGTCGAAGAACATCCGCGCACGCTCCCAGCGCTCCGCGGGCGCCCCGTGGCCGTAGTACGTCGTCTCCACTCGAGATCTCCTCTCCGCGCCGACAACGGTTCAGGTTGGTTGCATATTCCATCACTCTTGGGGCGTGCCGCTCATCGCGCGGAGAGCGCTCATGAGGACTCCAGCTCGGCGTTCGCACGTTGGAGGACCAGGGTCAGGACACGCCCGGCGGTCTCGAGGTCCGCCCGTGGAATGTCCGCGTACAGCCGGGCGGCGACCTTCCGCCCGCCGGCCTGTACCTCTTCGAGCACGGCACGGCCGGCGTCCGTCATGGACACCCCGTCCGTGGCCGAGTCCAGCAGTCCGTCGGCGATGAGGCGCTCCGCGGCCGCGTGGGCCGCCTGGCCGTCGGCGTTCCCGAGCGCCTTCGTCACCCGTGTCACCAGCACGGTGCTGTCCAAGTGCCCGCCGTGGTCCTCGAGCGCCCGCAGCATCGCGGACTCGGTGAAGGTGACGCCGGTGGAGGTGAGGACCTGCTCCAGCAGTGCGCGGCTTGCGTAGTGCGCAAGGCCTACAAGCCGGCCGTCGATGACGGGAGTGTCGGTCATGGCTGCTCCTTCTCGGTGCCGGTGGGTCCGGCGGTGGACGACGGGTCGAGCGGCGCGTCCAGCAGTGCGTGCAACTCCCGTACGAAGTTCTTGGTGCGCGTGCTGTCGACGCCACCGAGTGGCTGGAGAAACCGCTCGTGCAACTGCTGGACCACCCCGGTCGCCTGCCGCGCCACCTCGTGCCCGTGAGTGCTGAGGGAGAGCCGCACGGCCCGTGGATCGTCCGGGTCGCGTGCCCGGTCCACGAGGCCGGCCGCCTCCAGGGCGCGGGCGAGTTTGGAGACGTAGAGCGCCTCCAGCCCGGTGTGGTCGGCGAGTTGCCGCTGGCTGGGGCGCAGTCCGGCGCTGTGCATGCCGAACAGCGTCGCCACCAGTGAGTACTGGGCGTGTGTGAGGCCGAGGGGCGCGACCGCCCTGTCCACGGCTACACGCCATTTCGTCGAGAGCCTCCAGACGAGGAAGCCGGGCGTCGCGCCCTCGGGTGCTGTACTCATGACAGATAAGGTACATGGCTATTATGTACATGGCTACTGTCTCGGTTGAGGGGCGCCGGAGGTTCCGCGGTGGACACCTGGCGGCACATTGCGTCCACTTCCCTCTGCGCGGACGAGTGGTGGGACTGACGGGGGTGCGTGCGCGGGGCTAGGTTGTGCGGCATGAGCAATCTTGATCGCGAGGCGGTGCCGGCCGTGTGCGGTGGCCGCGGGTTCGTGGTGGCGGAGCCGGTGCGTGAGCTCCTCAGCCCGCGCCGGGTCCAGCTCGGTGAGTCGACGGAAGTCCGCCGGCTGCTTCCCAACCTGGGCCGTCGCATGGTGGGGGCGTGGTGCTTCGTGGATCACTACGGCCCTGACGACATCGCCGGCGAGCCGGGCATGCAGGTCCCGCCGCATCCGCACATGGGCCTGCAGACCGTGAGCTGGCTGCACGAGGGCGAGGTGCTGCACCGCGACTCCACCGGCGGCCTGCAGACCATCAGGCCGCGCGAGCTGGGCCTCATGACCTCGGGCTGGGCGATCAGCCATTCGGAGGAGAGTCCCGCGTCTCATGCGCGGTTCCTCCACGGCGCGCAGCTGTGGGTGGCGCTGCCGGACAGCCATCGGCACACCGAGCCGCACTTCGAACACCATGCCGAGCTGCCCGTCGTCACGGCGCCCGGCCTCAAGGCCACGCTGATGCTCGGTGAGGTCGACGGCGCGACCTCGCCCGGAACGACGTACACCCCGATCGTGGGCGCGGACGTGGCCCTGACGCGCGGAGCGGACGTACGCCTGCCGCTGGACGCCGACTTCGAGTACGCGGTCCTGTCGATGTCCGGCGAGGCCCATGTGGACGGCGTGCCGATGGTGCCCGGCTCGATGCTCTACCTCGGCTGCGGCCGCACCGAACTTCCGCTGCGCGCCGAGTCGGACGCGGGTCTGATGCTCCTCGGCGGGGAACCGTTCGAGGAGGAGCTGATCATGTGGTGGAACTTCGTCGCCCGGACCGGCGACGAGGTCGAACAGGCCCGCAAGGACTGGACGGAAGGCACCCGTTTCGGCGAGGTCCACGGCTACGACGGCGCACCGCTGTCCGCCCCTGAACTCCCGTCCGTCCCCCTCAAGCCTCGTGGTCGGGTGCGCTGACCCGGCATTGCGTGGGCAGCGTCGGCTCTTGGGGTCGCAGCCGGGCGCTGTTGATGGTGCTGAGCCGACAGGCGGGGAATGAGCTGCCGGACTGCGGCCGGCAAGCTCTCGTACGCACGGCGACTGACTCGTGTCAGGCCATGGCTATGTGTTGGGCCGAGCGGCGCTGATGCCGCCGAGTGCCGACCGGGGGTCCCGTTCGATCGCCATGTCCCCGAGGGAGAGGATGCCGACCGGGTGGTCGTCCTCGATGACAGGCAGGCGACGGACAGAGTGCTCCCGCATCATGTCGACAGCGCGTTCCAGATCGTCATCCGGGCTGATGGTGACCACATCCTCGCTGCAGGCGTCGGCCACGGTCGTCTGCTCCGGGTCCACACCCTGCGCCAAGGCGCGCACCACCAGGTCTCGGTCGCTCACCAGTCCGCACAGGCGATCCTCCTCGGTGATCAGGACGGCGCCGATGTTCTGGTCACGCATCAGCCGGGCCACGTTGGCCACGGATGCCTGGGGGCCGACCGTCACCGGCGCACTCGTCATGATGTCGCGCACGTGCTGGGTCATGATGTCTTCCCTTCCGTCGGGACGGCGCAGTTCGCCGCTCCGCCGCCGGGTACCCACGACGCACGTGCCCGCACAGGAGAACCGACAGCACCGGCGCAGGAAGAACGCTCCGCCTTCTTCCCCGCGCCATGGCGGCGCCCGCACCCAGGGCGAGGCCCCTGAATGCGCCTGAGTGCCTGTCCGGGATCCCGGTTACCGCCCGGCAGGTGGACTTGCTTCCATTGGAACGAAATCGTAGTATCCGAAAACGTGAAGTCCGAAAACGTCTCATCCGAGCGGTCGGTGCTGCTGACCTTGCAGCGCGCGACCCATGCCACCCTGCAGCTGATCGCGGGCGAACTCGTCGACCTCGACCTGACCGCCTCCGAGATCAACGCGCTGGCCAACCTTGCCGATGGTCAGGGCCGCACCGTCTCTCAGCTGGGCGCCGCTGTCGGCACCCGCCCCACAACGCTGACCAGCGTGCTCGACCGGCTCGAGCGCCGCGGTCACATCACTCGCGGCACGCGGGCCGGCGACCGGCGCTCGGTGTTGATCGAGCTGACGGAGTCCGGGCGTGCGGCGGCAGCCCTGATCAGACAGACGCTGGCTGATCTTGAGAGCCGCGCGCTGGACGGTCTGCCCGCCGAGGCGAGCGCTGGCTTCTACGCCGTCGCGGATGCGTTGATCAAGGAGGGGGCATGACTGTCGACGGCCACGGCGCACATGAGGTGTCCTCATCGTTCACCGAACTCATGGGAGAGGTGATGGCCACCGCCGAGCGGTTCGGACACCGCCAGCACGTGCACCTGACCTGGCTTGCCGTCCGCGGATACGGAACCGACATGGCGGTGGACCTGATCAGTGACGGCATCCAGCGCACCGCCCGTTACGCCGGCGTCCCCCAGAAGTACAACGCCACGGTCAGCCGGGCATGGGTCGAGCTGGTAGGTCACCACGCGGGCCGGTCGGACACGGCCGACTTCGACGCCTTCGTCGAACAGCACCCCGCGCTGCTCGACAAGAAGCTGCTCACTCGCTTCTACCGGTCCTCGACGCTGGCCGACACCCGGGCCCGGACCGGCTGGGTCGAACCCGATCTCGCGCCCTTCCCCTGGTGGCGTGCCGACGGGTAGCGGTCCGCCCGGGCCCCGGCCGGTCGAGGCGCACTATGGCGTGGAGTTCGGAATCCGGGGCGCGCGGGCCCGAAGGGATGCCTGAACGAACGAATCGCGGTCGTGGACCGGCGCTCAGGGTTCGGCCCTGGCCTGCTCGACAATGCCTTGGCGCTCGGTCTCGTCCCTGACCAGCATCGACAGCAGGGACGCCACGGTCAGGCCGGCCTCGGCCGGATGGCGCAGGACCCTGCTCGGATCGATCTTGTAATGGTTGGCGCGCCCCTTTCGGGTGTGGGACAGGTAACCGCACCGCTCCAGATCAGAAATGATCTTCTGGACGGCACGCTCGGTGAGCCGGCAGCGCGCGGCGATATCACGGATCCGCGCGCTGCGATTGTCGGCGATGCTCGCCAATACGCGCGCGTGACTGGTCAGGAACGTCCACCCGGCGTGCGGCTCGGGGACTCCGTCTGCACGCATCATGAAACAAATCGTACGGCCGCAAGTTCACGCATCCAAAAACACGAAAGCAAATTCACGTAAGCCTTGACGCCTTACGGGGAGTGTATGAGCCTGAAGAGGGGCAATGCGGAGGAGGTGCTCATGCCGAAACCGTCCTACGACGAACCGTTCACGGACGAGGAGGGCGCCGACCGCGCACCATCTCCCGGTCTTTTGCAGGTGCACATAGGGTCGAACGGGAGCCGCGTGCCCGTCGCCGTGACCGGTGAGTTCTGCCTCGACGACAGCCAGAACCTTCAGCACGCCCTGCGATAGGCCCTCGCGAGGTCGGCCGAAGGAGTGGATCTGGACCTCGGCGAGCTGGCCTTGGTGGACTGCTCCGCTCTGAACGTACTGCTGGCTCTTCACGGTCAGGCGGTCTCAGTGGGGAAGACGGTGGTCGTCACAGCCGCCAGCCCGGCCGCGGAACGCCTGCTGACCTTCACGGACACCTACGCCCTCTTCGCGGTCACGCGTGACGACACCGGTCCGGTCGATGGCGAACCCGGGCCCCGGAACTCCGACGAGAGACTCCTGCAGACCGAGGTCGTCCAGCTCCGGCGGGCACTGCGGACCCGGCCGGACATCGATCTGGCACGCGGAATCCTGATGGCGTCCTTCGGCCTGAACGCCGACGAGGCGTGGAAGGTACTCGTCACCGCTTCCCAGAACACCAACACCAAGCTGCACCACGTGGCCAGGCAGGTGGTGACGACCGCTCGGGGCACACCCCTGCCGGATGCGGTCCTGAGACAGCTGACGGCGACAGCCGGAGTCTCGGCCGGGGGAGCCGTTCCTCGCCCCTGACGCTGGTGCACTCTTCGCCGATGAGGGCCACCGCCTGCGGCGGATGTGCCACTGAGTCCCCCTCAGCACGAGAGGGGGACTCAGTGGTTGGTCCGGGTCAGCGGTTCGGTGAGTTCACGCTCTGCAGATCGCGTACACCACGCTCGTGTCGCTGGCGCAGGTGTTGCTGGCCAGCTGCGACTGATAACCGGTGGGGCGAGCACCTCCTGGGAACGCGGAGATGGCGCCCAAGCCGCCCTGGGCGCCTGTCGATCCTTGGGAACCGGCGGTGCCTTGGGCCCCTGTCGCTCCCTGATCCCCCGTGTTCCCCTGAGGTCCCGGCGCACCCTGCGCTCCGGAACCCTCAGGGCCGGTCGCCCCCTGAGTGCCCTGGATGCCCTGGGACCCTTGAGAGCCGGAACCGGTGGCGCCTTGAGCCCCCGTCGCCCCTTGCGCTCCCTGCGCGCCTTGCGGACCTTGTGTACCACTTGGATGCTTGGGCTTTTTGGGCCGGTGCGACCCATGGTCGTCGCCGTGCTGGTCGTCCGGCCCATCGGGCCCCGGCCCTCGTCGACCGCGCTGCTCGTCACCAGTGGCGAGCAGTCCCCGAGGCCTGAACTCCGCACTCAAAGTGCCCTTCGGGCCATTACCGCTGGCCGCCCTCTCGATCGCGTCGGCAACGGCTGCCGACGCGGGAACCACAGCCGGTACCGCGGCGAGCGTGCCTACGACCAAGAGGCGACCGACGGCCTTGAGGCGAACCCTCCGAAGTGAAGCCTTCATTTCTCGAAATTCCCCACATCACCCTCAGGAAACAATGCCGAGCTGAAGTGTCGTGGCGGAACATGCCTGCACCGTTCTGCCATGAAGTGCCAATATCGATCGGCGGAGGGTTTTGCACGAACACCACAGGAGTGCGCCCGCCTGAGTGTCACCCGACTGGCTCGCCTTCCGGTGAACGCGCAGAGAGGAGTTGGTTTTTAGGGATTTGAGGAATGGGGGCCTCTGGGGGCCGTCGCGGCAGCAGCAACGGCCCCCTGTGTCGCGTGCATTCACAGGGGTGTGTGGCGGCAGCGCGCGTTGAACGCTCCAGAATTCTCTCTTGACTGACTATCGGGTCGGCCGGCAGTCCGGCGCGGTCGGTCCCGGCTGCGGGTATTCTCCGGGTCCGCAAGGCCCCGGACTCTGCTCGCCCCTGACGGATGGTTTGGCCGGCATGGCCCTTCTGGAAGAGCGATTGCGACGCCTCCGCGCTCTGGGCGATGCCGTGACCGTCTTGCCGTCCGCGCCGTCCTTCCCCGCGGTTCCGTCCGTTCCGTTCTGGCCGTTCTGGCCGTTCTGGCCGTCCTGGCCGTCCGTGCCGTCCTTTCCGTCCTTCCCGTCCCTGCCGTCCAGACCCTTGGGGCCTTCCGGGCCTGCGGGACCGGTCGGGCCGGTGGGCCCGGGCTTGAGGTGCATTCCCTGCAGTTCCACGTGCTGTTCCTGCAGATCGTCGATCTGCATCTGTTGATCGAAAAGCGCGGCTGACTGCACAACGAGCGCGGCGATCAGCGCTCCACCCAGTACGAGTTGGCGCCGCGGCATGCGCAGCGCGTCTTTGAGGCTGTTCACGTGACCCCTCACGATGCGAGATGATAGCAGTATAAATAACGACAAGTCAGAGAAGGTACATATCTTTCATTGGGAACTGTCGCAGAATCTGCTGTTCGGTGCATATGGGGTCGAGTGCCCGTGGTGTCCCTGAGGAACGCAACGGCCGTCCAGCACACGGACTTCCGCGCGTGCGGTCATCGTGAGGTGCGAGCGTGCGCGATGTTCACGCGGCGGCCCGACGCACCCGTGTGGCGGGTACTGCGTGCTCGGCATGAGCGGGATCATGGCGCGGTGTCGATCCTCGAATCCTTTGTCGAGCCGTCGGGCCAGGGGTGGTCACAGGCCGCCGACTTCGCGGTCGCCTTCTTGCTGTCCGGCGTGATCGGCGCGGAGCGCGAGATCCGCCAGAAGGCGGCCGGGCTGCGCACCTACACCATCGTCGGCGTCGGTGCGGCACTGTTCACCCAGGTGAGCAAGTACGGGTTCACCGACGTGCTGTACCCGGGGCAGGTGGTTCTGGATCCCTCCCGTGTCACCGCCCAGATCGTTTCGGGGCTCGGCTTCATCGGAGCCGGTCTGATCTTCATGCAGCACGGCTCGGTTCGCGGCTTGACCACCGCCGCCAGCATCTGGCTGACCGCCGCGGTCGGGTCGGCCGCCGCCGCGGGGCTTCCCGTACTGGCGGCTCTCACCACTGCCGCCTATTTCGTGGTCTCGTATCTGCTGGCGCCGCTGCTGCACCGGCTGCCGCTCCTGCGGGCGGCTCCTGTCCGGTACCGCATCTCCTATATGGACGGTTCGGGCGCGCTCCACGCGCTGGTGCGGCAGGTCTCCAAATCGGGTTTCTCCATCGTCGAACTCGTGACGATGGTCCATGCGGAGCAGCGCGCCAGGATCAGGCCGCTCGGCTCCGACACCCCCGGACAGACCCAGATGCAGGCAGACCGTGCGGTCGAGATCCTGCTGACTGTCGAAGGGCACGGCGACACCCGCGAACTGACGGCCCGGCTGGTCGCGGTGCCCGGCGTTCTGGCCTGCTCCACCAGCCCGCTTGTCGGCGAGTGACCTGCGCCGGAGCTTGCGGAATCCGCGGGCGGCTCCGCCGTCACGGAACCGTCCCGGCGCTCTCGGCCTGCGCAGCCGGAGGACCGCCGGACCGTTTCCCGACGGGACGGTACTCGTTGGCTCTTCATGATCGTGCCGGTCATCCGGTCCGCCGCGCTGCGTGCGGCCTTCGCCGGCATCCGTGAGACCAACCGGAGGAGAAAGACCATGAACACTGCCCGGATCGCGCTGGCGGCTGCGGCTGCCTCGCTGACACTGACCGCCGCACAGGCGGCGTCCGCAGCGCCTGGAGAGCACCACCCGGTGCCGGTGGCGGGCCCCGCCGCGGCCACGGTCGCCCTCACCAACAGCGACGCCGGCAAGGCCGTCGTGACGAAGGTCGGCGACTCCGTCAAGGTCCACCTCACTGGGCAGAGAGGAGACGGGATCAAGTGGGTATGGAGCGTTCCCGCGAGCAGCGCCCCCGACGTGCTCAGCAAGGTGAGTGGAGCGTCCTCGCCGAACGGTGACAGCGACGCGCTGTTCAAGGTGGTACACGTGGGCCATGCGTCGTTGACGGCGAACAGGCGCTGTGTGACCACGGCGCCGGGCCACCACTGCCCGCTGCTCGTACAGCAGTGGAGGGTCGCCGAGCTCTCGCGGTAGGCATCCGCGCCGAACCGCCTGGCTGAAGACACCGCGCTCGCCCGGGAACCGCCCCGCCCCGCCGCGAACGCACGCAGGGCCGCAGCCGAGTCGGCTGCGGCCCGACAACGGTGACGCTTCATCACGCCGTAAGCTGGACGGCACCGCGGAGGGCACCTGGCGCCCTCCGCGGTGCACGACCGTGCCTCGAGGGCCGAGTCAGCCGTCGATACGGTGCGTCGACCAGAACGAGGTCAGGTCCGTGGTCGTGGCGGCCTGGGCGGCGGCCTTGAACTCGGCCGTCGTCGAGACGCCGTACCAGTGCGAAGTGGCGTAGTCCTTCATCACCTTGGCCATGGCGGTGTCACCGAGGACGCGCCGCAGATCGTGCAGGGCGCACTTGCCGTAGCCGTAGACGACGGTGGAGTACCGGGAGGAGTGGGCGTCCCAGTAGGCCATCGAGTTGGTGATCTTCTCCGCCGACGAAGCCCAGGAGACACTGTTCCAGCAGCTGGTGCCGGTCTTGCCCAGCGCCAGGTCGGTGGAGTAGTCGGCGAACGCCTCGTCCAGCCAGGGGCTGGTGTACTCGTCGTCGCCGACGATCCCGTACCACCACTGGTGGGCGATCTCATGGGTGAGCGCCGTGGTGCTGACCAGGTCGAGCACGAAGCCCGGGTACTCCATGCCGCCGAACCAGTAGTTGTTGTCGATCACCGCGTCCAGCTCGCCGTAGGGGTAGGCGCCGAACCGCGAGGCGTGGCTGTCGACGGCGGACTTGGCCGTGCTGAGCATGGACTGCGCGTCGGACGAGCCGATGCCCGAGACGGAGTAGATGTTCACCTGTGTGCCGGCGGGCGAGGTGCCGGAGATCTTGGTGAAGGGACCGGCCGCCCAGGCGAAGTCACGGACCTTGGAGGCGGTGGCCGTGGTGATGGTGCGTCCGCTGGAGCCGGGGGTGTCGGACGACGTACCGGTGGCGGGCACCAGCAGGGTGCTGGGGTGGTCGAGGGTCACCTTGAAGTCGGCGGCCAGGGAGTAGAACGACTCGCCGTTGTTCGTGTACGGGTCCAGGTGCCAGCCCGCCCCGTCCTTGACGGCCAGTACGGGCAGGGCGTTCCCGATGAAGCTGAAGGCTCCGTCGTGTCCGAACCGGTCCGCACCGCTGGGGACGGTGATGCCGAGATCGAAGCCGATCGTGGCGGTCTGCCCCTGCGTGAGCGGGGCCGGAAGAGCGATCTGGAGGGCCGTACAGGAGACCGAGAGGGCGCCCGCCGAGCCGCCGGTGACATTGGTGACCGTGATCGGAGGGGCGGAGCAGGTGCCGTGGTAGTTGTCCCACAGCCTCAGATACACCTCGCTGAGCGCGGTGGAGGAGGCGTTGGTGAAGGTGGCGCTCTCGTGGCCGGTCCAGGTGGTCCCGCTGGAGTCGCTGCTCAGGCTGACGGTGTACGACGGGGACGCCGGGGTGCGGGTGGAGTCGGCGGGCGGGGTCGAGTCGCCCGAGGTGTCGAGGGCGATGTCGTCCAGTACGAAGCTCGTCTGGAGGCTGTAGTCCTCGGTGCCGGTGAAGGCGATCGTGACGGTCTGGCCCACGAACGCCGAGACGTCGAACGACTTCTGCGCGTATCCGGTGTTCTTGTTGAGGTTCGAATATGTCGCCAGCGTCGTACTGCCGATCTTGGCCGTCAGCTTGTCGTACTGCGTGGACGAGGTCGTCTCGGCTGTGTCGACATGCAGCCAGAAGGTCAGGGTCGCGTGGGCGCATCCGGACGGGATGGTGACGCTCTGCGAGAGGGTGTCGGTATGCGTCCCGCCCGTACCGTCCAGCCAGGCGAAGGACGTGCCGCCGTGCGCGCTCTGGCCGGACCGGCTGGTGATCACACTGGTCGACGACTGGCTCCAGGGCGAAGTGCCGCTTTCGAAGCCGCCGTTGGCGACCAGCTGGGCAGGGGTGCAGGTCGCGGCCGGGGATGCCGCGGGGGGCGCGGCCGCGGCAGGTGCGACGGGGAGCGACACGGCGGCCAGCGCGACGAAGGCGATGGCGCCGGCGGCGAGGCCCTTGTGGGGGGTCTGTCTCACACGGAACTCCTTTGACGCGGCCGGGGGTTTCCGGCCTGCTCGGTGGCCGCTGTCCGGCAAGGGTGCGCCGACGCTGGGCCGCGGGCTGCGCGAAACGGTTGTGTGATCGGTGGAGAGAGGTGTCGGCCGCGTTTCCTCTGGGGTAGGGCGTCGGCCGCACTGCCGGAAGAGTGACAGATCTGACAAGAACATGCCACTACCCTGCGGTCCCCGGAAGGCGAGTGCCCCCGTCACCGTATTGGGCCGACCTGCCGCCTCCCGCGACGACCCGCGCGCATCGGCCGCCGCGATGGCTGACGCGCATCGGTTCCCGTGGCCGGTCGCGGACCGCGCTTGCCGAACAGCCGTCGTTCGCGCGACGATGTTCCCTATTAATTCGATAGGAAAACTAGGAATAGTGTGAGGTGACCGTGAGGGCACTCGCTGCGTGCGGGGCCGGGGGACGGCGATGAGCGGCGCCGCTCCGGGAGAGGAAGTACCCGCCGAGCCCGAGGACTTCTGGCAGCGCGTCGCCCGCGAGGTGGCGGACGACCTCGCGGTGGACGCCGTGGACCGCGACCGAGCGGGCAAGCCGCCGTACGGCGAGGTGGCGCGGCTGCGGGAGTCCGGCCTGCCGTCGGTCCTCACGCCGCCCTGCGCCTCGGGACGCGGAACGGGCTGGCGGAACGCCGGTGCCATCGTCCGCAGGATCGCCGCAGCGGACACTTCCGTGGGCGAACTCCTCGCACGCCACTACGCGTTGTCCTGGACCGCCCGGTTCTACGCCACGCCGGAACACGCCGAAGCGCTGGAAGCCCGCGCCGTGCGGGAGAACTGGCTGTGGTCGGGCGCCATCGGGTCCCCGGACGTTTCTGGACAGCTGCCCCGCGGCACCGAAGACGCCCTCACCCTCACCCCGACCGCCGACGGGTACCGCCTTCGCGGACAGCGGGACCTGGCCTCCGCGGTCACCGTGGCCGACCGGTTCGTCCTCGATGCCGAGTGCGTCCCGACGAACGAGTGCATGGTGGTCCTGGTGGACCCGGGCCTGCCGGGCATCAGCCGTGATCTGTGGCAGGACCGGTTCGGCCAGCGGCTCGCCGGCGCCGGTACGGTCCACTTCGACGATGTCACACTCGGCGCGGATGCGGTGCTCGGGACCACCACACCCGACGAGGACGTCATCGCGCCTCATGCCGCGCTCGCGCCGCTCGCCCTGCGGCTCATGCTGGCGCATGCCGCCCTCGGCGCGGCCCAGGGCGCCCTCGCCGAAGCCAGGGACCTCAGCCGGGCCTTGGCGCACCAGAGGCAGAGCAACGACGCCGTACTGACCGGCGCGGGCGGACTTCCCCCGGTTCCGGGCGGGGACGCGGATCTCCTCCTTGCCCTGGGCGAGTCGGCGCTCGCCACCCACACCGCCGCATCCGTACTGCACCGCGCGACGGATGCCATGGAACGGGCCGTGGCCGCCGGGCGGAAGCTGAGCCCCGATCAGTGCGCGGACACCACAGCCCATGTGGCCGCAGCCGAAGCGGTCACCGTCCGCGAGGCCCCGCGGGTCTGTGAACGCGTGCTCGAGCTCTCGCTCCCCGATGCCGAAGGACTGGACCGGTTCTGGCGCAACGTCCGCGCCCTGGCCGGGCACAGACCGGCCGGCCCCATGCTGCGCGCCGTCGGGGAGCACTTCCTCAGCACTGGCCGCGTCCCGTCCGCGCCCTGGAACTGAGGCACCCGCGGGGAGGCGCTCAGCGCACGTCGGCCGGCGTGGGCGCGCCGTCCAGGAAGCCTCCCGACTGGTGCTCCCACAACCGCGCGTAGGCGCCGTCCGATGCGAGCAACTCCTGGTGCGAGCCCTGCTCGATGATCCGCCCGCGGTCCAGGACCACGAGCTGGTCCATCCGGGCGACCGTACTCAGCCTGTGCGCCACCACGAACGCCGTCCGCCCTTCCATCAGGCGCCACAGCGCCTCCTGGACGAGGATCTCGCTCTCGGAGTCGAGGGCGCTGGTGGCCTCGTCCAGCAGCAGGACCGGCGCGTCCCGCAGAATCGCCCTGGCCAGGGCGACCCGCTGGCGCTGACCACCGGACAGTTTGACCCCGCGCTCGCCCACCATGGTGCCGAAACCGTCCGGCAGCGCGTCGGCGAACTCCGTGACGTGCGCCGCCTCGGCCGCCTCCCGGATCTCGGCGTCGGTGGCGTCCGGACGGGCGAACGCGATGTTGTCCCGCAGCGTTCGGTGGAACATCGCCGGGTCCTGCGGCACATAGGCGATCAGGCTGCGCAGGTCGGCCTGGCACAGCCTGCTGATGTCCTGACCACCGATCAGGATCCGGCCGCCTTCGATGTCCGTCATGCGCAGCAGCAGCCGCGTGAGCGTGGTCTTGCCCCCTCCGGACCGGCCCACGAGACCGATCTTGGTCCCGCTCGGCACCGCCAGGTCGAGGCCCTCGAAGAGCGGCTCGCCACCTCCGTGCGCGAAGGTAACCTGCTCGAAGCGGATGTCGGCGGCCCGGCGCAGCAGCGGCTCCGGCGACTTCGGGTCGAGCACGCTCGGCGGCGTCAGCAGCAGTTCGGTGAACTGCGCGGCCTCGGTCATCGAGCTCTCCAGGCGGCGGTAGATCTGGTTGAACTCGAACATGATGCGTGTCGCGTTGCTGTAGTACGTGAAGGCCACCACGACCGCCTCCACGCCGTGCGCGCCCCCGCCGAGCGCGATCGCGAGCAGCAGGCCCAGGGCGTTGGTCAGCACGGACATCGGCGCGACCAGCGTGTCGATGCGCAGATTGCTGTAGTCCCAGGAACGCAGCATCAGATTGCGGGACTCCGCGACGCGGGAGCGGTGTTCGACGGCCTCGCGTTCCTCGGCGGCGAACGCCCGTACCGTGTCCATGTTCATCAGACTGTCGGCGACATGGCCCGACACCCGGGCGATCGCCTCCTCGCGCTGGTCGACCAGGGCCTGACGGCGGCGGATGAGGGGCGTCACACAGACACCCGTCACGGTGATCATCACCAGCAGTCCGAGGACGAGCAGCGGATCGTAGCGCCACAGCACCACCGACCCGAAGAGCAATGGCACGAAGCTGCCCACGACCGAGAACGTCAGCGTGTCGACGAACTCCTCGAAGCGCGAGGCGAAGCTCAGCACCCGCTTGGTCAGGGACCCGGCGAAGTTGTCGTGGAAGAACGCCGCGTCCTTGGCGAACAGTTCGTCCATGCCGGTGACATACAGCTGCTCGATGCCGAGTGCGTCGACGCGGTTCAGGCAGTGCAGCCCGATGCGCCACAGAGCCTCCGCAAGCAGCAGTACGACGGCGAACCCGAGGACGTAGGGCAGCGCCGAGCCGAGGGCGACGGTGTCGTCACCGGCGATCCGGCCGACCAGCTTCGCCACCACCAGGGGCGCGATGTAGTTGATCCCGGTGTTGCCCAGCGCCGGCAGCAGCATCGCGGGCACCGTCAGCCGCCGCAGCCGGGCCAGCTCCCGCCCGTAATACCGAAGGGCGAGGAGCACCGAGCCGGTGCGCGGCGATCGCTCGCGAGATGCGAATAGTCCCATTTCAACCCCGTGTCGTGTACGACGGCAGGACCACTCCCCGGCGAAGAGGCCGCCCGCGTACTCGCGGATGCGCCGCCGGAGCGCTCGGGAACCCGGCCCGTGCGTCCCTGCCCGGCACACCGCAGTGTGACGTGACGCAGCCCACACAGTCGAACCGTTTTTTCCTCTATGCCCGACCCGGGGAGGAGTGGGCACACCGTCTCGGGAGGGGCATCGCGTCGCCGTCGGCTCATCCGGCAAGAGCTTGCGGGACCGGGCTCCGGGGGCCCGAGCCGCCGCGTGACCGCGGACCCCGAGGACGCGGAAGAGTGACGGCAGCCCCGCTGCGGGACATGTCTCGAGGTGAGGTTTGATTTCCTCCGGAAACCCACCTGCTCGGATGTGGAGTGACGTGAGCGAGACCGAAGTCATCACGGTGCCGCGCCCCCTGCTGCTGCCCGACGGCAGGCCCGCCGCTCACGCGTGGTCGCTGGATCCCGCGCTGAAGCACTTGAACCACGGTTCGTTCGGCGCGGTCCCCGTCGTGGCGCAGGAAAGGCAGTCGGCGCTGCGCGCGGAGATGGAGCGCGCGCCCGTGGTGTGGTTCCCGGCGTTGCCGCAGCGGATCGCGGCCGCCCGTACCGAGCTCGCCGCCTTTCTGGGGGTTCCCGCCGATGATCTCGCCCTGGTGTCGAACGCGAGCGCCGGCGCCAGTGTCGTGTACGCCGGGCTCACCCGGCGACGCGGCGGGGAGATCGTCGTCACCGACCACGGCTACGGTGCCGTCACCATGGGCGCCGAGCGGCTGGCGCGCCGCTGGGGCGGCAGGGTGCGTACCGCCCGGGTGCCGCTGGACGCGGGCGAGGAGCAGGCGTACGAGGCCGTCGTGGCGGAGCTCGGGGAGGCCACCGATCTCGTCGTGGTCGACCACATCACCTCCGCCACCGCACGCCGGATGCCGGTGGCGCGGATCGGGGAGGCGGCCCGGCGGCGCGGCATCCCGCTGCTCGTGGACGGCGCCCACGCGCCCGCGCTGCTCGACGGCCCGCTCGACGGCGTGAACTGTGACTTCTGGGTCGGCAACCTGCACAAATGGGGCTGCGCGCCACGCGGTACCGCGGCACTGGTCGCCCGTGGCCCACTGCGCGACCAGCTCTACCCCCTGATCGACTCATGGGGAGCCGCGGATCCGTACCCCGACCGTTTCGACCAGCAGGGCACGGTGGACGCGACCGCCTGTCTCGCGGCGCCGACGGCCCTGGACTTCATCGAGCGCACCTGGGGCTGGGACGACGCCCGCCGGTACATGGACGGCCTGGCCGACTACGGCGCGCACGTCATCGGCACCGCGTTCGCCGAGCTGAGCGGTGCCGGTGCCGGTGATGACGTCGGTACCCGCGTCGATGTGGGCATGCCCGTTCCCGGAATGCGGCTGGTGCGGCTGCCGGACGGCCTGGGGTCCGACCGCGTCGACGCCGACGCGCTGCGCGATCGCGTGGCCCGTGAGCTGGACGTGGAGGCGGCCTTCACCAGCTTCGGCGGCATCGGGTACATGCGGCTGTCCGCCCATGTCTACAACACCCCCGCCGATTACGAGTACTTCGCCGAAGCCTCTGTGCCCGTCCTCGGCGAGTGGGCCCGCGCGGCTCGTGAGCGGAAGCGGTCCGAGGGATAGACCGACGCCGCCGGGGGCTCAGGAACTGGTGTGCGGGCGCCGGGCCAGCAGGACGGTGAACAGCGCCTCCTCGTGTAGGACACCGCCGTCGGCGTGCGCCGCCAGCAGTGCGCGGGCCTGGGATTCGAACTCGGCCCGGCGGCCGGCGAACAGGTCGGGCCGTGCGAAGGAAGTGGTGCGCAGATAGCCGATCACGTCGTCCGGGGCCCAGACACGGTCGACGGGGATGCGGTGCTCGGTCACATCGCTGAACGCCGACTCGGCGAGGTCCTCCTCGTAGCGGCGCGAGGGAACCTGGAAGGCGCCACGCGTGCCCGCGCGCCGGACCGGGCCGAGGAAGCCCTGGATCAGCTCGCGCAGCGCGGCGGTCCAGTCGGACTCATGGGTCCACAGACTGCCGTCGTTCATGATCGCCACGGTGGCGTGCGGCGCAGCGACCCGGTCCGCCATCGCCAGCACGGCCGGACGGTTCATCCAGTGGAACGCCCGGCAGCAGGTGATCAGATCCGGCCGCCGCCCGGGAGCCGAGGGGACGAACGCGTCCGCCTCGCCGAAGAACAGACCTGCGGTGCTCCGGCCGAGGACGGGACGAAGAGCGGCGGCGGCCTGGCGGAGCATCGGCTTGCTGACGTCCACCAGGTCGACGTGCGCGATCCGGGGGAGTGCGGCGAGGAGGGCGAGGGGCACCTGGCCTGTGCCGGTCCCCAGGTCGAGCACCATCGGCCGCGTCACCGCCTCGATGGCGCCGGTCAGGATCCGGACGGCCTCCGCGGGGATGCCCGGCCGGTGGCGGGCGTATTCGGCGGCCACCCCGTCGAACACGTCGTACGACCCGGCGCCGGTCGCACCGGGGCCGAGCGAAGTGATCCGGTCGTTTTCCGGCGTCGGGCCGCCGTCCCCCGCGTGGAACGTTTGAAGGTCCTCGCGCGGCGGATCGCCTTGCCCGCGCTCCCGGGTTCCGTCTGCCGCTGCCATGACCATGGTGCCGACTCGTCCCTCCCCGCTTCCCCCGTAACCCTACGAGCCGGGCTTTCACACGCCCCGGATCCCGGAACGCGGATGCCTTCGCTTCCCTCGCAGTATGAGGGCCACCCGCCTTCGCCGCCGGACCCGGCGCCGTCGCCGCAGCCGCCCAGGCGTTCGAAATAAGCCAGATGCCGTCGCCAGGTGCGCGGAATGCACAGGTCAGGAGCCGTGAGGTGCCGTCATTCCCTAGGCTGGTCATGCAGCTTGCCGAAGTGAAGGACCGCACGCCCGTGTCTGTACCGCGCCGTGACTTCCACGCCCTGCCGACCGTGGCGCGGCATGCGGTGACGCGGTTCACGGGCCCGGTCACCGCGGCGTACGACCTCGGCGAGGGAACCCGCCCGGGGCTGGCCGCGGTCGTGGAGACGCTCTCCGGGAACGTCTTCGTGAAGGGGATCCAGGCCGGGGACCCGCGCGCCGGCTTCCGCGCCGACGAGGCCGCCGTCAACCCCCATCTGCCCGCCGTCTGCCCCCGCCTGCTGTGGCAGGCAGAGGCGGGCGGATGGCTCCTCGCGGGCTACGAGTTCATCGAGGGCCGCCACGCGGACTACGCGACCGACGCGGCCGACCTCGTGGCCGTCCTGACGGCACTCGCGGAGGTGCAGCAAGCGGCCCTCCCCGACGGCACGGCCATCCGGACGGCGGACGAACGCTGGGCCGCCTGGGCTCCGGAGGGCACCGCCCACCTCTTCGCGGGACGCACCCTGCTGCACACGGATCTCGCCCCCGACAGTGTGCTCATCGACGGCAACAGCCGTGCTCATATGGTCAGTTGGTCCAGTACGACCGCCGGTGCTCCATGGATCGATCCCTATCTGCTGGCTCTGCGGATCGTGGAGGCGGGCCAAGGACCCGGTTACGCCATCACCTGGGTAAGCCGCCTGGCGTCCTGGCGCACGGCCGATCCGAAGGCCGTCGCGGCCTTCGCCACGGCGGTCACCCGGGCACGGCAGGAGACCGCCGATGCCGAACCGGCCCCCCGCCGGGCCGCCGGGGCACGGCACGCCGCGCGGCTGGAGGCGTTCCTGGCCGCCTCGCCCTGGGCGCTGCCGAGGCGCTGAGGGGAAACCGACCGGCCGGGTGACTTTCGGGCGGCGCCGTGGCCTCACCTGCGCCTTCGTGGCCTGCCGCGCACGGAGGATGATCCCGTGCATATCGACCTCTCCGGCAGGACCGCGCTCGTCACCGGTTCCACCCAGGGCATCGGATACGCCATCGCCGCCGGACTGGCCCGGGCAGGTGCCCGGGTCGGCGTCAACGGCCGCGGCGCGGCGTCGGTCGGGGAAGCGGTGGCGCGGCTGCGCGCCGACACCGGAAGCGATCAGCTGGTCGCCGCTCCCGGCGACCTCTCCGCGGACGAGGGCGTGCGAGCCGTCGTGGCCGCCGTACCCGAGCCCGACATCCTGGTGAACAACCTGGGCATCTTCGGAGTGACACCTCCCCTGGAGATCGGGGACGACGAATGGCGGCGCTACTTCGAGGTCAACGTCCTGACCGCCGTACGCATGATCCGTGCCTACCTGCCCCGGATGATCGAGCGCGGCTGGGGTCGTGTCCAGTGCATCGCCAGTGACTCCGCCGTCGTGATCCCCGCCGAGATGATCCACTACGGCATGACGAAGACCGCCCTGCTCGCACTGACCCGCGGCTTCGCGAAGGCGGCGGCGGGCTCGGGTGTCACCGTCAACTCCGTGATCGCCGGACCGACGCATACGGGCGGGGTGGAGGAGTACGTCCGCCAGTTGGTCGGCGGTGACCTGACCTGGGACGAGGCGCAGCGCGTGTTCATGCGGGAGTACCGGCCCCAGTCGCTGCTCCAGCGGCTCATCGAGCCCGAGGAGATCGCGAACATGGTGGTCTATCTGAGCTCACCGTTCGCCACGGCCACCACGGGCGGTGCGCTGCGCGTCGACGGGGGGTACGTCGACGCGATCCTTCCGTGAACGAGGGCGGTTGCCGCGTGGTCCGGCGGCCGGGCAGGCCCCGCGCCGGCGGTCCGGCGGCCGACAGCCTGACGTGGGCCCTCGGGTGTTGGCCACCAAGTGTTGGCCTTCCGGTGTTGGCCTCCGGGGGTGGGCCATCAGGTGTTGGCCTCCGCATGTTGGCCACCAGGCGTTGACCCTCGTCCGTTGGCCACCAGGCGTTGACCCTCGTCCGTTGGCCACCAGGCGTTGGCTGTGAAGTGCCGAACGAACAGCCCCCCCGCTGCCCGTACGCGAGAAGGAGCGCCGTGCCGGCCTCGCGGAGCCGGACGCGGCACACACTTAGGTCATTCGTTTCCTTGAATCCTTCGTGTTTATGGCGCTAGGTTGGGCGTCATGACCGGATCCCAGACTCCGACCACCGCCGATGAGCTGCGCGGTGTCCGCCTTCGGGTGACGGCAGCCCGTGTCGCGCTGCTCGAGACCGTCCGCGACGGTGACCACCTCGGTGTCGAGGCCATCGCCTCCGGGGTGCGTGACCGCGTGGGCCATATCTCTCTCCAGGCCGTGTACGAGGCACTCAACGCACTCACCCTGGCGGGACTCATACGCCGCATCGAACCGGCCGGCAGCCCGGCCCGCTTCGAGGGCCGCGTCGGCGACAACCACCACCACGTCGTGTGCCGTTCGTGCGGTGTCGTCGCCGATGTGGACTGCGCGGTCCATGAGGCGCCCTGTCTGACCGCGTCCGACGACCACGGCTTCTCCATCGACGAGGCCGAGGTCATCTACTGGGGCCTGTGCCCCGGCTGTTCCACTCCCCGCATTTCCTGAGCCATGTGATCCAGCAATGTAACCAGCAATGTGATCCAGCAATGTGATCCGCCCAGTTCGGAAGGATTCCCATGTCTGAGAACCACGACGCCATCGTCACCGACTCGAAAACGGGGGACGGAGGTGGCTGTCCGGTCGTTCACGGGCGCGCCGCGCACCCCACTCAGGGCGGTGGAAACGCCCAGTGGTGGCCGGACCGGCTCAACCTGAAGATCCTTGCGAAGAACCCCGCCGTGGCCAACCCCCTCGGCGAGGAGTTCGACTACGCCGAAGCCTTCCGGAGCCTGGACCTCGCGGCCGTGAAGCGGGACATCGCCGAGGTGCTGACGGACTCCAAGGACTGGTGGCCCGCCGACTTCGGCAACTATGGCCCGCTGATGATCCGCATGGCCTGGCACAGCGCCGGCACCTACCGGATCAGTGACGGTCGCGGCGGCGCCGGTGCCGGTCAGCAGCGCTTCGCCCCGCTCAACAGCTGGCCCGACAACGGCAACCTCGACAAGGCCCGCCGCCTGCTGTGGCCGGTCAAGAAGAAGTACGGCAAGAGCCTTTCATGGGCCGACCTCATGATTCTCACGGGCAACGTCGCCCTGGAGACGATGGGCTTCGAGACCTTCGGCTTCGGCGGTGGCCGTGCGGACGTCTGGGAGTCGGAGGAGGACGTCTACTGGGGCCCCGAGACCACCTGGCTCGACGACCAGCGCTACACCGGCGACCGCGAGCTGGAGAACCCGCTCGGCGCGGTCCAGATGGGCCTCATCTACGTCAACCCCGAGGGTCCGAACGGCAACCCCGACCCGATCGCCGCGGCCCGCGACATCCGCGAGACCTTCCGCCGTATGGCGATGAACGACGAGGAGACGGTCGCCCTGATCGCGGGCGGTCACACGTTCGGCAAGACCCATGGCGCGGGTCCGGCGGACAGCGTCGGCCCCGACCCCGAGGCCGCCCCGATGGAGCAGCAGGGCCTCGGCTGGAAGAGCACGTACGCCACCGGCAAGGGCGGCGACGCGATCACCAGTGGCCTGGAGGTCACCTGGACGAGCTCGCCGACCCAGTGGAGCAACGGGTTCTTCAAGAACCTGTTCGAGTACGAGTACGAGCTCACGCAGAGCCCGGCCGGCGCCCACCAGTGGGTGGCCAAGAACGCCGAGGCGACCGTCCCCGACGCTCACGATCCGTCGAAGAAGCGCCTCCCGACGATGCTCACGACGGACCTGTCGCTGCGCTACGACCCGGTCTACGAGCCGATCTCGCGGCGCTTCTACGAGAACCCGGCGGAATTCGCGGACGCCTTCGCCCGCGCCTGGTACAAGCTGACCCACCGTGACATGGGTCCGAAGTCGCTCTACCTCGGCCCGGAGGTGCCCGAGGAGACGCTGATCTGGCAGGACCCGCTGCCCGAGCCCGAGGGCGAGCCGATCGACGCCGCGGATGTCGCGTCGCTCAAGGCCAAGCTCCTCGACTCGGGGCTGTCCGTCTCGCAGCTGGTGTCCACCGCGTGGGCGTCGGCCTCGACCTTCCGCACCAGCGACAAGCGCGGCGGCGCCAACGGCGCCCGCATCCGGCTGCAGCCGCAGGCCGGCTGGGAGGTCAACGAGCCCGACCAGCTGGCGCAGGTGCTGCGCACGCTGGAGGGCATCCAGCGGGACTTCAACTCCGCGGGCGCCAAGAAGGTCTCCGTGGCCGACCTGATCGTGCTCGGCGGCGCCGCCGCCGTGGAGAAGGCGGCCAAGGACGCGGGCTTCGACGTCGAGGTGCCCTTCGCGCCGGGCCGCGTCGACGCCACGGACGAGCACACCGACGTGGAGTCCTTCGTCGCACTGGAGCCCACCTCCGACGGCTTCCGCAACTACGTCGGCAAGGGCAACCGGCTGCCGGCCGAGTACCTGCTGCTGGACAAGGCGAACCTGCTGGGCCTGAGCGCCCCCGAGATGACCGCCCTCGTCGGCGGCCTGCGCGTCCTCGGCGCCACGTACCAGCAGTCCTCGTACGGTGTCTTCACCGACACCCCGGGCAGGCTCACCAACGACTTCTTCGTCAACCTGCTCGACCTGGACACGACGTGGAAGTCGACCTCGGAGGACCAGGCCACCTTCGAGGGCCGCGACGACGCCACCGGCGAGGTCAGGTGGACCGGCACCCGCGCCGACCTGGTCTTCGGCTCGAACTCCGAGCTGCGGGCCGTCGCCGAGGTCTACGCGGGCGACGACGCCAAGGCGAAGTTCGTGAACGACTTCATCGCGGCGTGGAACAAGGTGATGAACCTGGACCGGTTCGACCTCGACTGACCGACCACGCCATGACGCCCGGGCCGGCCCGCACCGGCCGCCCGGGCGTCATGGCGTCCGGGGCGCCCCGGACGGCCTGAGGGTCACAGCCGGCCCGGGCACCTCCGGTCCGGCGGCTCCCGGCCCCCTCCGCCGCTGATCAGATGGCTGTTAAGTTGAGGCGCATGGCACTTCGCAATGCGGTCATGGCCGCGCTTCTGGAGGGCGAGGCGTCCGGGTACGACCTCGCCAAGGGATTCGCGTCCTCGGTAGCCAACTTCTGGATGGCCACTCCCCAGCAGATCTACCGGGAGCTGGAGCGCATGGAAGGCGAGGGGCTCATCGCCGCGCGCGTCGTCCAGCAGGAACGCCGGCCCAACAAGAGGCTCTTCTCGCTCACCGAGGCAGGTCTCGACACCGTGCGCGCCTACACCGCCGAGCCCCCGGTCAAGCCGACCGCGATCAGGGACGAACTGCTGGTCAAGGTCCAGTGCGTCGACGTCGGCGACATGGAGGCGGTCCGCGCGGCCATCGCCGAACGCATGGAACTGGCCGCCGCGAAGATCGCCCGCTTCGAACGGATCAGGGACCGTCTGCTCGACGGCCGTACCGAGGACGAGTTCTTCGCGACGGCCGACCGCGTCGGCCCCTACCTCACCTGCCTGCGCGGTCTGTCCCTGGAGCGGGAAAACCTCCAGTGGGGCGAGCTGGCCCTCAGAAGGCTCGAGCAGCGCTCCGCCGCGCCCACGGGGGACTGAAACCTCGCGAGCATCGGGGGCCCACGAGCCCCGCCCCCGGCGTCACCCGCGCAGTCGCGCCGGGTCCAGGGCCACGGGCAGCCTTTCCAGACCCCGGAACGCGGGGAACGGGACCTTGAGCCATTCGGCCTCGTCCGCCTCGGTCATGAGAGCGATGTCAGGGAAGCGCCCGAAGAGCGTGGTCAGCGCGATCCGCATCTCCATCCTCGCCAGCGGCGCGCCCAGGCAGTAGTGCGGACCGCCGCCGAAGCCCAGATGCGCGCTCTGCACCCCCTCCCGCCGCACATCGAACGTGTCGGGCGACGCGAACTTCTCCGGGTCCCGGTTCGCGGACGCCACCGCGACCTGGACGAGCGCACCCTTCGGAATGACCGTGTCCCTGATGGTGATGTCCTCGAGCGCGTGCCGGAACGTCGCGTTCTCCACCGAGCCCTCGTAACGGATGACTTCCTCGATCGCGTTCGGCAGCAACTCCGGCTCGGCCACGATCGCTTGAAGCTGATCGCGGTGGGTGAGCAGATTGAACACGGCGTTGCCGATGAGGTAGGCGGTCGTCTTGTGGCCAGCGAACAGCAGCACCCAGAGAGTGGACAGCAGTTCGCCGTCGTTGAGCGCGCCTTGCTCGTCCTGCGTACGGATCAGATCGCTCAGGAGGTCGTCGGTCGCGCCCGTGCGTTTGCGCGCGATGAGACTCATGAAGTAGTCGCGCAGCGCGCCCTCGGCCAGCGCCAGTCTTTCCTTGTCCTCTTTGCTGAACCCCGTACGCGCCACGGTGGAGCACCACTTCTGCACGTCGTCCCGCTCTTCCTCGGGAACGCCCATCAGCTCACAGATGACGGTGAGCGGAAGAGGGAAGGCGAACGACGCCAGCAGGTCGACGGGCTCGGTGGTGGAGCAGCGCTCCAGCAGTTCGTCGGTGATCTCCTGGATTCGAGGGCGCAGGGACTCGATGCGGCGCGGCGTGAACGCCTTGTTGATGATGCGACGCAGCCGGGTGTGCTTGGGCGGGTCCGAGAAGAGCATGTTGTCGTCGAGCGCGACCGAGGAGTCACCGAAGATGGTGTGGTACGCCTCGATGGCGGCGTACATGTCCTTGCTGATCCGGGGGTCCGTCAGCGCGGCCTTGGCGTCGTCGAACCGCGTGATCAGGTAGGTCTCGACGCCGTGCGGGGGAGTGAGCTGACAAACGGGGGCCGTCTCACGCAGGCACTTGTACACCGGATAGGGGTTCGCGCGGTATTCGGCCGAGCCGCGCGAGGCCGCCGAGGCCGCCTCTTCCGTGGCTGCTGTGGTGTCCCGTTCGTCGAGCTGAGTCATTCTTCCGGCCTTTCTGAATGTTCCCGCCCCGGCCACCGGGGCAGCAGTGATATGGCGTGGCCATGAGAGAGCAGCTATATGACGTTCGGTCAACCATTCCCCGGTCGGCTCCCGGCCGTAAACGCGATTCGCCCGATCGGTGCGCACCGTCCCGTTCCGGCGGCCCCACGGGGATTTTGGAATTCGGAGCGTACGACCGGGAACGTCCTTACGGCGGGGCCGATGGGCCGCTGTCCGGGTGATTGCTGAATATCGTCCCGTGCCGCATGGCAAAGAACGAGGGGCGAGCCAGTGAGAACACTCGGCCACCGCGTACCGCGTCACGAAGATGCTGACCGCTAAGGAGAATGCGCGATGAACGATCGCGGCAACGACTACGTGCCCGTCCTGGTTGTGGGGGGCTCACTCGTGGGCCTGTCCGCATCCGTGTTCCTCGGGCGCCTCGGCATTCAGCACCGTGTCGTCGAACGCCATGCGGCCACCTCGGCGCATCCGCGTGGACGCGGCAACAACATGCGGACGATGGAGCTGTTCCGCACGGCGGGCCTGGAGCCGCAGATCCGCAAGGCCGCGGCCACCCTCTCCAAGAACCACGGCATCCTGCAGGTCGACACCCTGCACAGCGGGAACCGGCGCTGGCTGTCGGCGAGGATGACCGGCCGGCCGCCGGAGTCCGACATCTGCTCGACGATCCGCTGCGCGTGCAGCCAGAACGACCTGGAGCCCGTGCTGCTCGAGGGCGCCCGCGCCCTCGGCGGGGATGTGTGGTTCAGCACGGAACTGCTGTCCTTCACCCAGGACGCCGACGGCGTGCGCTCCATCGTGCAGGACAGGACCACCGGCGAGACCTACACGGTGACGTCGGACTACCTGCTCGCCGCCGACGGCCCCCGCAGTCCCGTGCGCACGCGGCTGGGCATCGAGCACTCGGGCTCGGGCGACCTGTTCCACAACGTCAGCGTCACCTTCCGCAGCAAGCAGCTCCGCCACATGTCCGGTGAGGATCACTTCGTCGTCTGCTACGTCACCGACCCGGCCGGTGAGGGCGTGCTGCTGCCCGTGGACAACGAGGAGGAGTGGGTCTTCCACGTGCCGTGGTTCCCGGAGCGCGGGCAGACGCTGGAGGACTTCACCGACGACCTGATCACGGAGCACGTCCGGGCGGCGGTCGGCGTACGAGAGCTCGATGTCGAGGTCACCGGGAAGGCTCCGTGGCACGCGGCGGACCGGGTCGCCAACAGCTACCGGGAAGGGCGGGTGTTCCTGATGGGCGACTCCGTGCACGAGATGCCGCCGACCGGCGCGTTCGGCTCCAACACCGGCATCCAGGACGCGCACAACATCGCGTGGAAGCTCGCCGCCGTGCTGCGCGGCTGGGCCGGTCCCAGGCTGCTGGACAGCTATGAACTCGAACGGCGCCCGGTCGCTCAGACCACCAGCGCCCGCGCCACCCTGCAGGCGGCGCGTGAGCAGCACCCCGGCTACACCGTCAGAACGAGCTCCGGCGACTACGCCGACCTGATGACGGTGGCGCTCGGCTTCCGGTATGTGTCCGGGGCGGTCGTGGGAGCCCAGGCGGACGAGCCGACCATCCCCGACACCCTCTCCCTGAGCGCCGAGCCCGGAACGCGCTCACCCCATATGTGGGTCCGGCATGACGGGGCGGTCGTGTCCACCATCGACCTGTACGAACGCTCCCTCGTCCTGCTGAGCGGTCGCCCCGGCTGGCGGGACGCGGCCGAGGCCGTCGCCGCCCGGCTCAATGTGCCGCTCGAGGCGTACGTCGTCGGCAGCGGCGCGGACTGCGACCTCGACACCGGCGACGGCCCCGACTGGGCGTCGACACACGGCACGACCCCGGAAGGGGCGGTCCTGGTCCGGCCGGACGGCATCGTGGCCTGGCGGGCCGACGGCGGGTCGCCGGACATGGAGGGAGAACTCGGCGCCGTTCTGCTCCGGGTTCTAGGGCGCTGAACGCACGGGCAGTGAATGGACCGACGCTGAACGGACAGGTGTCGACAGGAATGGGACCTGGCATGACAACACTGCAGACGGCCGCGGACACCGGCACGTTGGCCGATGCCGACGACGGTCGGCCGGGGGAGCGGGACGCGCGCCGGGAGCGGGTGGACGTACACCACCACTACACCGCTCCGGAGTGGATCGACTGGGCGGAGAAGCGGGAGATCGTCAGCCGCCGGAGCCTGCCGCCCTGGGCCGCGTGGGACGTCGACAGCGCCCTGTCCTTGATGGACCGGGTGGGGATCGGGACCAGCGTGTTCACGGTCGCCATGCTGGGACGCCTCCAGGACCCGAAGCTGCGCAAGGAGAGCGCCCGCGTCGCGCTGCGGGCGGCCGGCGACCTGGCGGAGGGCCATCCCGGCCGTTTCGCCTTCTACACACCCGTGTTCCTGGAGAGCCCGGAGCTTTCGAGCTGGTCGATCGGGTACGGGATGGACGAACTCGGCGCGGTCGGGGCGAGCGTCCGGACGAGCGTGAAGGGTGTCCATCTGGGCCACCCGTCCCAGGACCGGATCCTGGCGGAGCTCAACGAGCGCTCGGCCGTGGTCAGTACGCATCCGATGGAGGTTCCCGCAGGGGACGGTGGGGGGCTGGAAGGAGTCCCGCCGTTCCTGTGCGACTTCCTGATGGACACCACGCGTGCGGCGATCAGCCTCATCGTGGGCGGGACCCTGGACCGCTACCCGGAGCTCACCTTCATCCTTCCCCACGGCGGGGGCTTCCTGCCGTACATCGCAAGCCGTGTGGAGACGTTCGCCCAGTTCCTGACGCCGAAGGTGGATCCGGCCCGGGTCCGTGACTACCTGCACCGCTTCTACTTCGATACGGCCGGTCCCATGTCGCCCTCCTCCACTCCGAGCCTGCTGGCCACGGCGGGCTCGTCCCGGATTCTCTACGGCAGCGACTGGCCGCCCACCCCGGCTCATCTCGTCGCGGGGGTCACCGCCCCCGCGCTCGACAACGACCCCGCCCTCGACGAGGAGCAGCGCCGCGGCATCAACCGCGACAACGCTCACCGTCTCCTGCCGGCACTCGCCGCAGGCCGCCCGTAGCGGGACCACGACGGCCGTCTTCAGAGGGGTCGCTCACACCGGACCGTTCCCGCGTGAACCGCTGGAGGCTTTATGAGCGTGCTGGACACCGCGGCCAGGGTGGATGACCCGGAGGACATCTTCCTCACGGAAGACGACGAGGCCGACGCACCCGGTGCCCGGCTCTCCACCGACGGCGGCACGGTCGACCAGGTACGCGACTATCTGAGGCTCATCACCCGCGTCCGGCTGCTCACCGCCGAACAGGAAGTGGACCTGGCCAAGCGCATCGAGGCGGGACTGTACGCCGAACACCTGCTCGCCGAGTGCCCGGGTGCCGATCCGTGTGCCCGCGAGGAGCTGACCGCACTCTCCGAGGACGGCAGGCGGGCGAAGACCCACCTCATCGAGGCGAACCTCCGGCTGGTCGTCGCCGTCGCCAAGCGGTACACCGGGCGCGGGCTTCAGTTCCTCGACCTGATCCAGGAGGGCAACACGGGCCTGATCAGGGCAGTCGAGAAGTTCGACTACACCAAGGGCTTCAAGTTCTCGACGTACGCGACCTGGTGGATCAAGCAGGCGGTCACGCGTGCGCTCGCCGACCAGAGCCGCACCATCCGCGTGCCCGTCCACACCGTCGAGACCATCAACCGGGTGGCACGCGTGCGCCGTGAGGTCCTGCACGACACCGGCGTCGAACCCACCCCGCAGGAACTGGCCGAGAAGGCCGGTGTCCCCGTGGAGCGCCTGACCGAACTCGACGGCTACACCAGGGAGCCCGTGTCGCTGCACACCGCGGTCACCGACGACGGAGACACCCGGTTCGCCGATCTGATCGTGGACAGCGACGCACCCTCCCCCTGGGAGCTGGTCACCTTCGGGCTTCTCCAGGAGGTGCTCCAGAACCTGCTCGCGGACATGCCGCCCCGCGAAGCCGGCATCATCACTCTGAGGTACGGCCTCTTCGGCGCCCGGGCGCGGACCCTGGAGGAGATCGGCCAGGTGTACGGGGTCACCCGTGAACGCATCCGCCAGATCGAGGCCAAGACGATGAGCAAGCTGCGCCACCCGTCGCGTGCGCGGGCCCTGAGGATCTACCTCAACCAGGACTGAGAAGCCGTGCGCACCGCCCGGATCCGGCGGTGCGCACGGCCCGCCCGTGATATTCGCTTGCCCAAATGGCCCCAGTGGCGAGAATCGGCGGGTGGAGATCCTGTCGTACCCGGAAGCCCGTGTCCCCTCCCCGCTGCGTGCGCAGGTGCGCGAGCTCCAGGACCAGGCGTGGCCGCCCGCGCCCGGACCGGCCGCGCCCGTCGGCGCCCCGGTCCACGATCCCGTGCTGAGGCCGCTGTCGCTGCTGCTGGTGGAGGAGGGCAGGGTGCTGGCGGCGCTGGACATCCTCTCCAAGGAGATCACCCACGCCGGGCGCTCCTACCTGGCCGGCGGGCTGAGCACCGTGGTGACCCGGCGGGAACTGCGCGGTCGCGGCCATGGCCGCCACCTGGTGTCGGCGGCGCGGGAACTGATGGCCGCCCGCGGGCTGGACCTGGGGCTGTTCACCTGCGACCGTCCGCTGCGGCCGTTCTACGAGAGCGCGGGCTGGCGGTGTCTGCCCGGTGCGGTGCTGGTGGGAGGAACCCTCGAGGCACCTTTCCCCAGTGACCGGCCCGGCTTCGACAAGGTGACGATGGCCGCCTTCTTCTCCGCCGGGGGCCGGACCGGCGAAGCGTCGTTCCACGGCAGCCGGATCGAGCTGCATCCGGGGGAGACCGACAGGCTCTGGTGACACCGCGGAGGTCACACCCGAGCGCTCCTGAGCGGACATGAGCGCTCCGGAAACGCGCGCGGGCCGGGTCGCGCGGGTGCGCGGCCCGGCCCGGCCCGGCGGTCGGGGGGTCGTGGCGGGAGGGAGGGTCAGCGGCGGCGCCTGGTGACGCCGGGCAGCCCCACCATCCGCCAGATCCTGACCTCGCGTACCAGCCCGGGCATCTCCCGCAGCAGCACGACGGCTGCCACGCCCGCCACGAGCATCGCCTCGGCCATCAGCACTCGCTTCGCCATCATCCTGGGCTCCTCGGTTGTCGTCCGCCCTGTCATCCCGGCGGGAGGTTCGGCATGGTCTTCGTGATCGCGTTGTGCTTCTTCCAGTGGACTCCGGTCGAGCGGCGGGCGTCGGCGGTGCCGTCCTTGTGGTGCCCGGTCTGACGCTTGTACGGTCCCCGGTTTCCCTGGTGCAGTCCGGAGACATGGGTGGGGGTGTCGGGCTGCACGTCCGGCTTGCCTACTCGGATACTGCCCATCGTCTGCTCCTTGCCGGTCTACGGATGTTCGGTCAGCTCCGCGAAGAACTGGTCGACCGCGGGCCACACCCGGCTGCCGCCGGACAGGCCCCGCCATTCCCGTCGTACGAGCGCGACGATGCGGTAGCAGTCGTCGATGGGGGTGATCCAGTGCTGGTTCGCGGAGAAGGCGGTGTTCACCAGCAGCGCCTCCACGTCCGGTTCGAGGGTGGCCAGCGGCGGGCAGTCGGCGACGACGTCGTCCCATGCACCCGCGTCCGCCTCCCAGCGGGTGGCTCCCGCGGGGCTCGGGTAGTGCGCGGACACCGTGCCGTCCGCGCGCCGTACGAAAAAGGCTAGCCCCACCGGTACGCCCAGCGCCTGCGTACGGACCGGAGGCAGGCGCACCCGGCGCATCGGCACCAGCCGGTACCGGCCCTCACTGGCCCCGGCCTCGACGAAGAGCAGGGAGCAGGGCCGGCACACGCACAGCAGCTCCTGGCGGCCGACGTCGAACAAATGCCGGTGGTCCGCGGTGGTCCCGGCCCCGCACAGGTCGCACGGCTCCGCATCCGGCCGCCGGTCCGCGGCGCCGCGGATGACCCGGGCCAGCGCGCCGGAGGTCATGCCGGCTCCCCGGCCGGGGCCGGCCGCAGGGTGAGCGAGTCCAGTGGCACGAAGGCGCTGCGCCGCTCCTCACCCCCCGGCTCCCGTTCGACGCCGGAGAGCTCGGGGGCCAGGGCGAGCACGGCCTCGCGGACCGCCTCCTCCAGGTCCGCCGAGGAGGAGCCGCACCCCTTGGCGGCGAGCCTGACACGGGCCACACCCGCCTCCACGCCCGTCAGCTCGACATCCCCGCCGCGCTCCTGGACCGAGGGCCGCAGACCTTCGACGGCGCGGGCCGCACGGCGCTCCGGTGGCTCGGGATGGATGCCGTGGAGCACCAGCAGATGGCCGACGAGCAGGTCGTCGGTCATCCGCTCCACCAGGGACACGTCGGCGGCCTCCAGCACCCGCGCCAGAGCCTCCCCGTACACAGCGGCGAGCACCTGCACCGCCTCGATGGCCGCGCCGGTCATGGGGCCGGGAGCGCCCTCGATCTGCTCGAGGAGCAGATCGAGGCGCGACAGCCGCTCCGCGACCGTCGTCTCGTCGAGCCGGACGGTCTCGGGCCGGGCGGTCTCAGGCATGAGCCGCTCCGTACGTGGGCGAGTGCAGCTTGGTCAGCGTGTTGCCCTTGCCGAGGTACATGTGCACGCCGCAGGGCAGACAGGGGTCGAAGCTGCGGACGGTGCGCATGATGTCGACGCCCCTGAAGTCGTCGGGCCCGTTCTCCTCGAAGATCGGCTGTCCCTGGACGGCGTCCTCGTACGGTCCGGGTGTCCCGTACATGTCCCTGGGGCTGCCGTTCCACGGCGTCGGCGGGTAGGGGTGGTAGTTCGCGATCTTCTGGTCCTTGATCACCAGGTGGTGGGAGAGGACACCGCGCACCGCTTCGTGGAAGCCGCAGCCGATCGCCTCGTCCGGCACCTCGTAGTTCTCGAAGACCTTGGTCTCGCCCGCCCGGACGAAGCCCATCGCCCGCTCCAGGAAGTAGAACGCCATCGCGGCGGCGTAGGCGACGAAGTACGGCCTGGCCCGGTCGCGCTCGATCGTGTTGCTCCACTGCGGGATCTTCCACTCGAGCGTCATCTCCGGCAGCTGCTCGCTCTTGGGCAGCGAGATCTGCACACTGTGACCGGTCGACTTCACATACGGGGTGTCGACCATGCCGCTGAGCGCCGTCGACCACAGGCGGGCCAGAGGACCGCCGCCGGTGTCCAGCGCGAGATGGTCGCCGCTCTTCTTGTCGTACCAGCGGGGGCTCATCACCCAGCTGTAGTTGCCGTCGAAGTCACGCTTCTGCGGCATCGGGACCGTCGTCTGGTTCCACGGGTGGCGCATGTCCACGGGGTTGCCCAGCGGGTCATGGGTCACGAAGGGCTGCTCGTTCACCCAGTCCTCGTAGTACGAACTGCCCAGCAGGACCCGGATTCCGAGGTTGATGTCCACGAGGTCGTTGGTGACGATCCGGCCGTCCACGACGACGCCGGGGGTGACGTACATCGCCTTGCCCCACTCGCTCATCGTGTCGTAGCGGTAGTCGCACACGTCAGGGTTCTGCCAGGCACCCCAACAGCCCAGCAGGATACGGCGCTTGCCGACCTCCTCGTACCCGGGCAGCGCCTCGTAGAAGAAGTCGAAGACGTCGTCGTTCATCACGACGGCCTTCTTCACGAAGTCGAGCACCCGCACCAGCCGGGAGAGGTAATCGGTGAACGTGGTCGGCTCCGGCATCGTGCCCACGCCCCCCGGATACAGCGTGGACGGATGGACGTGGCGCCCCTCCATCAGGCAGAACATCTCCCGGGTGATCCGGCTGACCTTCAGCGCCTCCTTGTACACCTCGCCCTCGAACGGGTTGAAGGCGCGCATGATGTCGGCGATGGTCTTGAAGCCGTGGATGCGGGCGTTGGGTGCCTCGGTGCGCTCGGCCCGGGCCAGGACCGAGGGGTTGGTGGACTTGACCATGGCCTCGCAGAAGTCCACGAAGACCAGGTTGTCCTGGAAGATCGTGTGGTCGAAGATGTACTCGGCCGCCTCGCCCAGGTTGACGATGGTGTCGGCGAGCATCGGAGGCTTGATCCCATAGGCCATCTGCTGGGCGTAGTTGGAGCACGTGGTGTGGTTGTCACCGCAGATGCCGCAGATACGCGAGGTGATGAAGCCCGCGTCACGCGGGTCCTTGCCCCTCATGAACACGGAGTAGCCCCGGAACAGCGAGGAAGTGCTGTGGCACTCCACCACCTCCCGGTTCGCGAAGTCGATCTTCGTGTAGATGCCGAGATTGCCCACGATCCGGGTGATCGGGTCCCAGGACATGTCCACGATCTGCGCGGGCTTGCGCCCCGCGCCCCGCGCCTCGGTTGCCGTCATGTCCGTGTCTTCCTCGCTCTCTTTCGCTCGTCCGGTCTCAGGCGCGCCAGTGCGCGTCGTAACCGGTGGTCAGCTCGGCCTTGTCGTGGCGCCACCGGGGTTCGCGGTTGACTGCCATGTTGGTGATGCCGCGCAGCCGCCGGATCACGGCGCCGTACGGCCGGATCAGGGACGACGAGAAGGTGGCGCCCGTCGGCTCGTCCATGAACGGCATGAAGGCGTCCGGGAATCCCGGCATCGTGCAGCCGATGCAGATCCCGCCGACGTTCGGGCAGCCGCCGAGGCCCGACATCCAGCCGCGCTTGGGCACGTTGCAGTTGACGACCGGGCCCCAGCAGCCCACCCTCACCTGGCACTTGGGCGAGTTGTAGTCCTTGGCGAAGTCGGCCTGCTCGTAGTACGCGGCACGGTCGCACCCCTCGTGCACCGTCTTCCCGAACAGCCACTGCGGGCGCAGCATGTGGTCCAGCGGAGGGGGCGGCGCCGAACCGGCCGCGTGGTACAGCACCCAGGTCAGGGTCTCCATGAAGTTGTCCGGCTGGATCGGGCAGCCGGGCACGTTGACGATGGGCAGTCCGCCCTGCGAGCGGAACTCCCAGCCCAGATAGTCGGCCAGGCCCATGGAGCCCGTCGGATTGCCCGCCATCGCGTGGATACCGCCGTAGGTGGCGCAGGTGCCGGCGGCGACCACCGCCCAGGCGTGGGGCGTCAGGTGGTCGATCCACCAGTTGAGGGTGAGCGGCTCACCGGTCTCCAGGTCGTTGCCGAACGACGTCCAGTAACCCTCGCCCTGGATGATGTTCTGGTTGGGGACCGACCCCTCGATGACCAGGATGAACGGCTTCAGCTCACCGCGTGCCGCAGCGCGGAACGGCGCGAGGTACTCCTCGCCGCCCAGCGTGGGGGAGAGCACCTTGTTGTGCAGGTTCACCTTCGGCAGGCCGGGTACGAGCCCGAGGACGACGTCCTCGATCGCGGGCTGACTGGCCGCCGTCATCGAGACGGTGTCGCCGTCGCAGCTCATGCCCTCGGAGATCCAGAGGATATGGATCTCGTCGAACCCGCCCTTCTTCTCCGTCTTCTCCGCCTTGCTGGCGTGCTTTGCGGCCTTCGTCGCCTTCGTCATGTGCTCGGCCTCCCTTGCAGTCGGTCCCGGAGTCGGTCGTAGGCCCCGGCCACGGTCCCGGTGTCCGCCGACGCGGGCGGCTCGACGGGTGCGTGCGGATGCGGTCTGGTCGGGGCGGTCTGCTTGGCCTGCTGCAGGAGCTGCCCCAGTTCGTCCAGATCCTTCTGGGAGACCGCGGCGCGCAGTCTGGGCAGCAGACTGCCCTCCTCGCCGCGCACATGCTCCTCGATCTCCTGGCGCAGCCGCTCGACGAGTGGGCCCGCGCGCTCGTCCCCCTCCGAGAGCTTGTCCAGGGCCAGAAGGGTCTTCTTGGCTTCCCTGTGCTCGGCCAGACATGCGTGGATCTCCCGCTCCCCGCCCGGGAGCACCCGCTCGGCCAGCGGGTAGATCATGAATTCCTCGAGGGCCCCGTGCTCGGCCAGTTCAAGGACCAGGGTCTCGATCACGGCCCGCTGTTGCGCCCCGGACGCCGCCGTGCGGTAGTCACGGAAGAGCTGCTCGACCACACGGTGGTCGTGCATCAGCAGTTCGATGGCGTCCATGACACTTCCCGGTCGGGCACCTTGGGCGCCCGTTCATCGAGTGCGGCGGCCTCGTGCCCCGCCCCGGCGGGAGCGAGGGAGCGGATGGCTCCGTGCAGCCGGGCGAGCACCTCCGGGGGCATGGTCTCCACCCGGTCCAGGATCAGCGCGGCCCTCGGGTCGGTGGCGCGCGCCTCACGCTTCTCGTCGTCGGTGAGCACGAGCGTCCGCAGGGTCAGGATCTCGTCGATCTCCGCCGCGTCGTGCAGGTCGCCGGGGCTCTCGGGGGCCACCTGCGGATGGTCGGGAAGGATGATCGGGGACGACAGGACGAGCCGGTCCGTCCCCTCCTCGCCGGCCAGCACCGGGAAGGTGTGCAGATTGCGGCATTCCCCTACGTGCGCCGCGGCTTCCTCCGGCGGGTCGAGGGATGAGAAGAAGGCGAGCCCCTCGCCGCCGATGAAGGTGTGTGCGGCGATCAGGGCGTGGCGCAGGGCCTCGTCGCGCCGGGTCTCGGGCGGTGTCGACCCGCCGCGGTTCTCCGTGCGCACCCGCAGCCGGTAGAGCGGACCCGGACCGGGCAGCCGCTCCGCGCGCAGGAGGGTGCGTGCCTCGACCGGACGGCGGCGGCGCACCAGACGTCCTGCGCCGCCCGGCAGCTCCTCGGTCTCCTCGCCGCCGGGAGCGCCGAACGTGAACTCTCGTTCCCCAGCCAGAAGTTCGTCGAGTGGAGCGATGAAGTCGGCCTCGCGCGGCACCGCCTCGTCGAAGGCCAGCTGGAACGCGCCCGCCGTCTCCAGGCAGTCCACCGGGGTGTGGCGGCCCTGCTCGTCCCTGCGCTCCACGCCCCGGTGCTGCGTCTGGAGATAGCGCACGCGCACCTGGACCACGGCGCCGGGTTCCGCCCGGAGCACGCACTCGGTCTGCTGCTGCCACGACTCGACGGATCCCGAGATGCTCGCCGCCACCGGGCCGTGCGCCTCGGCCCAGGCTCGCGGGGCGAGGATGCCGAACTGCCAGCGCACCCGGTTCTTGGGCGACGACCTCCGGTACGGGTAGAGCAGGTACCCCTCGTAGAGGATGGCGTCGGCCACCGCGCAGACAGCCTCGAACAGGGCGCCGGTCCGCCGCGCGCTCCCGGACTGCGGGTCAGGGTCGCTCACCGTCGCTCCTCACTCACCGACTGTCTGCATTGCAGTGGTTTACAACGATCACACCTTTTCTTGGGAAGGGCTCGCATTGGGGGCGTATGGGTGATGGGCGCGTCGGAGGGGGTACTGCGGGAAGGGACTCCCGTACGAGACGGAGGCGGCGGCGATGCGCATCCAGGGCGACGGCTCGTCGGACGACAGGGGCCGAGGGGACGACAAGGGCCTGGGAGACGACGCGGCTGCCCGCCTCGCACGGGACACGGCGCAGATGGCACGGCACGAGCTGCTCGTGCTGGAGAGCGAGGCCAGGGCGGCGCTGCGGAGGATCGGGGCGGGTGGCGTCCTGCTGGGCGCCGCCGGGGTGTGCGGGGTGCTCGCGCTGTTGTCGGCGCACGAGACCCTGCTGCGATCCCTGGAGACGGTGCTGCCGGGGGCCCGGGCACCGGCCCTGCTGGGCGGGATGTACGCCACGGGCGCGGTGACACTGGCCCTGGCGGCCCGCGAGCGCCTGTGCGCGGCGACCGGAGCGCCGGAGGACGGCTTCGACCACGCGGACGACGCGGGAAGGTCCGCTCGCACGGGGATGGACCGTACGGAAACCGGCGCGGAGGACCGCCCGGGCTAGGGCTTCTCGTTCGGATCGGGCCGGGCCCGGGGTCGTGCCGCCATCCGGGTGAACGCGTGGCCGCCGCCGCGGCGCGTACGCGGGGGCCGGAGCGTGTCCGCGCCGCCGGAGTGGCAGGCTGCGGGCGCGAGCCGAGGCCGGGTTACTACCGAGCGGGCTCCGCCGGGCGGCGCCATGCCCGCGCTCCATGCGGCCGTCGGCGCCATTCCGGGCGCGTACGGAAGGAGGGGTGCCCGTGGAAACGGCATCGTTCGACTCCGCCGGACCGGCCCCCCGTGGCGCCGCGGCCACCGAAACGGCGTCCCGCCGCGCGGGAGCGGTGCGCGGCGGGAGCCCGTCGGTCGGTGACGCGAGCGCCTGGGACCTGTTCCTCCTGGCCTTCGCCTCCGTGGCGTCGTCCGGGTCCCCTCCGCCGCGCCCGGACCGTCAGCCGATGTGGTAGCTGTCCCCGTACACCTTCCAGTCCAGCGGGGTATCGAGGTTCAGGTTGCCCTTGCGCAGGAAGACGCGCTGCTCGGTGTCGACCCGGGTGGTGTCGCTGTGGGCCTCCTCCTGCTTCATGGCCCACACGCGTGCGTCGAGGAAGGCGTTGAGGTACGCCACCTCGCCCCCGCCCTGGGCCGGTGGCTTGGCCTTGCGCAGGGCGCGCCGCCGGATGCTGCTGAAGCTGGTCGGGTCGTCTCCGTCGCCGTGCATGACGATGGCGTCGTAGTAGGCGAACTGCCCCAGGACACCGAGCCCGTCCGCCTTGCCCTGCTTGACGGCCGGATTGAAGTAGACCCGGTCGCGCTCGTCGTTCTGCGCCTGCTGGAAGACCTTGTCCTGGGCCGCCTTGCGCCAGTCCTTGGGGAAGTCGGGGTCGAGCCCCGAGTGGGAGTCGGAGCCGTTCACCCTGCGCAGTGCGGGCAGGTACTTGGCGAGGACGTTGCCGGGTTCACGGTCGGTGTAGAGCTGGACGAGGTCGAGCATGTCGCCGGTGCCGGAACAGAATCCGATGATGCCGGCGGTGTAGCCGCGCCCGTCACCGATGTCCTCGATGTACTTGTACTGGGCCTTCCAGTCGAGCGAGGAGTTCTCCGCGCTCGACACCAGTTCCATGGCGATCTCCTTCTTCGCCGGGTCGTCGAGTCCGGTCGCCTTGGCGGACGGCCGCGCGGACGGCTGTGCGGCAAGGACGCGCGGGGCGTCGAGCAGGGGGACGGCCACCAGGGAGGCGCCGAGCAGGGCCAGGAGCGTACGGCGTGAGGCGCGGCCGGGTTGTGCCGCGTCCGGGGTCGGTTGCACCACAGGGACTCCAAGTGACGTGGGGGGCCGGTGGGTTGGCGCACCGAGGCGCAACCCACCTACTGATAGGAAGGTTTACTATCAGAACGCGCGAGTGATCGGTACCCGTCCGTCGGCACGTTTTTCACATGAGCCGCCCGGCGTCCCTTCGGGCGATCAGGGCAGCGGCTGTTCGGCCCAGATCACCTTTCCCGTCGGGGTGTAACGGGTCCCCCAGCGGTCGGCCATCTGGGCCACGAGGAACAGTCCCCGGCCGCCCTCGTCGGTCATGGCCGCATAGCGCAGATGGGGCGAGGTGCTGCTGGAGTCGAAGACCTCGCAGATCAGGCCCCGGTCGCGCAGCATCCGTACCCGGACCGGCGCACTGCCGTAGCGGATCGCGTTGGTGACCAGCTCACTGAGGATCAACTCCGTGGTGAACGCCAGATCGTCGAGCCCCCACTCCGCCAACTGCCGCTCCACCTTGGCCCGCACCTCGCCGACGGCCGCGGGATCCGACGGGACCTCCCACTCGATGATCCGGTCCGCGTCCAGTGCCCGCGTGCGCGCGACGAGCAGGGCGATGTCGTCGATCGACCGGTGCGGCAGCTGGGCGTCCAGGACGGCCCGGCAGGTGTCCTCGGGTGAGGGGCCGGCCACGGACAGGGCCTGGCTCAACAGTCTGAGCCCCGTGTCGATGTCCCGGTCGCGGTTCTCGACCAGGCCGTCCGTGTACAGCACGAGCCGGCTGCCCTCGGGCAGCTCCAGGTCGGTCGTCTCGAACGGAAGCCCTCCAAGGCCCAGCGGGGGACCGGCCGGAACATCGGGCCAGTCCACGGTCCCGTCGGGCCGGACCACGGCGGGCGGCGGATGGCCCGCGCGCGAGACGGTGCAGCGCCGGGAGACCGGATCGTAGATCGCGTACAGACAGGTCGCGCCCGTGACGGGGGCGCTGGAGCCGTCGGGCGTCTCGTCCTGGTCGATACGGGCGACCAGTTCGTCCAGCAGACCGAGCACCCCGTCGGGCGGCAGGTCGAGCGCGGAGAAGTTGTGCACCGCCGTGCGCAGCCGCCCCATGGTCGCCGCGGCGTGCAGCCCGTGGCCCACGACATCGCCCACCACCAGCGCCACCCGCGCCCCGGACAGCGGCAGGACGTCGAACCAGTCGCCGCCCACACCGGACTGGGCCGGGAGATAGCGGTAGGCGATGTCCAGGGCGCTCTGCTCGGGCAGCTGGCGCGGCAGCAGGCTGCGCTGAAGCGTCACCGCCATGCCGTGCTCGCGCGTGTAACGGCGCGCGTTGTCGATGGACACGGCTGCGCGGGCCACCAGTTCCTCGGCGAGAGCGAGCTCCTCCTCGTCGAACGGCTCTGGCTTCTCGGACCGCCAGAAGTTGACCACGCCCAGCACCAGGGACCCCGCCCGCACGGGCACGGTGATCAGCGAGTGGATGCCGTACTCCACGACCCGCGTGGTGCGGTCGAGATCCTGGGCCAGCCAGCCGGAGTCGTCGCCGAGGCGGGGCGCGATGACCGCCGTGCCGCTGCCCATGCTGTGCGCCTGCGGCGTGGTCTCCACGAAGCGGATCCGCTCGCCCACCGGGTAGAGCGGCGCGTCATCGCGGATCCCGCTGGACGCCGTGCGGCGCAGCCCGGTACCCGGATCCGGCTCCTCGCCGTTCAGAACGCCCTCGAACAGGTCCACGGTGACGAAGTCCGAGAACCGCGGCACGGCCAGCCCCGCCAGTTCCTCGGCGGTACGAGTCACATCCAGGCTCGTCCCGATGCCCACCCCGGCGTCGTAGAGCAGGGTGAGGCGCTCCCGTGCCTCCTCGGCCTTGCCGGACAGGGCGCGCAGCTCGGTCGAGTCGCGGAGAGTGGCGACATGGCCGGGCGGTCCCCCCTCCAGGTCGGTGGGCCGCTGGTTCACCGCCAGCAGGCGGTCCCCGACCCGGTGCACCTCGTCCGTGGCGACGCGCCCGGAGGCCAGCAGCGCGGCGGTGTCCGGGGCGAGGCCGAGGTCGGTCACATGCCGCCGCTCGGCGTCGGGCGGCAGGTCGAGCAGGCGCTGCGCCTCGTCGTTGGCGAGCAGCAGATGGCCGTCGCCGCTGACGATGATCACTCCCTCCCGTACCGAGTGCAGGACCGCGTCGTGGTGTTCGTACATGCGGGTCATCTCGCCCGGTCCCAGGCCATGGGTCAGACGCAGCAGCCGCCTGCTGACCAGCGCCGTCCCGGCCGTCGCCAGGGCCAGTGCCGCGGCGGCGGCGCCCACCACGAGCGGCATCTGCCGGTCCGTGGCGCCTCCCACGTGCGCGGTGGTGATACCCGCCGAGACAAGGCCCACGACCGTGCCGTCGGGCGCCTTGACGGGCACCACGGCCTGCACCAGCCGGCCGATGGTCCCATTGATCTCCTCGATCACCACACCGCCGTTCAGCGCCGGCTGGATGGTGCCCACGAACTTCTTGCCGATGCGGTCCGGCTTGGGATGCGTGTAGCGGATCCCCTTGGTGTTCATCACGACGATGAAATCGACCTTCGCCGTCTTGCGCGCGGCCTCCGTTCGCGGTTGCAGCACCGCGGTGGGATCAGGGCTGCTCAGCGCCTGCCGCGTGCCCGGGGCGTAGGCGAACGTCTCGGCGACGGCGAGGGAGCGGTTGCGGGCCTCCTGTGTGGTGTCGTGCCCCACCTGGAGGAACAGCGCCAGCACCGCGGCGACCACCAGCAGCAGCACGATGAACACCTGCAGGAAGAAGACCTGCCCGGCGACACTGCGCCCGCTCAGCGCCGACCGCAGCTCCGCGAGCGGTCGGCTCCTCGCCGGGCCCGCGTCCTTGCCGTGCCCGGCGCCGGGCCGCTGCCGAGCCTGTCGCGTGCCGTTCTCGGGCGCGGGTCGTGAGTCGTGCGCACGCGGTGCGCGCTGACCGCTGGGAAGGGTCGACCGGGTACCGGTTCGACGTGGAGGCCGCACCATGTGCCTTGTCTACACTGCTGCGCCCCGGGAGGCGAGGGGCGTCACATAGCGTGATGCACGGATCCGCTCGCCGCGGAGGAGTCGAGCGCCCGCTTTCGGGTGACCCGGCGGCAAATCCATGCCATGCGCGGGCGGGGCGTACGCGGCGATCGCGCCGGGTGTGGCTACGGTGCCCGCACCGTCGTCGCCGTGAGTCCGCCGGGAGTCAGCCGTGCATGTCCTGCTCGTGGCCAGCGCGTTCAACAGCCTCACCCAGCGCGTCCATGCCGAACTGCGCGACCGCGGCCACACCGTCTCGGTGGAACTGGTGCCCGGGCAGGCAGCCTTCGCCCCGTCGCGACGCCCGGCACACATGACGCCGCTCCCCGACGGGCGAACGGTGCCTGCCGGGACACCGGCCCCGCCGGACGGCTCGCCGGCCGAGGCCGTACGGCGGCACGCGCCGCACCTCGTCCTCGCGCCGATGCTGAAGGCGGCGATCCCCCGCGAGGTGTGGACGGCGTACCCGTGCTTCATCGTCCACCCGGGTCCGGTGGGGGACCGGGGCCCGTCCTCCTTGGACTGGGCGGTCCAGGAAGGCGCCGGCCGGTGGGGAGTGACAGTCCTGCAGGCACGGGAGGAGATGGACGCCGGTGACATCTGGGCGACCGTCGCCTGCCCGCTCCCACCGGTTCCCAAGAGCGACCTGTACCGGGGCGAGATCGCCGACGCCGCGCTGGCCGCCGTCCTTCTCGCCGTGGAGCGGTTCGCCTCGGGAACGCATACCCCGCTGCCGCAGGACACCGCCCGCACCCGCCCCTACCTGGACCAGAGCGTCCGGCGGATCGACTGGGGGGCCGACACGACCGGCACCGTCCTGGCCAAGCTGCGCGCCGCCGACTCGCAGCCCGGAGTGCTGGACACCCTGCTCGGCGAGCAGTGGTACCTGCACGGCGGCCACCCCGAGGACGTCCTGCGCGGCACTCCGGGGGATCTGCTCGCCACCCGCAACGGCGCGGTCTGCCGGGCGACGGCCGACGGCGCCGTATGGATCCCCGAGCTGCGCCCGCGGCGCCGTCCGGGACAGCCGCGGCCCGTCAAGCTCCCCGCCGTGACGGCCCTCGGCGAGCGGCTGCCGCCCCTGCCGCGGCTCCCCGCGCTCACCGAACCCCGGTGGCGCACCTGGACGGACATCCGGTACCGGGAGCAGGGCAGCGTCGGCTTCCTGTCGTTCTCCTTCCCCGGCGGCGCGATGAGCACCGAGCAGTGCGAGCGACTGCTCCACGCCTACCGGGACGCCTGCGATCGCCCCACCTCCGTGCTCGTCCTGGGCGGCCCCCGGGACTTCTTCTCCAACGGGATCCATCTCGGCGTCATCGAGGCCGCCGAGGACCCCGCGGCCGAGTCCTGGGCGAACATCAACGCGATGGACGACCTGGTCGAGGCGGTCCTGACGACGACGGACCGGCTGGTGGTCGCGGCGCTCGCGGGCAACGCGGCGGCCGGGGGTGCCATGCTCGCCCTGGCCGCCGACGAGGTCTGGTGCCGCGCCGGCTGCGTGCTGAACCCGCACTACCGGCTGATGGGCCTGTACGGCTCGGAGTACTGGACGTACACGCTGCCCCGCCGAGTGGGCGCACGGACGGCGGACCGCCTGATGAGCGAGGCCCTCCCGTTGAGCGCCGTGAGTGCCCGGGACCTCGGGCTGGTCGACCAGGTGATCGGATGCGGGCCGCAGAACTTCGCGGCGGAGGTCGCCCGGCTGGCGGCCCGGCTGGCGTCGCTGCCGGGAACGAGGGCCCGTATCGCGGCCAAGAAGGAGCAACTGGAACAGCAGGAGGCCGTCGAGCCGCTGTCCGCCTTCCGGGAACGGGAGCTGGCCGAGATGCGCCGCACCTTCCAGGACCCGGCCGCCGCCTACCACGCCCTGCGAAGGGCATTCACGCGCAAGGAGGGACCGTCGTGCACGCCCCCGTACCTCGCCCGCGTCACGGGGCGCGGGGCAGGGGCCGAGACCGGCCGGTCCGAGACCCGGACCAGTGGAAGGACCGCACCGTGAGCGTCATCGCGTTCGCCCCTCGGACCGAGGCGCGCTTCGCCCTCGCCCGGCAGGTGGCCGACGCCGTCCTCTTCGAGGGCAGCGCCCTGCACCCGTACCGCAGGTCCGCCCCGACGTCCCCCAGGACCCGGCTGCGGCGGCAGTCCGGAGTGCTCGTGCCGCCGTCCTGGGACGCGGGCGAGGAGGAGTACGACTTCCAGCACACCGAATGCCTGATGGAGCCGAAGGCCGACGCCGTCCTGGCGGTCGAGCTGCGCTTCCTGCGCGCCCGGCGGCGCACGGTCCAACGCGCCCGCGGTCAGGGCGCCTTCGAGACCGTCGCCGAACTCACCGTGGAAGAAAGGACCTTGCTCCCGCTGCACGAAGGGGTGGAAGAACGCGTAGAGGCGGTCGTGACGGTGGACGAACTCGCCGACGGCGATGGCGTCACCCTTCCCTTCCACCGGCCCGCGTCGGAGGAGAGCGAACCCGTCCTCGACGGCAGCGGTCGGGAAGCCGGCCGTCTGATCCACCGGTACGAGGAGATCAGCGGCGTACTGCGGCTGTCGGCACGCAGGCTGGAGGGACCGTACCGGCTGCTGCGGCTCACCGCCGTCGCGGAGAACACCACCGCCTGGACACCCGGGGAGGGCCAGGCCTCCGACCGGGACGCCGCGCTCGTCCGCTCCCTGGTGGCCACCCACCTCCTGATGGGGCTGAGCGCCGGGTCGTTCCTGTCGATGGCCGAACCCCCCGAGTGGGCGAGGGAGGCGGTCGCCGCCTGCCGCAATCTGCACACCTGGCCCGTACTCGCCGGGGAACCCGGACGCGCGGAGGTGATGCTGTCCTCGCCCGTCATCCTGGACGACCACCCGGCCCTCGGCGCCGACGGCCCCCGCGCGGCCCACGAGACGGCCGCACCCCTTCCCACGGCGGACGCCGGGCCCCCCGAGTGGCGGGAGCCGACGGCCGGTACCGCCCCCGGCCCGGCGGTGTACGGCCCGGTCGTCGTGGACGGGCGCACCCTGACCGCCGGAAGCCGGGTACGGCTCAACCCCGGCCTGCGGCGTACCGACGCGCAGGACCTCTTCCTGCGGGGCCGCACCGCGACGGTCGAGGCCGTGCTGGACGACGTCGACGGCTCGGTGCACCTGGCGGTGACGCTCGACGACGACCCGGGCGCCGACATCCGCCGCGCCCAGGGAACCTTCCTCTACTTCCGGCCGGACGAACTCACACCGCTGGAGGACGGCGCATGACCCCCTCGCCTCAGAACGGCAGGACCCTCGTCGCGGGCATCGGGAACATCTTCCTCGGCGACGACGGCTTCGGCGTGGAGACCGTACGCGCGCTGACCGCGCGCCCGCTGCCCGGGCACGTCGAGGCCGTGGACATCGGGGTACGGGGAGTGCACCTCGCCTACCAGCTCCTCGACGGCTACGACACCCTGATCCTGGTGGATGCCACCGAGCGCGGCGGAGAACCCGGCACGCTGTACGTCATCGAGCACGACGGCGCGGGCGGGGACGCGACCGCGGGCGTACCGCTCGACGGGCACCGGATGGCCCCTGACGTGGTGCTCGCCCTGCTGGGCACGCTCTGCGCGGGAACAGGGGCGGCGCCGCCCCGGCGCACCTTCGTGGTGGGCTGCGAGCCCGCCTCGGTGCAGGAACGCATCGGCCTGAGCCAACGGGTCGCCGAGGCCGTACCCGGGGCCGTCCGGCTGATCGAGGAGATGCTGCGGGCCGAGGATCCCGGTGCAGCCGCGCCGCGAACCCTGACGCAGGACGCACGTACGGCGGGGTGAGCCCCGGATGCGGCGAACGGCGTACGCGCAGGGCCGGTGACGGCGTGCCGGTCCGGGCCCCGGGGCCGTCTCACCTCTAATGGACGACGGCGGGCCGCGCACGCACGCCCTGCCCCTCGGGGCGGGGTCCCGGGTCTCGCCGGGACGGAGACCCATGCACGAGATGTCCATCGCGATGGCCGTGATCGGCCAGGTGGAAGAGGCGGCCGAGCGGGCCGGAGACGTCACCGCGGTGCGTTCGGTGCGGCTCCAGGTCGGTGAACTGGCCGGCGTCGTACCCGACGCCCTGTCCTTCAGCTTCGAACTGGCCTGCGCCGGGACCGTGCTGGAGGGTGCCGAACTGATCACGGACGTCGTCCCGGGGCGGGCGCGCTGCGCACCGTGCGCGCACGAATGGGCCGTCGGCATGCCGCCCCTGCTGAGCTGTCCGCTGTGCGACGGGGGGAGCACCGAGCTGCTGGCGGGACGCGAACTGCAGATCGTCGCCGTGCGCTGGGAGGACGGCCGCGCGCCCGGAGCCACCCCCGAACCTACCCCCGAGGAGCGCTGAACCATGTGCCGAGTCGTGGACCTCGAGCAGGCCGTGCTCGCCAAGAACGACCGGGCCGCGGACATCCTGCGCGCCGAGCTGTCCGCGCGCGGCACGACCGTCGTCAACCTCCTCTCCAGCCCCGGCAGCGGGAAGACCGCCCTCCTGGAACGCGAACTGGTGCTGGCGCGCGAGCGGTCCGTGCCGGTCGCCGCCCTCACCGCCGACCTCGCCACCGAGAACGACGCCGCGCGGCTGGGGCGTTCGGGCGTCCCGGTCAAGCAGGTCCACACCGACGGACTGTGCCACCTCGAGGCCGGGATGCTCACCCGCCACCTGGACGGGTGGCTGCCGGACGGCACCCGGCTGCTGTTCGTGGAGAACGTCGGCAATCTCGTCTGCCCGGCCTCGTACGACCTGGGGGAGACGCTGCGCGTCGTGCTCGCCTCCGTGACCGAGGGCGAGGACAAGCCGCTCAAGTACCCCACCGCCTTCGGTCTCGCGCACCTGGTGGTCGTCACCAAGACCGACATCGCCGAGGCGGTCGCGTTCGACGAGGCGGCCTTCCGCGCCAACGTCGAGCGGGTCAATCCCTCGGTGGAGGTGCTGCTGACCTCGGCCCGCCGCGAGCAGGGACTCGGCGCCCTGCTCGACCGGGCGCTGGCGGCGGCGGACGGCGCCCCGCCGCACAGGCCCGTCATGGCGCGACGGCCGCACGAGCACACCCACGGCCAGGGCCATGAGCACACCCACGCCCACGACCACAGCGACGACCAGGCCCGCGACCACGGTCACGACCACACGGACGGCACCGGGGTCATGGCGCACACCCGCTCGTGAGCGGTGCGCCGCCGACGGCCGCCACCGTCCGCACCTCACTGCGCCGGAGGGTCACCGTAAGGGGTGTGGTGCAGGGCGTCGGCTTCCGCCCGTTCGTCCACACCCTCGCCACCGCGCTCGGCCTGTGCGGACATGTGACCAACACCCCGGAGGGCGTCGTCGCGGAGGTCGAGGGCGCACCCGAGGCCGTCGCACGGTTCTGCGACCGCATCGCCACCGACGCGCCTCCGCTGGCCCGCGTGGATGCCGTCCACCACCAGGACGTACCCGCCACCGGCGACACGGCGTTCACCATCCTCGCCTCCCGCACCGACGGACCGGCCGGCACCCTGATCCCGCCCGACACGGCCACCTGCGACGCGTGCCTGCGCGAACTCGCCGACCCCGGTGACCGGCGCCACCGCCATCCGTTCGTCAACTGCACGCACTGCGGCCCGCGCTTCACGATCGTCACCGGCCTGCCCTACGACCGGGCGTCCACCACGATGGCCGGCTTCCCGATGTGCCCCGACTGCGCCCGGGAGTACGCCGATCCCGCCGACCGCCGCTTCCACGCCCAGCCGGTGGCCTGCCCGGACTGCGGACCAAGGCTGCGCCTGCTCGTCCGCCGGGACGACCCGGATGGCCGGAATGATCGGGATGACCTGGACGACGGCGGTGCCCCGCCGTGCCCGGCGGAAGCCGACCCGGTGGCCGGGGCCCGGGCCCTGCTGGCGAGCGGCGCGGTCGTCGCGGTCAAAGGGCTGGGCGGCTACCACCTGGCCTGTGACGCCACCGACGCCGCCGCCGTCGCACGCCTGCGCCGCCGCAAGGACCGCGGGGACAAACCGTTCGCCGTGATGGCCGGAAGCCTGGCAGACATCGAGCACCTGGTCACGATCGCCCCCGAGGAGCGCGACCTGCTCACCGGCACGACACGTCCGGTCGTACTGCTGCGCCGCCGCACGGACGACGGCTCCCCTTCCCCGGCGGGGGCACCGCGCCCGGCCGAAGCCGTGGCGCCCGGCAGCCCGGACCTCGGCGTCATGCTGCCGTACACCCCCGTGCACCAGCTGCTGTTCGGGCTCCCCGGCGATCCCGAGGGCCCCCGCCTCCTCGTCATGACCAGCGGCAATGTGTCCGGCGAGCCGATCGTCACCGACGACGGGGAGGCGCTGGTGCGCCTCGGACACCTGGCCGACGCCTGGCTGACACACGACCGGCCCATCCATGTGCCCTGCGACGACTCCGTGGTTAGGGTGTGCGACGGGCAGCCGCTGATCGTGCGCCGCGCCCGCGGGTATGCTCCCCTGCCGCTCACGCTTCCGGTGCCCGTGCGCCCGTGCCTCGCGGTCGGCGGCGACCTGAAGAACGTGTTCTGCCTCGGCGAGGGCGACCGGGCCTGGCTGTCCGCTCACATCGGCGACATGGACGACCTCGCCACCCAGCGGGCCTTCGAACGCGCCGTGGCACATCTGGAGTCGGTCACCCCGGTACGCCCCGGACTGCTTGCCGCCGACCGGCATCCGGCCTACCGCTCGGCTCGCTGGGCGGTCCGCAACGCGCACGGCAGGCCCGTCGTCCGCGTTCAGCACCACCACGCGCACATCGCCGCCGCCATGGCCGAACACGGACTTGACGGCAGCCGGCCCGTGCTGGGCGTCGCGTTCGACGGAACGGGATACGGCGACGACCGAGCCGTATGGGGCGGAGAGTTCCTGCTGGCCGACTACGACGGCTTCAGCCGGTTCGGGCACCTCGCGTATGTGCCGTTGCCGGGGGGCGACGCCGCGGTGCACCGGCCGTACCGCATGGCGCTCGCTCATCTGCGGACGGCGGGGCTCGGCTGGACGGACGACCTGGCCTGCGTGAGGGCCTGCCCGCCCGACGAACGCCGAGTGCTGCAGAGGCAGCTGGAGCGTGACCTCAACTGCGTGCCCACCTCCAGCATGGGCCGGCTCTTCGACGCCGTGTCGTCCCTCGCGGGAGTGTGCCACCGGGCGGGATACGAGGCCCAGGCCGCCGTAGAGCTGGAGGCCGCCGCGCTGCGGGCACCGGCCGGGGACACCGCGTCGTACGGGTTCGCCCTCAAGGAGCCACAGGAGGGCGGCGGTTCGGTGCAGGCCGATCCCGCACCCGTCCTCGCGGCTGCCGTCGAAGACCTGCGGTCGGGCGCGGAGCCCGCCCTGATCGCCGCCCGCTTCCATCGGGCCGTCACCGGCCTGGTCCACCGGATCTGCGTGCTGGCGCGAGAACGGACGGGAGTGGACACGGTCGCCCTGACCGGCGGTGTGTTCCTCAACTCCCTGCTCTCCTCGGCCTGCGCGAAAGCCCTGCGCGCCGACGGCTTCACGGTGCTGCGCCACCACCTCGTCCCACCCGGCGACGGAGGCCTGGCCCTGGGCCAGCTCGTGGTGGCCGCCCGAACCGGCGAAGCACCCGGCTGACCGACCTTCCCGGCAGCGCCGGGCTACGCACCACCCACAGCGAGGAGAGGCCCATGTGCCTGGCGGTACCCGGCAGAGTGCTGGACATCGAGGAGCGCGACGGTACCCGCATGGCCACCGTCGACTTCGGCGGTGTGGTCAAGGAGGTGTGCCTGGAGTACCTGCCCGACATCCAGGTCGGCGAGTACGCCATCGTCCACGTCGGCTTCGCCCTGCAGCGACTGGACGAGGAGTCGGCCAAGCAGACACTCGCGCTGTTCGAGCAGCTCGGCATGCTCCAGGAGGAGTTCGGCGACCCCTGGGAGGCGGCGGCAGCGGAGGCGGGCGGGGCGCTCCCGTCCGCGCGCGAGGAGGCACGGAAGTGAAGTACATCGAGGAGTTCCAGGACCCGGACCTGGCGCGGCGGCTGCTGGACGAGATCCATGCCACGGTGACCAGGCCCTGGGCACTGATGGAGGTCTGCGGCGGACAGACCCATTCGATCATCCGCCATGGCATCGACCAACTGCTGCCCGAACAGGTCGAGTTGATCCACGGACCCGGATGCCCGGTGTGTGTGACCCCGCTGGAGGTCATCGACAAGGCGCTGGAGATCGCCTCCCGGCCGGAGGTGATCTTCTGCTCGTTCGGCGACATGCTGCGTGTGCCGGGCACCGGACGGGATCTGTTCCAGGTGCGCGGCGAGGGCGGGGACGTGCGGGTGGTGTACTCGCCGCTCGACGCCCTGCGGATCGCGCAGCAGAACCCCGGCCGCGAGGTGGTGTTCTTCGGCATCGGTTTCGAGACGACCGCGCCGCCCAACGCCATGACGGTGTATCAGGCCCGCAAGCTGGGCATCCCGAACTTCAGCCTGCTGGTGTCCCATGTGCGGGTGCCCCCCGCCATCGAGGCGATCATGCGGTCCCCGCAGTGCAGGGTCCAGGGCTTCCTGGCCGCGGGCCATGTGTGCAGCGTGATGGGCACGGGAGAGTATCCGGAGCTGGCGGAGCGCTTCGGTGTGCCGATCGTCGTGACCGGGTTCGAACCGCTGGACATCCTCGAAGGCGTACGCCGCACCGTGTCCCAGCTGGAGCGCGGCGAGCACACCGTCGACAACGCCTACCCGCGCGCCGTGCGCCCCGAGGGGAACCCGGCCGCCAAGGCGATGCTGGAGGACGTCTTCGAGGTCACCGACCGCGCCTGGCGCGGTATCGGCGTGATCCCGGACAGCGGCTGGCGGCTGTCCGCCAGGTACCGGGACTTCGACGCTGAGCAACGCTTCTCGGTCGACGGCATCCAGACCCGGGAACCGGCCGCCTGCCGCAGCGGCGAGGTCCTGCAGGGCCTGCTCAAGCCGCACGAGTGCGAGGCGTTCGGCACCCTGTGCACTCCCCGCACCCCGCTCGGCGCCACGATGGTCTCCAGCGAGGGCGCGTGCGCCGCGTACTACCTCTACCGGCGCCTGGACATCACCTCGGCCCCACGGGAGGCGAGCCCCGTTGTCTGACACCGTCGACCTGACCACACCGGCCGTCGACCCGGCGGCCTGGACCTGTCCGGCCCCGCTGCGCGACCAGTCCCGCGTCGTCATGGGCCATGGCGGGGGAGGGGCGCTCTCCGCCGAACTGGTCCAGCACATCTTCGCGCCCGCCTACGGTTCGGACGCGCTCGCCCAGCTCGGTGATGCCGCCGCGCTGACGCTGGGCGGCGTGCGGCTGGCCTTCTCGACCGACTCGTTCGTCGTGCGCCCGCTGTTCTTCCCCGGCGGCAGCATCGGCGATCTCGCCGTCAACGGCACCGTCAACGACCTCGCGATGAGCGGCGCTCGTGCCGCCTATCTCTCCTGCGGGTTCATCCTGGAGGAGGGCGTGGAGATGGCGACGGTCGCCCGGGTCGCCGACGCGCTCGGCAGGGCCGCGCGCACCGCCGGAGTCGAAGTGGCGACGGGCGACACCAAGGTGGTGGAGGCCGGGCACGGCGACGGCGTCTACATCAACACCGCCGGCATCGGGCTCATCCCCGAGGGCGTGGACCTGCGCCCGCAGCGGGTCGTCCCCGGCGATGTGGTGATCGTCAGCGGCCCGGTCGGTGTGCACGGCGTGGCCATCATGAGCGTCCGCGAGGGTCTGGAATTCGGCGTGGAGATCGAGAGCGACTGCGCGGCGCTCGGCGGCCTTGTCGGCACCATGCTCGCCGTCACCCCGGACCTGCATGTGCTGCGCGACCCGACTCGGGGCGGGCTCGCGGCGGCACTCAACGAGATCGCCACCGCCTCCGGATGCGGGGTCGTCCTCACCGAACGTGCGATCCCGGTGCCGGACGCGGTCGCCAATGCCTGCGCCGTACTGGGCCTCGACCCCCTGTACGTCGCCAACGAGGGCAAACTGGTGGCGTTCGTGCCGCGCGAGCACGCCGAGGCCGTCCTGGACGCCATGCGGGCCCACCCCCTGGGCAGGGAATCCAGGGTCATCGGCGAGGCGGTGGCGGAACACCCCGGCATGGTGGTGGCCCGCACCGGCCTGGGCGGCACCCGAGTGGTGGACCTGCCGGTCGGGGAGCAACTGCCGAGAATCTGCTGAACGGGGAGTCGACGAGGATGGCCGAGGACGGTCGCGAACTGGCCGATGCGCAGCGGCGGCACTGGCAGGCGACGTATGACGATCACCCCGGCATGTACGGGCTCGATCCGTCCGCCCCCGCCGTGTACGCGGCACGGCTGTTCCGGTCGGCCGACGCCGAGGAAGTCCTGGAGCTCGGCGCCGGGCACGGCCGCGACGCGCTGTACTTCGCCCGCGAGGGATTCACGGTCCGGGCCACGGACTTCAGCCCCTCCGGTCTGGAGCAGCTGCGTGACACCGCCCGGGCGCAGGGCATCGGGGCGAGGGTGACCACCACGGTGCACGACGTGCGCGAGCCCCTGCCGCTGCCCGACAGCTCCGTGGACGCGGCCTTCGCGCACATGCTGCTGTGCATGGCGCTGTCCACCGAGGAGATCCGCGCAGTGGTCGGCGAGGTGCGGCGGGTACTGCGCCCCGGCGGCACCTTCGTCTACACGGTGCGCCACACCGGCGACGCGCACCACGGCGCCGGTGTGGCACACGGCGACGACATCTGGGAGCACGGCGGCTTCGCGGTGCACTTCTTCTCCCGTGCCCTGGTCGACGGGCTCGCCGAGGGCTGGCGACTGGACGAGGTCAAGGCCTTCGAGGAGGGCGCGCTTCCGCGCCGGCTGTGGCGGGTCACCCAGACCCGGCCGCGCCCGGCGGCCGGGCGCGTGGGAGCCCCTCACCATCGTATGAACTGAATAAACCGATCGGTTTCCCGCTGGGCGGTGACGGGCTAGCCTCTCGGTATGACCACCGACGCGAAGCAGAGTTCCCGTGACCGGCTGCTGGAAGCCGCGGCGGCGCTCGCCTACACCGAGGGCGTCGGCGTGGGCGTCGAGGCGCTGTGCAAGGCCGCCGGGGTGTCCAAGCGGTCGATGTACCAGCTCTTCGAGAGCAAGGACGAACTGCTGGCCGCGAGCCTGAAGGAGCGCGCCCCCGGCTACGCGGCGCAGCTACTGCCCGGCGCGGACGACGGACGTTCGCCGCGCGCTCGGGTGCTCCATGTCTTCGAACAGGTGGAGGCGCAGGCGGCGGCGCCGGGATACCGGGGCTGCCCCTTCCTCGCCGTCCAGGTCGAGCTGAAGGACCCGGATCACCCCGCGAGCCGGGCCGCGGGCCGGGCCAAGGGCGAGCTCCTGGCCTTCTTCCGCGGTGAGGCCGTGCGCGGCGGGGCGGACGACCCCGAACTGCTGGCCCGGCAGCTGGTCCTGATCTTCGACGGGATCAGCGCCCGCGCGGGCGTCCGGGCCGACTCCCCGGCCGGTCTGCTCATGCCGACCGTGACCACCCTTCTCGACGCCGCCGGACTGCGCTGACCCTTCGAGAGCACACGCCAGGGTGTGTGGCCCCGGACACCGACAAGGTCTACGCCACCGCCCGCGACCCCCGTACGGTGACGCACCCCGACGCCGTCCCCGTGGCCCTGGAGGTCACCGACCCCGCGTCCGTGGCCGCCGCGGCCGAGCGGGCCGGGGACGTCACGATCCTGGTCAACAACGCCGGCACCGCGAGCCGTGCCTCCTACCTCGACTCCCCGCTCGACGAGGTGCGCCGGGACCTGGAGATCAACTTCTATGGCCCGCTGCTGGTCACCCGCGCCTTCGTGCCGGTCCTCGAACGGGCCGGTGGCGGCCACATCCTCAACGTCCACTCCGCGCTGTCCTGGCTGGCCGACGGCACCCCCTACAGCGCCTCCAAGGCGGCCCTGTGGTCGCAGACCAACTCCCTGCGCCTGAAGCTGCGACCGCGCGGTATCGCGGTCACGGGCCTGCATGTCGCCTACGTCGACACCGACATGACCGTAGGCCTCGACGCACCGAAGTCCACGCCCCAGGACGTCGCGACGGCGGCGCTCGACGGCATCGAGACGGGGGCGCACGAGGTGCTGGTCGACGACGTGACGCGCCGGGTCAAGTCGGCACTGTCCGGCGAACTGGAAGCGCTCTACGAGCAGTTGAAGTAGGCGAACCGGCCGCCTCATCCCCGGCCCCGGTACACCTCGCCCACGTTCGGACGCGGCGCCGGGCGGCGGTGGGCCGCCGGGCCCTCGGCGAAGGCCCGCAGGAGGTTCTCCGTCGTCCGGGTGACGAAGACGCGGGTGCGGGCGTCCATGCCGTGGTCCCGGCCGCCGTCGGGAGTGCCCGCCATCAGCGCCTCCACCCAGCGCATGGTCCCGGTCGCGAAGACACCCGCGCCGCTCGCGGCCGTGTAGTAGGCCGAATCGCTGTTGCTGCGCCGCCCGTCGCACACCAGGGGCGAGTGAGCCGTGATCTGCAGGGGCCCGGGGAGTGGCGCACCCGCGGTGACGCGGTCGTACTCGACACCGACCAGGTGATCGAACCCGTCACCGGGCCGTACCCGCGTTCCCTCGTACAGCCAGTGGTCCGCGGTGTGGACGACATACGGTGCGTCCGTGGGGTAGCCCTCGTACAGCACGCCCGTGAGCGAGGACTCGGGATCGGCCGCCGGAGCCTGACGGAAGTCGGTGGTCGCCAGCGCGGGATCCGTGGCATAGCAGGGGTCGGCCCGGACCGAGGACTTGTAGCAGACCACGGTGCGGTCGGGCAGGCTCTCGCCCTCTTCGAGACGGACGCGGCGGAAGCAGGTGTTGGCCCCGAGGAAGGCGACGTTGGTGCCCGCGTCACGGGCACGGGTGACATGCCGCCGCTGCTGCGGGGTCCAGTACTCGTCGTGGCCGAGGCCGACCACGGCGGCGGCGCCGTGCAGCACGCCCGGGTCGCGGTGGACGTCCGTGCCCGTGGTGTACGCCAAGGGGATCCCGAGGCGTTCGGCCAGGACGACCGCCGCCCTTTCGTACACCAGGAACTTCTGCGTGCCGTCGCCGTCGTAGGGCCGGTCGAAGCTGACGGCGAGGGAACGGGTGGCGTACGCCCCTGACGTGCCGTTGTAGAGGCTGTAGCCGCCCCACCGGTTGTACGCCTGCCAGGTGGCCGGTGCGTGCATCAGGACCGTACGGCCGCTGCCGTCGGTGGAGCGCACGATCAGTGGGACGTACCTCTGGTGGCCGTTGTCCGCGTCCAGCCGCAGCAGGTAGGCGCCCTCCGGCCAGCCGTCGGTGCCGAACGCGAGCGCCCGTGGCCAGTCCGCCCGCACCGTGCGGGTGTCCGGCAGAAGGCGCGGCGCGGGCTGCGCGCGGCCCGGTACGCGCCCGGAGGACCAGACGAGCCGGGCCTCGGCACCGCCGTACCAGCCGACGCGGAAGGCCAGCACGCGGAAGGAGGACGCGGTCGTGGAGACATGCAGACCGCATTCCTCACCCGGCGTCACACTCACCCGGTCGGCGTAACCGGCGATCGCGGTGGGCGGACCCTCAGGCCCGGTACGCCAGTCGGGGGTGCCGGGGCGGTCCCGTTCCGACTCGGGGCGCTGGGCGCGGGCCTTGTGGCCGCCCGCTCGGGGCACGACATCACAGGCCGAGGCCGCGGCGAGTCCCAGGCCCGCGCACGCCTCCAGGACGCTTCTGCGCCGCGGCCCCCGCGTGCGTGCGGGCCCCTGCCGCGGCTCACCTCGTTCGTCGGGTCCCACATCGCCTCCCGCGCTCCGGCCGACGCGCCCCCGGCCCAGCCTGGCACGGCCACGCATGTCCCGCTCCGGGACGGGCAAACGTTGCCTGCCACGGCACTAGTAGGTTGTCGCGGCTTAATTTTGCCGTGTGGTTGGGTAGAGGTGGCGCAGTTTCACGCGTGCGTCGTCGGTGGTGAAGTGCCAGTCGACTTGGCGCTGG
>NZ_JBEYVV010000011.1:83618-196417 GCF_040644155.1 Streptomyces sp. NPDC047022 | reverse complement strand
AAAGTGCGGTCACGAGGGTGTTCAGTTCTGTCGTCACAAACGGATCTTGAACACCCTCTCTTCATGCCCGCAGGCATTTGGACAGACTCGTCTAGGGTCGAAAGCCGCAACTGCGAACGGGGGTTCACTCCTCTCCCGGCTGGCCGAGACTCGAAGGACGGAAACCGTGTCATCACCTTTTTCCCAATAGGAAAGAGCTACACTCCGTGATCACTTTCCAGTTCACCGTATGGCCCGATCAAGGTGACGCCAGCGGGTTCGACATGGGAGACATGGTCGTCACGGGGGAATTCGGCAGAGTCGACTCCGCCGGCCACGTCCCCGATCAGGGCATGATGATCTACGTCACGGTCGTCGAGTTGCTGGACGGCTTGCGCGACTTTCTGCGGGGAAACGCCCGAGTGCTCAGCTTCTACGGTACGGACACCTCGTTCAACCTTGTGGTGCGGCGAAACAAGAACGGACTGTCGATCGCCGGAGACAACGGCATCGTGGCTCGGACGACGACCCCAGAGCTCGTTACCGCCCTGCTGCAAGCAGCAGAAGACCTCGGGGGCGGCCTCCCTCTGGAGGACACGGTCAGATCCGACTGGGAAGGCGCCCTCGCCAGATTCCGTCCCCTCGCGCAGGACGGCGAGGGGTGAGTTCACTGAGCCCTCGCAGGGGAGGAAGACGCTCTCCCGGTTCGGGGCGACCGCGACTGAGGGCGAGGGAAGTGACGTGGCTCGGAACGGCGACGGGCCGGGAAGTCATCGTGACGATGGAAGGCACCGACCACGCTGCCATGCCTCCCCTGATCCGGTGGCGGCCGTGAAGTTCGTCAAGGACGATGGGGACACCGAGCCGCACGGCTCCCGCCTGGACCGGAGTGCCGCAGATCAAGAACCGTGACGTGCTCGGAACCGTCCTGTCCGATACGGGGAATTTCCGCGAGGACTGGCTCGCACGAGTTCAAGCCGTGCCGGTCGCCCCGCTGGCCGCGCACCTCCCACCGGGGCGGGACACCGTTGAGCGACTGGCCGCAGGCGCGCGGGAGACTGGGCCGCCGCCGTTTTCGGGGTGCCGGTCGACGAGGAATTCGCCGAGCGGACCACTTGCACGGCCCCTGTCGAACCAGACGCGTTGAGCGTCGTCAGCGCACAGTGGCCGGACACGTCAGGCTTGTTGCTGGTCGCGGACAATCTCCTGGGCGCTGTGCTGTGCCGAGACGGCTACACCCTGGCAGCAGGAAGCCCGGAGTTCATGCGAGGTGCTGTGGCCGAGGGTACCGACAGAGCCCGGGCGGAATTCCAGCGCTACGCCCGCAGAAGCCCCAGGGGCGGGACGGAACTCTCCTTTGTCTCCAGCCAACACCCCCCGAATAGAAGGGCCTTCACGTCCGCCATGGAGGCGTCCGCTGACAGCCATACCGGCCGGCAGATCAGCCTCATGCGCGCTCTCGCCTCCCGTTCGATCGACGGCCCCACCTTCGCCAGGCGGTGGCTCGACGAGCGGCGCCGGGCGATGAGCGTGGGCGAACGTCTGGGCGGGGCCCTGGAGAACGCGCTGGACGAGGTCTTCTGCGTACTGGAGGAGTACAGCATCGATCCTGACCTCAGAGACCCGGACGACCTGACCGACGAAGAACTACGGGACCGAGTGGCAGCCGTGCTGGACCGGTTGATGTGAGTGGCTCCAGGCGGACAGCGTCAGCGGCCTCGCGGCCATGCCGTACCGTCCATTGAGACAATTCCACCACCGGTAGGGTCGGGCACATGGGTACGGATGCCGGGGAACAGAGCTGGGATGCCACGCGCGCCTGGGTCGAGAAGGGGTTGTCCGACGGGGAACGCATCGAGGTGGTCGCACGGCTGCGTGGCGGCTGGTCCTCGGAGATGCGCCGACTGGACGTCCGCGGGCCGGGCGGTCGCCGCTCGCTGGTCCTGCGGTCGTTCGTCAAGCCCTTCTACGTACGTCACGCAGAGGGCCTGTTGACCCGCGAGGCGGCCATGTTGAGCCTGCTCGGCGGCACGGATGTGCCCGTGGCCGGGCTGGTGGACGTGGATGCGACAGCGCAGTACTGCGATCACCCCTCGCTGCTGATGACTCTGCTGCCAGGAGGTGTCCGTCTGCAAGACGAAGGGGCCGATCAGCGAGCCGAGTTGATGGCCCGCCAGTTGTCGCGAATCCACCGGGTGCCGGTGACCGCCGGGACACGGCCTCGCACGTATGAGGCGTGGGCCTCTCCCGAGCGGGTCGGAGTGCCCGATGGCACCGATCGCCCCGAGCTGTGGCAGCGGGCCCTGGACGTGATACGCCGTGAACCCCCGGCATACCGGGGATGCTTCCTGCACCGGGACTTCCACCCCGGCAATGTCCTCTTCGCAGGCGACGACGGCGATGGTCTGCGGATCAGCGGGGTCGTCGACTGGGTGGAGACCTCCTGGGGGCCGGCCGACCTGGACGTGGCCCACTGCTCCACGGCGCTGACACTGCTGCACGGAGTCCCCGCGGGCATGCGCTTCGCCGACCGCTATCTCGCGGCGGGCGGAACACTGGCAGAAGACCCCGCCGCGCACCTCTACTGGCGGCTGCTGGACGCCTTGGGCTTCGCCCCTGACGCCGAGAAGGTCGCCGTTCCCTGGCGCGAGGTGGGCCGCGCCGATCTGACCCGCACCCTGCTGACCGGGCGCCTGGAGGACTACCTCCAGGCCCTGTTCGACCGCTACGCCTGAGTGCAGCCGCATGCTGTCGGGAGGACGGCCCCTGCCGACCGCTGCCGTGCCGTGCGGCCGGCAGGGGTGAACCGGCGTCGATGCCGCCAAAGGGTGGTTGCCCACCGGTTGGACCCAGGGACCAATCCCGGACGACACCCTCATGCCGAGGACCAATCAGGGGACACCCCTCAGTCCTGACCGTCCTCGTACCGTGCGCGTACGCGTGAGGCCGGCTGGAACTGGACGCCGGCCGTCTCGTCCACGCGTGACAGCAGCAGCTCGCACGGTGGCTCGAACCGTTCCGCGAACTCGTGTGCCGCGCGCTCGCCGAGGAGTTGCCAGGGAAGGACCGTCCGGTCGTCGGTGAGGTCCTCGATCCGCTGGCGAAGACGCAGGCCCTCCGGGAGTACCCGCCTGTCCGTCGCCAGCCCCTTGCGCGTCAGCGACTCCCAGCCCTCGTCGATGTCGTCCTCGGTGTGGCCTCGGGACTTGCTCAGCCAGTCGTCCTGGTAGCGCAGCCACTCGTTGTGGAGGATGGACGCTTCGGACGAGGTGAGACCGGCCGCCGCCACCAGGGCCCAGTGCGTGTCCCCTCGCCACTCTCGCAGCAGGTTGACCGCGTGCCAGCCGGAGAGGAGCGGGGATTGCGGGCGGGGCATGGACAAGGTCGCGGCGAACAGGGGACGCCCGAGCAGGGGAAGCCGGTCGACCACCGACCACAGCGCGGGACCCATCTCGCACAGCGGATCGACGATGCCGGGCGCGTAGCGCCGCAGCCCCTCCTCGATCGCCTCCTCGCGCATGTCCCAGAACTCACGGAAGGCGTCCGGGCTTTTCAGCAGATCGAAGGTCAACCGGATGCCCACGGCACTGATGGTGCCGAACGCCGCGATCATCGTGTCCGCTCCGGCCGGAGCGAGCGGCGCGCCTCGTGAGGCGATGTACCCGAGCGGCATTGCCAGAACCTTGTCCAGCCCCCACGCCTCATAGCGCGCCACCGCACCGGGATCCCAGAAGATCCAGCCCACGGTGGTCTGCACGGACCGTGCGTTGCGTCGGCTGATCTCGTACCACTTGCCTTCGGCTCGCCGACCGAAGTCCAGTTCAGAACCCATGTGACCCACGCCTCCCGGCACTTGCCTCGTCGCTGGTCCAGTCGCTCAGGACACCACGCGATGCCCGACACCGAATGATCTGACCTCGCGGCGCCGGCGTCCAGGTGTGTCCTCGGCCGGAGTGGCCTGTGCGGCTGGTGCGGGTGAGTATGCCTCCCCGAGCTATGACCTGCCGGCGGGGTGCCGCTCCGGGGCACGCACGTCCTGCGTGCCCCGGAGGCGGGCGCCGTGGGCCCCCGCTCGGGTCCACGGCCCGGCCGGGAGCCGTCCCTCCCGGCCGGGGTCCTCGGGGGCTCAGGCCTGCGCGGCGATGCGCGCGAGGCGCTGGGCCTGTTCGCGGGTGGAGCGGGCGACGGCGTCCTCGTCGACGTGCAGCAGGCGGCCGTTCTCGACGACCGGTTCGCCGTTGACGAGGGAGAGCGTGACCGGGGCCGCCGCGCCGAAGACGAGGGCCGTGACGGGGTCGGCGATCGAGGCGTGGGCGAGCGTGTCGAGCTTCCACAGCACAAGGTCGGCGAGCTTGCCCGGCTCCAGGGAGCCGATCTCGGCGGACCGGCCCAGGACCTGGGCGCCGCCGTAGGTGCCGAGCCGCAGGGTCTGACGGGCGTTCAGAGCGGCTTCCCGATGGGCGCCCAGACGGTTGATCAGCAGTGCGTTGCGCAGTTCGGTGTGGAGTTCACCGGACTCGTTGGAGGCCGTGCCGTCGACGCCGAGGCCGACCGGGACGCCCGCCGCGAGCATGTCGGGGACCCGGGCGATGCCGGCCGCCAGGCGGGCGTTGGAGGACGGGCAGTGCGCGACACCCGTCTTCGTACGGGCGAAGGCGGCGATGTCGGAGTCGTTCATGTGGACGCAGTGCGCCATCCACACGTCCTCGCCGAGCCATCCGGTGGACTCGAGGTAGTCCGTCGGGCCCATGCCGAACATCTCGTGGCAGAACTTCTCCTCCTCCACCGTCTCCGAGCCGTGGGTGTGCAGCCGCACGCCCTTGCGCCGGGCCAGTTCGGCTCCCTGGCGCAGGAGTTGGGTCGAGACCGAGAAGGGGGAGCAGGGGGCCACGGCGACCTGCGTCATCGCGTCGAAGGAGGCGTCGTGGTACTCGTCCACGGTCGCCTCGGTGGCGGCCAGTGCGCCCTCCAGGGTCTCGACGGCGAAGTCCGGCGGCAGACCGCCGTCCTTCTCGCTGCGGTCCATGGAGCCTCGGGCGAGCGTGAAACGGACGCCCATGTCGCGGGCGGCCCGGATGACGGTGCCGGCCAGGTCGCCGGAGCCCTTGGGGAAGACGTAGTGGTGGTCCATCGCGGTGGTCACTCCCCCGCGGGCCATCATCGCGAGCGATCCCTGGGCCGCGGCGTGCACCATCTGCTCGTCGATGCGCGCCCAGGTCGGGTACAGCGCGACCAGCCAGTCGAACAGGTTGTGGTCGGTGGCCAGGCCCCGGGTGAGCCACTGGTAGAAGTGGTGGTGGGTGTTCACCAGGCCCGGGGTGACGAGATGGCCCGAGGCGTCGATGCGGCGCCCGACGTTCTCCAGACCCTCGGGGGCCTTGCCCGCGCCGAGCGCCTCGATGCGGTTGCCGCTGACGACCACGTACCCCGACGCGTACTCGGTGTCGTCGGCGTCCACGGTCGCGATGGCACAGTTCTCGATGACGATGCGCTGAGCTGCTGCCATGGTTCGTCCTTTTCGTTCTGTGGAGAGGGCACGGCAGGACCCTGGGAGTTTGAGTGCCGGGGCCGTCGGAGCGGGGGCTCGGTCCTGGGACCGGGCCCCCGGCGGCCACGGGTGCCGAGGGTTGGGCGGGTGGCGGGTTCCCCGGCGGGCGGGGCACCGTTCACGGGTCGGAACCGGTCACAGGCCGGTCCCGGATACAGGTCGGTGGGTCACAGGTTCGTGAGGTCCCCGGGGATCCGCGCCTCGGAGCCTTCCCGCAGGACGGTGGCCTCGATCAGGCCGTACGGCCGGTCGGCGGCGAAATACACCTCGTTCTCGTTCTTCAGTCCGAACGGCTCCAGGTCCACCAGGAAGTGATGCTTGTTCGGGAGCGAGAAGCGGACCTCGTCGATCGTGCCGACGTTTTCCATGATGCGCGCACCCATCTGGTACAGCGTCTGCTGCAGGGAGAGGGAGTACGTCTCGGCGAACGCCTGGAGCATGTGCTTCTTCGTCTGCTCGTAGGACGCGTCCCAGTCAGGCATCTCCTGGGCGTCGTCCGTCCAGTCGTAACGCCAGCGGCCGGAGACCTCGGTGGCCAGGATGCGGTCGTGCGCCTCGGGGAGCGTCGTGTACTTGTCCTTGACGTAGCCCCAGAACTCGGAGTCGGTCGAGTTCATCACCGTGAGATCCTTCAGGCCCGAGACGACCTCCCACGACGAGCCGTCGTAGGTGATCTGCGTCAGGCGGGTCTCCTGGCCCGTGCGGACGAAGGAGTGCGCGCCCTTCCCCGCGTGCGCGATCCGCTCCCAGGTGTACTCCTCGATCCGGATCCGGGCCCGGTGGATGGCTTCCTGCGAGGTCACGAAGTGCCGGGCGAGGTGGATGCCGAACTGCTCGGCCGACTCGATGCCGTGCTCCTTGGCGAACGCGTACACCGTGTTCTTGGTGGTGTCGGTCGGCAGGACACTGGCGTTGGAGCCGGAGTAGTGGACCTCGTCCATGTCGCCGGAGAGGGCGACGGAGACGTTCAGGTCCTTGATGTGGTGGGTGGCGCCGTCGCGCGTGATCCTTACGACCCGGTTCTCGGCCTTGCCGTACTGGTTCTGTCCCAGGACCACAGGGTGGGCAGGGCGGGCCGGGCGTGAAGTGTCTGCCATCTTGAGCTAGCTCCCTCGGTAAACGGAGTAGCCGAACGGGTTGAGCAGCAGCGGTACGTGGTAGTGCTCTCCCGGTACGACGGCGAAAGTGACCGTCACCTCCGGGAAGAACACACCCTGGGCACCGCTGTCCCGATTCGCGGGGGCGTCCTGCTGCGCATCGGCTTGCTTCTTCTCGGACCTTGCGAAGTACGCCTCGACGGCGAAGTCGAGCCGTACGTGGGTGGTCCCCTCCGGCAGCGCCGGAAGGTCCTTGCACCGCCCGTCCGCGTCCGTCGCGGAGCCGCCGAGTGCCCGCCAGTCCGCGTCCCGGCCCGGACGGGCCGAGAGACGGACGGCGACTTCCCCGGCGGGGCGGCCGGCGCTGGTGTCCAGGATGTGCGTGGACACGGAGGCGGTGGTCTCGGTGCTCATGCGGTTCCCTCTTCGCGGAGTCGGGCGGTCGGGGTCGAGGCGTCAGGCTTCGAGCAGCCGGGCGAGGCGGATACGGTTGATCTTGCCCAGCTCGGCGCGGACGATCTCCCGCTCCCGCTCCGGCGTGTTGCCGATCCGCTCCCTGACCGCGTCGCGCATCTGCTCCGCGGTCCGGCCCGTGGCACAGATCAGGAAGACATGGCCGAACTTCTCCTGGTAGGCCAGGTTCAGTTCGAGCATCTCCGCCTTGAGTTCCTCGGAGGCGCCCGCCATTCCGCGCTGCTCCCGGCCCGAGGTCGGGTCCCCGGGCTTGGGGCGGCCGATCGGCGGGTGCCCGGCCATCGCCTCCTCCAGGTCCGCCGTGGTCAGGTCGGCCATGGCGGCGTCGCCCGCGGCGTAGAGGGCCTCGGCGGTGTCATAGGGGCGCTCGGCGAGCAGGCGGCCTGCCCATGCCGTGGAGGAGCACGCCTCGAGGAGCTCGGCCAGGGCCGCCTGCTCCTCCAGAGCGTTGAAGCGCCTGAGGCCCGGCGGCGTGGATGTCGACGTCACGGGAGCCTCCGAGGCTGGCCAGGGTGCGGAACGGGCTGCGAACAGCTAACGCCCCCACGCGACGCAACGTCAACACTTTGTTGAAAATTTGGGAGGGCGGCTACCGGTCAGGACTCCTTGTCGCGGTTGAGGTAGTTGTAGACCGTGAAGCGGCTCACCCCGAGGGCGCTCGCGACGGTCTCCACGCCATGGCGCACCGCGAAGGCGCCCCGGGCCTCCAGCATCCGTACGACCTCCTGCTTGGCCTTGCGGTCCAGCTCGGCCAGGGGTTTGCCGCGCCCCCGCTCCATGGCGGCGAGGATGTGGTCGAGGGACTCGGCGAGCTGAGGCAGGCGTACCGCGACGACGTCCGCACCCGCCCAGGCGAGCACGACATCGTCGGGACCGGCCTGACCCGGGGGCAGCATCTCGCCCCCCATGGCGTCGACCAGCGGTTTCACCGCCGCGACGAACGGGTCGGACGGATCGGTCGCATCGAAAGGATCGTCCCCGACGGCGCTCACTCGCCCTCCCCGATCACATTGATCTGGAGCGAGATACGGGTGGCGCCGGCCTCCAGGGTCCTGCGCAGCAGCGCGTCCACGGTGGTGAGCATCGCGTCGGCGCCACCTTCGGCGGTGTTGCCGAACGGTCCCACGTCGACGGCGTCCAGCTCTGCGGCCTCGATGACCTCACGGGCGACCACCGCGTGCCCGGGCGCCTCGTCGAGATCGAAGGGCTCGGTCGTGAACTCCAGTCTCAATCGCACGGTGCCCGACCCTAGCCGACCCGAGGTTGCGGCCGCCCCCTCTCCGCCCCCTTGACAAGCGACACCACCCGACGTCAATCTTCCATCAAGCGATAAGTTAATTCCACAATACGGAAGCAAGGCAGAGGAGGTGCCGCCGATGGGGTTCGCCGACCAGCGCTACACCGTCAACCTGTCGATCCTCTTCACGGAGCTCCCGCTCCTGGAGCGGCCGGCGGCCGCCGCCGCGGCGGGCTTCAGCGCGGTCGAGCTGTGGTGGCCCTGGGTCGACTCGCCCGTCCCCGAGCCCTCGCGGCTCAGCGCTCTGCGGAGGGCGATCGAGGACGCGGGCGTGCAACTCACGGGGCTCAACTTCTACGCGGGACAACTGCCGGGCCCGGACCGCGGCGCGCTGTCGGTCCCCGGCGAGGAATCCGACCGCTTCCGCGCCAACGTCGACGTCGCCGCGGACTTCGCCGCGGCGCTGGACTGCCGGGCGCTCAACGCGCTGTACGGCAACCGCGTGGACGGCGCCGATCCGGCCGAGCAGGACGCTCTCGCGCTGCGGAACCTGGTCCTCGCCGCCCGCGCGGCGGACCGGATCGGCGCGATCCTGCTGATCGAGGCGCTGAACAGGCCGGAGTCGCCCCGCTACCCGCTGGTGTCGGCCCCGGCCGCCGTCGGGATCGTCGACAAGGTCAACGAGGCGACGGGCCTTGGCAACACACGGTTCCTGATGGACCTCTACCACCTGTCGAGGAACGGTGAGGACCTGCCGTCGGTGATCGAGCGGTACGCGCCGAAGACCGGCCATGTGCAGATCGCCGACACGCCGGGCCGAGGCGCCCCGGGCACGGGCACGCTCCCGCTGGAGGACCTTCTCGGCCGGCTGGCGAAGGCCGGTTACGGCGGCTGGGTCGGCCTGGAGTACAAGCCGGGCGACGGACCGAGCGGCGAGTCCTTCTCATGGCTGCCGGCCGGGCCACGCACCACGGACACAGCAGAGCAGTACGAGCAGTGAGAGAGGCACCTTCATGAGCAGCACGGCCAGCACGCCTACCCACACCGACTCCTCCCGCCCGGCTCTCCCCTCCGTCGCCTGGATCGGCCTGGGCATCATGGGTTCCCCGATGTCGGAAAACCTGATCAAGGCGGGCTATCACGTCACCGGCTACACCTTGGAGCGGGAGAAGCTCGACCGCCTGACCGCCGCGGGCGGCACGGCCGCCGGTTCGGTCGCCGAGGCCGTTCGGGACGCCGACGTGGTGATCACGATGGTGCCCGCCTCCCCCCAGGTCGAGGCCGTCGCGTACGGTCCCGAAGGAATCCTGGAGAACGCCCGGCCCGGCACCCTGCTGATCGACATGTCCTCCATCACCCCGGGGACCTCCATCGGCCTTGCCGCAGCCGCCAAGGACAGGGACATAAGGGTGCTGGACGCCCCGGTCTCCGGTGGCGAGGCCGGCGCCGTCGAGGCCGTGCTGTCCATCATGGTCGGCGGCGAGCGGGCCGACTTCGAGACGGCACGACCGCTCTTCGAGGCGCTGGGCAGGACGATCGTGCTGTGCGGTCCGCATGGCTCGGGCCAGACGGTGAAGGCCGCCAACCAGCTGATCGTCGCCGTGAACATCCAGGCGTGCGCCGAGGCCGTGGTCTTCCTGGAGAAGTCGGGCGTGGACCTCGAGGCCGCCCTGGACGTCCTGGGCGGCGGGCTTGCGGGCTCCACCGTGCTGGCGCGCAAGAGGGACAACTTCCTCCAGCGCGACTTCGAGCCGGGCTTCCGAATCGACCTGCACCACAAGGACATGGGCATCGTCATGGACGCGGCCCGCGCGGTGGGGGCGGCACTGCCCGTGGGCGCCGTGGTCGCCCAGCTCGTCGCGGCCCTGCGCGCACAGGGCGACGGCGGACTCGACCACTCGTCCCTGCTGCGGGCCGTGGAACGGCTGTCCGGCGCGCAGATCTGACGTCTCACACATCCATCTCCCAAGACTCCGGGCCGTGGCCGGCGCCGACACCTGTCCTGTCGCGCCCAGGCGCCACCACGGCCCGGAACGGGGCCGCGGCGGCGTGCGAGCCAGTGCGGTGGTGAAGGCCCGGTGCCTCCTTCTCGACCTGAGGGGAGGGCGCCCCGGACCGTCGCATCCGCCGCGGCCCTCCCCCCTTGTCCCGGCCGGGCCTGCCCCGCCGGGGCCTTCGTCATGCCCGGGAGCCTCGCCCTGCCCAGGGGTCGCGCCATGCCCAGGGGCCGCCTCATGCCCGGGATCCGCGTCATGCCCGGGGTGCGGATCCGGCCGAGCGGCAGGAGCCTGAAGTCATGGAACAGTCGACTACGGGGTATCCGCACATCGTGGTCCACCCTCCGGCCCTGGACGGATCGCGGCGCGTCACCGCGGGCGACCAGCCACTCGGGATCGCCAGCCATCTGGATGATGTCGTCGAGATCCTGCGCATGGCCGATCTGGACCGCATCGAGGTGGAACAGGGCGATCTCATCGAGTGGCAGGGCGGAGGCCCCGACGACTGGCCGGGGCTGACGGAGCCCGACACCTGGTGAGAACCCGTGAGTGCCGCCCGCACGAACAAACGTAGTTTCCCTACGGAAACCTCAAATAAACCTCTGAACATCGCGGAGGCTCTTCAACTCCCCCGCGCGAGGGCACATTCTCTTCCTGTGGAGCCCGCCAGACACGGGGGCGGCGGGCTCCACGAACGCACAGCCTGCAGGGGCGACCCGCCGGCCGGCGGCCCGCCCCCTCACTCCCCACCTCTCAGATCTTCAGCTTCCTGATCGCGGTGGGCGCATGCGCAGGCTCGGTAGCGGTCTCCTCGAACTCCACCACAGCGCCGATGTCATTGGTGGCGGACATCGAGATATTGGTGATCCGCTCCAGGATCACCTCGACGAGCACCGGCACCCGGAACTCCGCGGCTGTCTTCTTCGCCTCTTCGAGGGCGGCGCCCAGTTCATTCGGGTCCGTCACCCGCAGAGCCTTGCAGCCGAGCCCCTCGGCGACCTTCACATGGTCCACGCCGTAGACGCCCAGCTCGGGCGAGTTGATGTTCTCGAACTCCAGATTGACCTGGAAGTCGATGTCGAACGCACGCTGCGCCTGGCGGATCAGGCCCAGGTAGGAGTTGTTCACCAGGACATGGACGTACGGGATCCTGTGCTGTGCCCCGACGGCCAGTTCCTCCATCATGAACTGGAAGTCGTAGTCGCCGGAGAGGGCGACGACGGATGCTTCCGGGTCCGCCTTGGCGACGCCGAGCGCGGCCGGAACGGTCCAGCCGAGCGGCCCGGCCTGGCCGCAGTTGATCCAGTGGCGCGGCCTGAAGACATGCAGCAACTGCGCGCCGGCGATCTGCGAGAGTCCGATGGTGGAGACATAGCGGGTCTCGGGACCGAACGCCTTGTTCATCTCCTCGTAGACCCGCTGCGGCTTGATCGGGATGTCGTCGAAGTGCGTACGGCGCTGGAGCCGTGCCCTTCGCTCCTGGGCCGACGACGCCCAGTCGGAGCGGTCGGGCAGCCGCCCGGCGGACTTCAGCTCCCGCGCCACCTCGACGAACAGCTCCAGCGCCGCCTTGGCGTCGGACGTGATGCCGTAGTCGGGCGCGAAGATCCTGCCGATCTGCGTGGGCTCGATGTCGACGTGGACGAAGGTACGGCCCGCCGTGTAGACGTCGAGACTTCCGGTGTGCCGGTTGGCCCAGCGGTTGCCGATACCGAGGACGAAGTCCGATTCCAGGAAGGTCGCGTTGCCGTAGCGGTGCGAGGTCTGCAGGCCGACCATCCCGGCGTTCAGCTCATGGTCGTCGGGGATGGAGCCCCAGCCCATGAGGGTCGGGACGACCGGAGTGCCCGTCAGTTCGGCGAAATGGACGAGCAGTCCGGCCGCGTCGGCGCCCACGACACCGCCACCGGCGACGATGAGGGGGCGCTCGGAGGCGTTGAGGAGCGCTATCGCCTTCTCGATCTGCGCGCGGGTCGCGGCGGGCCTGTAGACCGCGAGGGGCTCATAGGTCTCCGGGTCGAACTCGATCTCGGTGAGCTGCACATCGACGGGCAGGTCGATGAGGACCGGTCCGGGCCGGCCCGAGCGCATCAGATGGAATGCCTTCTGGAAGACACCCGGGACCTGCGCGGCCTCCAGGACGGTGACGGCCATCTTCGTGACCGGTCCGGCGATCGACGCGATGTCGACGGCCTGGAAGTCCTCTTTGTGGATGACCGCGGTCGGCGCCTGGCCGGTGATGCAGAGGATCGGGACCGAGTCACCGCTCGCGGAGTAGAGCCCGGTGATCATGTCGGTCCCGGCGGGGCCCGAAGTGCCGATGCACACGCCGATATTGCCGGGGGACGTACGGGTGTAGCCCTCCGCCATGTGGGAGGCGCCCTCGACGTGGCGGGCGAGGGTGTGCTGGATCCCTCCGGCGGCTTTCAGCGCCGCGTAGAAGGGGTTGATCGCCGCGCCCGGAACCCCGAACGCGTCGCTGACGCCCTCGCGTTTGAGGATCTCGACTGCCGCGCGGGCAGCGGTCATACGAGCCATTGCGTACTCCTGCCTCGGCTGGTGGACTCGCGCTCCCGTCGCGCCCCGCGGCAAGCGCTTATGTTTCCGCATTGTATTTCCGCATTGCGGAAAATATTTTCTACTATCTGGAATAAATGTATGCGGGCCGGCAGGGAGCGTCAAGAGACCCCCGGCCTCGCGCCCACTCGCTGGGTGAAGCGGCGGACAAGCGGGCACCGGGAAGAGCACGATGGGACCGCTTTCCTGACCTCTGTCCCGACATGACGTCCTGGAGTGGGCCATGCCCGAGAGCGTGCCGCTGCGCTGTCCGGCCTGCCGGCGCGAGCACATCTACTCCGCGCCCGTCTATCCCTGTGTGTGCGGCGCCACCGTCACACCACCGTCCGACCCCCTGCGCGGGCCTTCCGTCGTCACCCACCGCACCTGGGAGGACGAGTGGGTCACGGTGCGCTGCGAGGCCTGCGCCCGCGAGGACCAGTGGCCGCATCCGGAACTCGGCTGCCCGTGCGGGACGGTCCTGCGGATCCCGGTGCGTCCACCGGGCGAACCGGGCAGCCCGGATCCGGCGGGACCGCAGGACGCCGCCGCATGGGACGCCGCAAGCCCCCCACACCCCTCCACCTTCCAGCCGGTCGCCATCCACACGACGCGGGACGCCGTCACCGCCGCCGCGCTGTATCTGCGCTGGCTCGGCTACCACGCCATCCGCCGCGCCGACCAGCGGCAGCCGCACGGGATCGGACTCGCGGCGCGCGGCATCCTCGCCCAGGTGGACCCGACGGTGGGTCCCGTTTCACTGCGGGACGTGGAGTGCCTGTGGCTGACCGCCATGTCGGAGTCCGCCCATTGCGTCTACTTCGCGCTCGCGGGCTACTCCGACGGCGCCCGCTCCGCCGCCGACCGCCTCACCGTCCCGCTCTTCGTCCTCGACCTGACGGGCACACCACAGCCGGTGAACACCCCGGCCGACGAACTGGCCACCGGCCGCGCCTGACCGGATCCCGCCCGTACCGTCCAGGGGCTACGGCGTGCCGGAGTCCGGCTCCGTGTGGGCCTGCCGCAGCTCGACCTTGCGCACCTTCCCCGAGACCGTCATCGGGAACGCGTCCAGGACGCTCAGCCTGCTCGGAATCTTGTAGTGGGCGAGCCGGCCCTCGCAGAAGGCGCGCAGTTCCTCCAGGGACGGCGGAGCGGCCGGTTCACGGGGGATGACACAAGCGAGCACCTCCTCGCCGTACCGCTCGTGGGGAATCCCGACCACCTGAACGTCGGCGATCTTCGGATGCGCGTACAGGAACTCCTCGATCTCGCGCGGGTAGATGTTCTCGCCACCGCGGATGATCATGTCCTTGATACGGCCGACGATCTCGACGTAGCCGTCCTCACGCATCACCGCGAGATCGCCGGTGTGCATCCAGCGGCCGGGGTCGATGGCCTCCGCGGTTTTCCCGGGCTCTTCCCAGTAGCCGAGCATGACGCTGTACCCGCGCGTGCACAGCTCGCCCGCCGAACCGCGCGGCAGGGTCACTCCGGCCGGGTCGACGACCTTGACCTCGATGTGCGGCAGGACCCGTCCGACCGTGCTCGTGCGGTGCTCCAGGTCGTCGTCCCGGCGCGTCTGGAGGGACACGGGCGAGGTCTCGGTCATGCCGTAGCAGATGGACACCTCCTCCATGTGCATCTCGGCGACCACCCGCTTCATCACCTCGACGGGGCACGGCGAGCCCGCCATGATGCCGGTGCGCAGGGAGGAGAGGTCGTACGTGGCGAAGCCGGGGAGGTTCAGCTCGGCGATGAACATGGTCGGGACGCCGTACAGCGAGGTGCAGCGCTCACTCTGCACGGCCTCCAGGGTGGCCTTCGGGTCGAAGGACGGAGCCGGGATGACCACGCAGGCGCCGTGCGAGGTCGCGGCGAGATTGCCCATCACCATGCCGAAGCAGTGATAGAAGGGCACAGGGATGCAGATCCGGTCCTGCTCGGTATAGGCGACCATCTCACCCACGAAATAGCCGTTGTTGAGGATGCTGTGGTGGGAGAGGGTGGCTCCCTTCGGAAAGCCCGTCGTGCCCGAGGTGTACTGGATGTTGATGGGGTCGTCGCAGGACAGTTCCCTCGTGCGGACGTGGAAGTCCTCGTACCGGTCGGGTGTCCCGCGCCGAAGAAGCGCGTCCCAGCTCGCGTCGCCGAAGTAGACGGTCTCGCGCAACCCCGGGCAGGCGCCCCGCACTTCCTCGACCATCGCCCGGTAGTCACTCGTCTTGTGGCGGAGCGAGGCGAACAGCAGTGAAATGCCTGCCTGGTTGAGGACGTACTCGACCTCGTGGGTGCGATAGGCCGGATTGATGTTGACCATGATCGCGCCGACGCGGGCTGTGGCGTACTGGACCAGCACCCACTCGGCGCAGTTGACGGCCCAGATGCCCACCCGGTCGCCCTTGGCCACCCCGCTCGCCAGCAGCGCATACGCGAGCCGGTCCACGTCCGCCGCGAACTCGGCGTAGGTCCAGCGCCGCCCGGACGCGACGTCGACGAGCGCCTCGCGGTCCGGCCACAGGGCCGCGGTGCGGTCCAGGCCGGCCCCGATGGTGTCCCCCAGCAGCGCCGTCCCGCTCGTCCCGTGCGCGTACGACAGTTCCGTCATCGGGTTGTCCTTCCCGGAGTGCTCACGCCATCCGTCTCAGCTTGGGAAGTGCAGTGTGTCGGCCGGCCCGCCATAAGGGGAAGACGGTCGGCCCGAAGCCGCGGCGAGTGCCGGTTTCCCGCCCAGGGCTCGCACGCGGTCTTCACGTGTACGGCAACGGCGACCGCCCCGCACCGCGGTGTCCCGTGAGGCGTCAGTTGACGCCCCGGCCGAGCCCGGTCCAGTACGGCTCCCGCAGCTTGAACTTCTGGATCTTCCCCGTCGCCGTCCGCGGAATCGCGTCCCGGAACTCCACGCTGGTCGGTGCCTTGTAGCCCGCCATCCGCTCCTTGCAGTACGCGATGATCTCCGCCTCGCTCGCCGAGGCGCCCTCGGCCGTCACCACCAACGCCTTGATCGTCTCGCCCCACTTCTCGTCCGGGACCCCGATCACGGCCACCTCCGCGACCGCCGGGTGGCTGAAGATGGTGTCCTCGACCTCGATGGAGGACACGTTCTCGCCCCCGGTGATGATCACGTCCTTCTTCCGGTCGGAGATCGTCAGATGCCCGTCCCCGGCGTCGACCGACCCGCCGTCGCCGGTGCGGAACCAGCCATTCTCAAGCACCGCCGCCGTCTCGTCGGGCTTCTCCCAGTAGGCGTCCAGGACGACGTTCGACCGTGCCAGCACCTCGCCGGAGTCCTCCGCGATCCGAAGCCTCACCCCGAGCGCCGGCAGGCCCGCCCTGGACAGCTTCCGGGCCCTCTCCGCCGCGGGCAGCCCGTCGTCCTCCGGCCGTGCGCGGTTGAAAGTCAGCACGGGCGACGTCTCCGTCAGACCGTAGATCTGTGTGAACTCCCAGCCCAGCTCCTCCTGCACCCGCTGGATCATCCGGCTCGGCGGCGGTGCACCCGCGCACACGATCCGCACCCGGTCCCGCCCGGGAATCGCGCCCTCCCAGCCGGAGGCCGCGTCCAGCACGGCGTTCCACACCGCGGGCGCCCCGCACATCAGCGTGACTCCGTGCTCCTCGACCCGGCGCAGGATCTCCGCCCCGTCGACCTTGCGCAGCGCCACCTGTTTGACGCCGAGCCCGGCCATGACGAACGGCATGCCCCAGCCGTTGCAGTGGAACATCGGCAGCGTGTGCATGTAGACGTCGCGCTCCCACGCCCTCGTGTGCAGGCCGAACGTCAGGCCGTTCACCCAGATGTTGCGGTGTGTGAGCTGAACTCCCTTGGGACGGGCGGTCGTTCCGGAGGTGTAGTTGATCGTCGCGGTGGCGTCCTCGTCCGGCTCCGACCACGGGCGCGGCGCCACCCCGAACCGCATCAGCTCGGTCTCCGTCTGATCCCCCAGCACGAACCGGTGCTCCGTCTTGATGCCGGCGGTCACCTCCTGGACCTCCGGATCCACGAGCACCACGGAGGCGCCGCTCTGCCGCACCACGTACTCGATCTCCTCCGCCTTGAGACGGAAGTTGACGGGCACGCAGATCCGGCCGCTCATCGGCACCGCGAACAACAGCTCAAGCAGCCGGGCGGAGTTGTGGCTGACCACCGCCACGCGTTCGCCCTCCCCGACGCCCAGCGCGTCAAGCCCCGCCTGCCAGGCCCGCACCCGCTCGGCGAGCCGGCCGTACGTCGACACCGGTACCGGCGGTGCGGGCTGGTCGGGCTCGTCGACCACGCCAGGGCTGCCGGCGAATCCCAGCTCCGCCCGGTCCAGGAAGTCGGCGATCGTCATCGGAACGCGCATCGCTCTGCCCTACACCTTCTTCTACGTGCCGTCTGTACGGAACCGGGCAGGACCACAGAAAGCCCGGCCACCATCACGCCGCAACCCGCGCCCGGAAAGCAATACCCCTGATCTTGGCGTCTTCAATCCGACGCCGGCACCGGAGAGACATGGGAGGTATGCCCGGCATCGTTCCGCCGGGCCGGCACCCCGGCCCGGGACCTTCACCGGTCGGCCGTCCGCACCGCCCACATCGCCACCACACCCTCATCGACGGAAGACGACGGGCCCATCACTCTTTGCACATCTATGACCGGATACACTTGGAATGTCCACTGTCCATTGCTCGGCACAGGCCGAATTCCGCTGGGCTGCCCCCTTGTTATTTGGCTCACCCTGCTGTCTGTCCGAATTTCAAAGACTGGTTGCCTAATATTGGCCAGGACACGACACACGGAGGGGAGCGGTCACCGTGCGACGGGACTTCAAAGAGCCTGCGAGACCCCGCTCCGACCTGGTCATCGGCCGGGAGGAGCTGCTGGCAGGGGCGCGCGAGCAGCTGACGGCGGGCGGAAGTGTGCTGGTGCACGGCCCGGCGGGAATTGGAAAGTCGACGGTTCTGCGCGCGCTGGCCGCGGAATACGGCGAATCGGTGCGCACCGTGCTGCGCTGCTCGGCGACCGAGTCCGAATCTCATCTGCCCTTCCTGGCCCTCGCCGACCTGCTCGGTCTGGTCGTGGACGAGGTCGCCCACCAGTTGCCCGCCCCGCAGCGCACGGCCCTGGAGTCCGCGCTCACCGGGCGGGGCGAGTCCACGCTGCAGCGGGACGGACTCGCGCTTCGGCTCGCGGTGCTGTCCACGCTGCGGGCGCTCGCCGCCCGCGGCCCGGTACTGATCGTCGCCGACGACCTCCAGTGGCTTGATCCGGCGAGCACCGAGCTCCTGGGCTTCGCCGCGCGGCGCCTCGGCGGTACGCCCGTGCAGATGCTGTGCGCGGTCCGCACGCACACCGAGCCGCAGGGCCAGGAGCACGACCGCTATCTCCGCGCGTCCCCGCCGGACACCCTGCCGGTCAGGGTGGGCTCGCTCTCCCGCACCGAGGTCGCCGAGCTCCTCGACCACCGCGGCTACGACGGCCTGCCCCGCTCCACCGTCCGGGACATCCACCGCACCAGCGGCGGCAACCCGCTGTTCGCGCTGGAACTGGGCCGGGCCCTCTTCGAGAGCAGCACGCCGCCGAGCCCCGGCGAGCCGCTGCCCGTGCCGACCTCGCTGCGCGCGCTGGTACTCAACCGGCTGGAGGCGCTGTCCCCCGAGGCGCGCCGCACCCTCCTCGTGGCGAGCGCGGGCGCACGGCCCACGCCGGCCCTGCTGCACGCGGCGGGACGGGAGAACGCCGAGGCGGAGACCGCCCAGGCCGCCGCGCTCGGGCTGCTGGTGACGGAGCGGGACGCTCCCGTCATACGGTTCGCGCATCCGCTGATATCGGCCGCGCTCTACGCGCAGGCCGACGCCCAGGAGCGGCGGGCGGCACACGCCGCGCTGTCCACGGCGGCCTCCGACCCGATCGAACGGGCCCGGCATCTCGCGCTGGCCACCACCGGCACGGACCTCGGGGTCGCCGAGCAGCTCTCCGAGGCCGCGGCGGCGGCGCGGGACCGGGGCGCGCCATCGGTGGCGGCCAACCTCGGGCTCCTCGCGGCCCGGCACGCTCCCGCCGATGCCGTACCGGGCCCGGACTCGCGGCGGTCACAGGCCGCCGAGGACGCGCTCACCGCCGGGGAGACCGACTTCGCCCGGGACATCGCCCACGAGGTGCTGGCGCATGCGACCGAGCCCGCGGACCGGGTGCGGGCCTGGATGGTCGTGATCGACGCCGCCGGGCACGCGATGGCCGAGGTGGACGCGGTCTTCCCGCAGGCGCTGGCCGACGCCGGCGACGACCCGCGGCTGCTCGCCCTGGTGCACTACCAGCTCGCCTGGCGGGCGCTGCTCGTGGAGGGCGACTTCGACCGGGCACGGGAGGAGGGCGCGCTCGCCGCGGATCTGGCGGCGCGGGCCGGTGACCGGCGCAACGAACTGCTGGCGCTGGCCTTCCAGGCGCAGGCCGAGACGCTGATGGGACATCCCGACGCTCCCGCGACGATCAAGCGGGCGCTGAAGGAACCGCAGGACCCTCGGGTGGCATGCGACCACAACGGCGCGGGCGCCGCGCGCTTCCGCTGGCTGATCATGGGCGATCAGCTGGCCGAGGCACGCAAGACGGTCAGCTCGTTGCTGCGGGAAGCGCGGCGGCGCGGCATGGTCGAGGCCGAGGTGTACTTCCTGCGCGGGCTCGCCGAGACCGAGCTGCGGGCCGGGCACTGCGGGCGGGCCCTGGACCTCGCACGGGAGGGCCTGCGGCTGGCGCGGGACACGGGTATGGGTGAGGCCGCGAGCGCGGTGCTGACCTCGCTCGCCGAGTCGGCGGGCGGTGAGGTGGAGCGGGCCCTGTCCCTGGCCCAGGAGGCGGTGGCGCGCGCCGAGGAGGACGGCGACGTGCTCTACCAGTCGCGGGCTCTGGCCGCGCTGGGGCACGCTCAGCTGGTGGCCGGGGACGCGCCCGCGACGGTGCGCTCCCTGCGCCGGGTAAGGGAGTTGGAGGAAGGTCTCGGGGTCACGGATCCGGCCCGGGGACGCTGGCAGGGCGACCTCGCCGAGGCCCTGGTGCGGGTCGGGGAGCCCGCCGAGGCACAGGACGTCGTCGACGCCACACGCGCGCACGCGCAGCGGCTCGGCCGCAGCAGTGTACTCGCGGTCCTGGACCGTGCCGAGGCCCTGATCCGGGCTGGACGCGGCGAAGTCGAGTCGGCCGAACGGCAGTTGGCGTCGGCTCAGGAACGTCTGGGCAGGCTCGGGTACGCACTGGAGGAGGCGCGGGCGGCCTATGCGCTGGCCGGTCTGCGCGCCCGGCGGCACGGCCCGGCGCCGTACGACGAAGCGGCTCGTCTCTTCCGCCGCTGCCGTGCCATGCCATGGCTGCGGCAGGTGGAGACGGCGGTGGTCACGGGACCGGTACGGCAGCCCCTGGCAGCGGCGGCCCTGGACACCCTCGCCGCGACGGAGCGGCAGGTGGCCGCGCTGGTGATGGAGGGCGCGACCAACCGGGAGATCGCGGCCCGCCTTTTCATCAGCGTCAAGACGGTGGAGGCGACGCTGACGCGCGTCTACCGCAAACTGGGGATCCGGTCGAGGGTCGACATCGTGCGGCTCGCGGCGGGGCACCACCCGGGCTGAGCGCGACATCATCCCGGTCCGAGGCACGGCCCCGGAGGGTCCTCTCGAGGGCGCGGGTTTACGCGCGCAGACCAAGGGTTTTCCCTGCCCAACAGCCCTTAGGGGGTTCCCTCATTGGGAGAGGACCCCTCTGGCTTCTAGCGTAAGGGCGTGCCGCCGGCCCGGGCACACAACGGGTCCCTCCGCCCCGTGCACCACTCCGCACGTCGAGCTCCCCCACCAGCCCCGAGGAGACCTGTCACGAACTCCTGCCAGGACGACAGCGGCGGTCCCCTGCATGTCGGGGGCGTCCTGGCAGGTATCACTTCATGCAACACCCCCTGGGGCGACGGCAGTGTGACCGCGCGACCGCGACTCCACGCGCAGCCGTCCCGCCGTCCGCCCCTTGAAAGATCCTGAGTTCCACTCAGGCAGAAGCCGGGGGGCGTTGCGGGCCTCCACGAGCGGCCCGCAACGCCCCCTTACCAACGGCCTTGCGCGGGCGGGCGTCCGCGGGCCACACCCCCGTGACCGGCCCGCGGACCTCGGTCCGGCGCGAATCCCCCGCCGTTCGCCCTTCTTGTCACTTGTCGGCGATCAGCTTCCCCGCGGCTCCCCAGCTGTCCGCCGGAACCTCGTGGATCCACACCTGCACGGTCTCCGCCGGGATCTTGTAGGCGTCGACGAAGGCGTCCGTGACGCGCTTGACGAGCTCCCGCTTGAGCTCGATGTCGCGCGGACCCTGCTGGACGGTGACGATCGGCATGACTGAACTCCCCTGTGTGAGGCGGTCACTTGGACCGCCGGTCGATCGGTACGGGGAACAGTCCATCGCGCGGGGCGTCCGCGACCAAGAAGCAGACCGCGTACGCAGCGATCAGCTCTCGTGATCGCCGCAGGCCAGGAGCAGTTCGTCCAGATACGGCGGCGGTGCGGACGCGCGAACGGCGAGCCCGGTGGGCAGGGCGAGCCCCGGTGGCCGGAACGGTACGAACACCACGCGCGGGCTGTGCACGATCCGGGCGTGAGAGCCGTACAGCACGGTCCACATCGGGCGGCTGCCGATGGTGGCGAGGGTGTCCTGCAGCGAACCGGACACCGGTCCCGGCACGGGTTCGAATCCGGCCGAGTGGCACGCTCCCACCACCAGGTCGACCAGCGCCGGGTTGTTGGCGCGTGAGGTGATGGTGAGGGGCAGCCCGGCCAGTTCCTCGACTCCGATCTCCGTCCGTTCCCCCAAGGGGTGGCCGGCGGGCACGGCCGCCACCAGCGGATCGGACCACAGCGGCAACACCCGTATACCGGGCACCGGTTCCGCGGAACGTACGAAGGCCCCGTCCAGCCGTCCGTCGGCGACCGCGGCGAGGCGCTGGGCCGAGGGGAGTGAGAGCAGTTCTACGGGGACGTCAGGCAGCCGCCGGGCGAAGGCCGCGAGGATCCGGTCCAGATGGGCGCCGAGCCCCGTACTGGTGCCCAGACGCAGCCCCGGCGCCGGAGTCACGGCGGCACGGGCCCGGTCCGCCGCCGACAGCACCGCCCGTGCCTCGGGCAGCAGCCGCTCCCCCGCGGGAGTGAGCCGTACGTGCCGTGGCGAGCGGTCGAACAGCTCGGCGCCCAGTTCCCTCTCCAGGCGCCGTATCTGCTGGCTGACCGCGGACTGCACGATATGCAGCCGCTCGGCGGCACGCCCGAAGTGCAGTTCCTCGGCGACCGTGACGAAATAGCTGAGCTGCCGCAGTTCCATGTCCCCGACCCTATGCGCCTGCATGCGCCGAGCCCGTACGCCCTGGCCCTGCCCTGCGTGGAAGGCCCACTGCAGCTCGCCGCTCACTACCGCGCGGCAGCCGCGCCCTGGGGCAGGGCGAGTTGCCGGAGCGCGCGGTGGCGTCAAGGCACCCGCAGGCGGTGACCGTTCGGTGGATCCAGTCTGAAAGCTCAACACAAATTACACACATCCTCTCTTCATACTGGCCGCGATGGTCTAGATTGACCGTGCTTCAGCTGTTCGGACATGAGGCGACCGCTAATGATCTATAGGTCCGGCGCTACGGAATGCCAGCAGTCGTGTTCCCGGCGCCAGACGTGTGGGTGATCGATCAGCGGAGCCCACGAGTGGGCTTGGGTGCGGGGAGCACCCAAGGTTTCGACGGTTCCCGCGCACCTCGAGGGCCTGGCAGGACATGCGAGCCTGCTGCCGCCAGGTCGAGTCGTTCAAGTAGCCCTGGAACAGCCGGGATGTCATGCGCGGGTCATGCGTGGGGGGATGGGGCCTCCCGCGGCGAGGAACAGTGCGACGCGGGGGGCAGGGGCCTCCCGAGGGGAGGAACGTGCGGGGGGCGGGGGCCTCCCGGGGGGAGGAACAGTGCTGGGCGTACACGTCGAACCACTGGGGACCTGGGGGGTTCTGTGCGGCAAGGGGGATTAGTCAGCCCGTTTCCGTCGGAGCACGAGCATCTGGCGAACGGGCCTATCAGACAGACCTCGATCGACTGGGAGCAGCGGTACCGCCGTACCGTGATCACCAGCGACACCGTGGCCACCGCCTTCGTGGTGGCGGCGATCGGCAACTTCTTCGGGGCCCGGGACGCGGCCAACTGGCACGAGAAGTGGGGAATCCTCGCGTTCGGCACCGAGCTGCTGGTGCTGGGGGCGCTTGCGGTGAGCCGGTCGTGGGCTCCGGCCGTGCTCGGCCAGGGCGCCGAGGAATTCCGCCGGCTCGGGCGCTCACTGTTCACGGCGACCGTCGTACTGGCGCTCGGCGGCATCGCCCTCACCTCGCGCAACATCAAGCTCTGGATCTTCGTCGCGATCCCCGCGATCGCGCTCATCACCATGACCGCGCGGTATCTGCTGCGCCTCTGGCTGCACAAACAGCGTAAGGAAGGACGGTGCCTGAGACCGGTGCTCGCCGCCGGCAGCCCGGCCACCGTGAGCGATCTGATCACCCGAACCCGCAAGTTCCCGCACCTCGGCTGGCGGGTGGATGCGGTGTGCACGACGGACGGTCTCGGGCTCGACGGTGACCAGCTGGACGGAGTGCCGGTCGTCGGCCGACTGGCGGACGTCGCGGGCCACGTCCGCCGCGACGGCTACCGTGTCGTCGCGGTCACACCGGACCCGCACTGGTCACCGGACCGGCTGCAGCGGCTGGCGTGGAACCTCGAAGGCAGCGACGCCGAGATGATCGTGGCCCCCGTGCTGATGGAGGTGGCCGGCCCGCGGCTGCACGTCGACGCGGTGCTCGGGATCCCGCTGCTGCGGGTCAGCATGCCGACCTTCACCGGGGGCCGCAGGGCGGTCAAAGGGGTCGTCGACCGGCTGGGCGCAGCGATCCTGCTGATGTTGTTCGCGCCGCTGATGGTTCTTGTCGGGCTGCTCGTGCTGATGGACAGCCGGGGCGGGGCGTTCTACCGACAGCGCAGGGTCGGCAAGGACGGCCGCGAGTTCACCATTCTCAAGTTCCGCACCATGGTCGCCGGGGCCGACAGGGCACGTGCCGCGCTGGCCGACCGCAACGAGGGCGCCGGGCTGCTCTTCAAGCTCCGCCGGGATCCGCGGGTGACCCGGGTGGGAGCGGTGCTGCGCCGGTACTCCATCGACGAGCTCCCGCAGCTTTTCAACGTGCTCACCGGATCGATGTCGCTCGTCGGCCCGCGGCCTCCGCTACCGGAGGAGTCCGCCGCGTACGGCCCGGACATCCGGCGGCGGCTGCTGGTCAAGCCCGGACTCACCGGCCTGTGGCAGATCAGCGGACGCAGCGACCTGCCATGGGAGGAGGCGGTCCGGCTGGACCTTCGGTACGTGGAGGACTGGTCGCTCGCCCTGGACACAGTGATCTTGTGGAAGACGCTGCGTGCGGTGCTCTACGGGCAGGGGGCCTACTGATGCGCGGGGGGCGGCCTCGTCGTACAGCCGGCGCGCGGACCGCAGGCCGGGAGGGCCTGCCTGGGGGGAGGAACGGGTCATGAGGGTCAGCGTTTTCGGGCTCGGCTACGTGGGCTGCGTGTCGGCCGCGTGCCTGGCCGACATGGGTCACGAGGTCATCGGGGTGGACGTGAACCAGGTGAAGGTCGACCTGGTCAACGACGGCAAGGCCCCGGTGGTCGAGGAACGGATCGGCGAGCTCATAGCCGAGGTCGTGAGAACCGGAGCTTTACGCGCCACCGGCGACGTCCGCGAGGCGATCATGGGCAGCGAGGTGTCGCTGGTCTGCGTGGGCACGCCGTCGGAGCCCAACGGCAGCCTGTGCACCACGTACTTGGAGCGGGTCACCGAGCAGATCGGCGCCGCGCTGGCCGAGGGGGCCAAGCAGGGGGGACGGCACACCGTCGTGTTCCGCAGCACCATGCTCCCGGGCACCTGCCTGAACCTGCTGGTACCCATCCTGGAGAAGTACGTCGGCGGCACGGCCGGGGTGGACATCGGGGTCGCGGTCAACCCGGAGTTCCTGCGCGAGGGCACGAGCGTGCGGGACTTCTTCGACCCGCCCAAGACCGTCATCGGCGAGCTCGACCCGGCAAGCGGCGATGCGGTGCTGGCGCTGTACGACGGCCTGCCCGGCGAGGTGTTCCGGGTGCCGGTCCCGACGGCCGAGGCGATCAAATATGCGGACAACGCGTTCCACGGCCTCAAGATCGGCTTCGCGAACGAGCTGGGCGCGGTGTGCCAGGCGCTCGGGGTGGACTCGCACCAGGTGATGGACGTGTTCCTGGCCGACAGCAAACTGAACATCAGCCCCGCCTACCTGCGGCCCGGCTTCGCCTTCGGTGGCTCCTGCCTGCCCAAGGACCTGCGCAGCCTGGTCCACGCGGCACAGCGGGCCGACGTCTCGGTGCCCATCCTCGCCCACGTGCTGCCCTCCAACTCCGACCATCTGCAGCGCGCGGTGGAGCTGGTCGAGCGCACCGGCAAGCGCCGGGCGGGCCTGTTCGGGCTGTCCTTCAAACCCGGCACCGACGACCTCCGCGAGAGCCCGCTGGTCGAGCTGGCGGAGCGGCTCTTCGGCAAGGGTTACGACCTCAAGATCTATGACGCCAACGTGAGCCTTTCCCGGCTGCTCGGCGCGAACCGCGAGTACATCGAGACCCGGCTTCCGCACCTCGCGCAGCTGCTCGCGGATTCCGTCGACGAGGTGCTCGAGCACGCCGAGGTGTGCCTGGTCGGGACCAGGGATCCGGCGGTGCTGTCGGCGCTGCCCCATGGCGACGGCCCCGTGATTGTCGACCTCATCCGCCTTCCCGACGCCGAGGCGCGCCGGGCCGAACCGGGGTACATGGGTCTTGCTTGGTAACGCAACGAACGGCGACGGGCCGGACCGGCGCGCGCTGATCCTGGTGGAGAACCTGTCGGTGCCGTTCGACCGGCGGGTGTGGCAGGAGTGCACGACGCTGCGCGACGCGGGCTGGACGGTGCACGTCGTCTGTCCCCAGGGGGCGAAGCGGGACACGGAGCCGGAGGCGGAGATCGACGGGGTGCGGATCCACCGCTACCCGTTGCGCGCGGCCACCGGAGGACCGGCCGGCTACCTGCGGGAGTACGGATCGGCGTTGTGGCACACGGCCCGGCTGGCCCGCAAGATCGGCCCCGTCGACGTGGTCCACGCCTGCAACCCGCCGGACCTGCTGTTCCTGCCGGCGCTGTGGCTGAAGCGGCGCGGCGCACGGTTCGTCTTCGACCAGCACGACCTGGTACCCGAGCTGTATCTCTCCCGGTTCGACCGCGGCGAAGATCTGCTCTACCGCGCCGTGTGCGCGCTGGAACGGCGGACCTACCGGGCCGCGGACATCGTGCTGGCCACGAACGAGAGCTACCGGGATGTCGCGCTGAGCCGTGGCGGCCGGAGGCCGGAGGACGTCTTCGTGGTGCGCAGCGCCCCCCAGACCGACCGGTTCCAGCCGGTGCCGCCCGAACCGGAGTTGAAGCGCGGCAAGCCTCATCTGCTGTGCTACCTCGGCGTCATGGGCCCTCAGGACGGCGTCGACTACGCCTTGCGGGCCCTTGCGAAGATGCGCGACGAGCTCGGGCGGACCGACTGGCATGCGGTGTTCGTCGGCGCCGGCGACACCTTCGACGCGATGGTGGAGCTGTCCCGGCGGCTCGGGCTCTCGGAGCAGGTGCAGTTCACCGGGCGCATTCCGGACGCCGACCTGGTGCGCTACCTGTGCACCGCGGACGTGTGCCTCTCCCCCGACCCGCGCAATGCGCTCAACGACGTGTCGACCATGAACAAGGTCCTGGAGTACATGGTGATGGGCCGGCCGATCGTCTCGTTCGACCTCCGGGAGGCGCGGGTCTCCGCCGGTGACGCCGCCGTCTACGCGCCCGCCAACGACGAGGCCGAGTTCGCCAAGCTCATCGCGCTGCTGCTGGACGATCCCGAGAAGCGGGCCCGGATGGGCAAGATCGGCCAGGAGCGGATCAGCGGGCAGCTTTCCTGGCGGAACTCGCAGGCGTCGCTGCTCGCCGCCTACGCCGCTGCGTGCCGGGACCGGACTCCGGTGTCGGCGGGCGACCCGGTCCGCACAGGGAAGAGGCCGCGGCGTTGAGCGACGACACGATCAGCCTGGTCACGATCGGACGGATTCTCGGTCGGCGATGGCGGCTTCTCGCCATCGCCGCCGTGGTGGGCGCACTCGTCGGCTACGGCACCTCGGTGCTGTTTCCGCCTCGGTACACGGCGTCGGCATCGGTCCTGCTGCCGGGGCAGTGGGAGGAGCGCGAGCTGCTGACTCAGGTCGACATCGCGACCAGTTCGGAAGTGGTCGACGGCGCGGCTGCCACGCTCGGCTGGAAGGGCGTCGGCGGCGGCGAGCTGAAGGATCAAGTGAGCGCCACGGCCAGCGACGGGAACATCATCAAGATCTCTGGTACGGCCGACACCCCGGCGCGCGCGCAGCAGCTCTCCGACCGGGTGGCCGAGCAATTCGTCGGTTTCGCCGCGCGGATCGCGGGCGGCAGCACCGACTCCGAAGCGGCTACGGAGACCGAGGCGCTGCGGCAGAAGGTGGCGGAGACCAACCGCCGTATCACCGACCTGGCCAATGCGGCCCATCCGGGTCAGACCGTGGAGAGCGTGCAGGCCCGCACCGACCTCGAGAAGCTGCGCACGTCGCTGCAGGACGCCATGAAGAAGCTGGACGAGACCGACCCGGCGACCAACAAGGCCGGCATGGTCGTCATGGGGCCGGCGGCCCGGCCGACCGGCGCGGCGCCGCCGACGAGGATGCAGCTCATCGTCGCCGGGGCGCTGCTGTTCTTCCTGCTCGCGGTCATCGGCCATCTCGTCGCCGCACGGATGAACCGCCGACTGCGCAGCGAACCGGAGATCACCGCGGCGCTGGGCTCGGCGCTCCTCGGCACCGTCGACGTGCCCGGTGAAAGGCGCGCGCACCGGTCGCAAGGCAGGGGCCCACGGGCCTGGATCCGCCGGCTCCTCGGAGTCGACACCCGGTGGGACGCACCGGCCCCGCAGAGGTCCGGCGACGAGGCCGGCAGACGGATCCGCTACCGGCGGGTGTGCGCCCGCCTTCGCGACCAGCTGCCGGCCCCCCGGCGGCTGCTGGTTGTCGTACCGGACGGCGACGAGATCGCCCGCCGGGCCGCCGGGCAGCTCGTCACCGAGGCCGAGGGTGATCCGCTGCTGCGCGTGCTGGAGGTTTCGGTGGACCGGCCGATGGTGCCGGACCGCGACACCGAGTCCGGTGCCCTGGTCGTCCTCAGCGCGGGCAGCTGGACCGCGGAGGAGCTCGCCGGCATCTCCGAGGCGTGTGCGGACGGCAGGCACGAGGTCGTCGGCATCGTCGTCGCCGGCACGGTCCGGGCCCGTCCGGCGCGAACTGCCGACCGTCCCGCGGACGAGGCCACTCCGGCTCTCGCGGTGCGCGGCCCCTCGACGGGAGGTTCGGTGTGACGACGAGCAAGACTGCGGAGCCGTCGGACCCCACTCCGCTCCTTGACCTGCAGGCTCTGGTGGTGGCGGTGCGCAGGCGCCGCCGCCTCTGGTACGCCATGGCGCTGCTGGGACTGATGGTCGGCGCGGCGATGGCGGTCCTGATGCCGCCGCAGCCGACCGCGGTGACCAAGGTGCTGGTCACACATCAGGAGGACCAGCCGAACGACACCGGAACGCTGATCCGCACCGACGTCGCGCTGCTGGGGACCACGCGGATCGCCGAAAAGGCCCTGCAATCCCTCAAGTCCCCGGAAAAACCGGAAGACTTCATGCAGGAGTACCGGGGTACCGGCTTGACCAACAACCTGCTGCAGATCACTGTGACAGGCGACAGCGACGCGGAAGCGGTGGCCCGGGCCAAGGCGCTGGCCGACGCGTTCGTCGCGAACCATGTGAGGCGGATGCAAGACGCCGCGGCGGCCGAGGCCAAGGCCCTGCTGGACCAGCGTGACCGCATGCAGGACGAGCTCGCCCAGGTCAACAAGGCGATCGGAGACCGACCGGCGGCCAACGACCCGAAAGCGTCGGCGAGCATCGAGTCGCTCTTCGCCCGCCGGGCCGAGCTCAGCTCGCGGATCGCCGATTTCGACCAGCGCGCCGCGGAGGCGCGTACCGGCACGCCCACGGTCATCGCCGGCACGCAGATCGTGGACGCCCCGCAAGCGGTGCCGCACTCCCTGCCCAAGGCCGCGGTCACCAATGCCGGGATCGGGCTCGTCCTCGGGCTCTTCCTCGGGCTCGCGCTGGCCGCGGTCGGCACGGTGGTGGCGGACCGCCCCGTGCTGCGCCGGGACATCGCGGCGAACCTGGGCGCCTCGGTCATCGCGGAGCTGCCCCGCCGGCCGGGCAGGCCCTGGCGGCGCCGACGGACCCGGGCGGCACGCGAACGGCTCACCACGTCCCTGGCCCGCACCGTACGCGACTGCGCGGAACCGGTGTCGCTGCTGGAACTGGGCTGTGCGCGCAGCACGAGCGAGATCGCCCTTTACGTCGCCAGGACGCTGGCGGCGGAGGAGCCGGTGGTCGTCATCGATGGTCTGCCCGGCCAGCAGCTCGCGGGCCGCCGCCCGAAGCCGGGAGACCCGACCGTGGTCAGCGGCGAGCGTGCCGCGGCCGTGCCGGATCAGGGACGCCGGCTCGGCGTCGGCTCGGTCGCGCCCGGCACGGCGTGGACCGACCTGCAGTACCTCGGCACCCAGACCGTGCTCGTCGTGCGTGCCGGGCACGGCAGCGCCGCATGGCTGCACACCGTGGCGCGGCAGCTCGCGGACCAGCGCATCCCGGTGATCGGTGTGGTGCTGATCGACCCCGATCCGCGTGACCGGACCGACGGCACGCTGTGGGACGGGCTGCACATCGCGCTGCGGGGCCAGAGCGAGCGGCTGGCCCGGCAGAACGGTGGGGGTACCTCCCACGCCGTTCAGGCAGTGGGGGAGGGCCGGCGGCGGACGGAGCGGCTGCCCATGTGGGCCGCACGAGTCCCGGACAGCGACCAGGAGGCGCGGTAGTACATGTGTGGCATCGCAGGCACTTACCGATGGCCGGACGGGAAGGCCGTGACCGACAGGCTCACCGCAACCCTCGCCCACCGCGGTCCGGACGGGGCGGGCCGGTACAGCCACCCCGCCGGTGACGGCGAAGTGCACCTCGGGCACCGCCGGCTGGCCATCATCGACCTGTCCGACACCGGCGCCCAGCCGATGGCCTCGGACGGCCTCGTCCTGACGTACAACGGCGAGCTGTACAACGCGCCCGAGCTGCGTGCCGAGCTGGCGGCCAGGGGGGTGCGCTTCCGCGGTACCTCCGACACCGAGGTGGTGCTCGAGGCCTGGCGGCGCTGGGGCACGGACTGCCTGCCCCGGCTGCGCGGCATGTTCGCGTTCGGGATCTTCGACGAGCGCACCGGTGACCTGGTGCTCGCCCGTGACCAGCTCGGCATCAAGCCGCTGTTCCTGCTCCGGCGCGGCGAGGGCCTGGTGTTCGCCTCCGAACTGAAGTCGCTCGCCGCCGCGACCGGCGGGCCGCTGCAGGTGGACCATGCGGCGCTGGTGGCCTCGCTGCTGTACTACTGGGTGCCGGACTCACGCTGCGCGTTCCGCGAAGCGGAGAAGCTGCCGCCGGGGAGCTGGCTGAGGTGCCGGCCCGACGGCCGGGTGGAGCGCGGCCGGTTCTGGCATCTGAAGGACGTCGCCGCCGAGGGCCGGGAGCGCGCCCTGGCCGGCGAGCAGCCGGACCTGGCCGCCATCGTCGAGGAGTCGACCCGACGCCACCTGCTCTCCGACGTACCCGTGGCGACGTTCCTCTCCGGCGGTCTCGACTCCAGCTATCTGACCGCGCTGGCGGCCCGCCACCGACCCGGGATCTCCGCCTACACGATCGGGTTCCGCGCCGAGGACGCCAAGTTCGAGGCGATGCCGGACGACCTGCGTTATGCCCGGCGGGTGGCGGAGCGGTTCGGCGTCGACCTGCACGAGATCGAGATCGCCCCGAATGTGCTCGACCTGCTGCCGCGGATGACGTACCACCTGGACGAGCCGATCGGCGACCCCGCCGCGATCAACACCTTCCTGATCTGCTCGGCCGCCCGGGAGGCCGGAGTCAAGGTGATGCTCTCGGGGATGGGCGCCGACGAACTGTTCGCCGGATACCGCAAGCACCTGGCCAACCTGCTGGCGCTGCGCTACCAGCGCGTCCCGCGGCCCCTGCGGCGGGGCCTGTCGGCGACCGTGGACCGGCTGCCGGTCGCCACGTCCCGCCGGGGGTTCCGGTCGGTGCGCTTCGCGAAGCGGTTCCTCTCCTTCGCCGAGCTGCCGGAGGAGACCGCGTTCCGGCGCAGCTACACCATGTACGACCAGGACGAGCTGCTCGCCCTGGTCGATCCGGACCTGGCCGGGACGGTCGAGGACGTGCTGACCGAGCACGCGGACATCTACCAGGACAACGACCTCGACGACTTCGTCAACCGCATGTGCCTGGGCGACGCCCGGATGTTCCTGCCGGGCCTGAACCTCGCTTACACGGACCGGTCGAGCATGGCCGCGTCGACCGAGGTGCGGGTGCCGTACGTGGACGTCGAGGTGGTCAAGGCGGCCTTCGCCGTCCCGGGCGATCGCAAGATCGTCGGACGGCAGGGCAAGGCCGTCCTCAAGGAGGCGGCCACCTCGATCCTGCCCCGGGAGATCGTGTACCGGCCCAAGGGCTTGTTCAGCGCCCCGCTGCGCGCCTGGATGAGCCGGGATCTGGCACCGCTGGTGCGCGAGGTGGTGAACGACGGCCTGCTCGTCCGTTCCGGGTTCCTGCGCCGTGACGCGCTGACGCGGCTCGTGGCCGAGGACGCCGCCGGGCAGCGGGACTTCTCCAAGCATCTGTGGCATGTGCTGACCCTCGAGTACTGGTATCGCGACGCGACCTCTGGGTCCGGCCAGAGCACTCGGTTGACGGCTTAGGAATCAGAGGAGTTCGGGTGAAACAGGTTGTACAGAACTACAAGAGCGGCGAGCTGGCGGTGCTCGACGTGCCGGTGCCGGGGTGCAAGCCGGGTGGTGTGCTGGTCCGCAGCGCCTACTCGCTGATATCCACCGGGACCGAGCTCATGAAGGTGTCCGAGGCCGGCATGTCGATGCTGGGCAAGGCCCGCTCCCGCCCGGACCAGGTGGCCAAGGTCATGCAGAGCGTGGCCGCCAACGGGGTGCCCGCCACCTACCGCAAGGTGATGGGCAAGCTGGACTCCTTCACGCCGCTGGGCTACTCGCTGTGCGGGGTGGTCGAGCAGGTCGGCGCCGGGATCGACGATGTGGCGGTCGGTGACCTCGTGGCCTGCGCCGGCAACGAGCACGCGTTGCACGCCGAGCTGAACTGGGTGCCGAAGAACCTCTACGCCCGGGTGCCGGACGGCCTCGCTCCGCGGCACGCCGCCTTCGGCACCGTCGGGTCGATCGCGCTGCAGGGCGTCCGCCAGGGCGAGTCACAGCTCGGCGAAGTGGCACTGGTCATCGGCCTCGGGCTGATCGGGCAGCTGGTGGTGCAGCTTCTTGCCGCCTCGGGCGTCCGTGTCGTCGGGGCCGATCCCGACCCGGTGCGCTGCGAGCTCGCCGAGCGCCTGGGCGCTGTGACCTGCAGAGATCCGGCGTCCGCGGCCGTGGAAGCGGCCGTCGCCGAGCTCACCGGCGGTCACGGCGCGGATCAGGTGTACCTGGCCGCCGGCGGCGGCAGCAACCAGCCCGTCGAGCTGGCCGCCCGGCTGAGCCGGGACCGCGGCCGGGTCGTCGACATCGGCAAGTGCCGCCTGGACCTGCCGTGGAACGCGTACTACGAGAAGGAACTCGACGTCCGGTTCTCCCGCAGTTACGGCCCCGGGCGCTACGACCCGGAGTACGAGCTCGAGGGGCGGGACTACCCGATCGGCCATGTGCGCTGGACCGAGCGCCGCAACCTGGCGTGCTTCCTCGACCTGGTCGCCCGCGGCAGCGTCGACGTGGAGCCCTTGGTGTCCCATGTCGCCGACTTCGCTGACGCCGTCGAGACGTACCAGCGTCTGAAGGACGGCGGCCTCAAGGCCGTGGCGGTGCTGTTCCGGTACCCCGCCGACCCCGACCAGGCTGCCGAAGCGGAGGCCCCAGTCGTGGCCGTGCCCGCGGTGCGGCGCAACGGCACGGTGTCCGCCCCGGCCCGGGCCGCCAGGACGCCGGTGCGCCTCGCGTTCGTCGGCGCGGGAAACTACGCGACGTCGATGCTGCTGCCGCACCTGGCCCAGCGCGACGGCGTCAAGCTGTCGACGGTCGTCACCACGACGGCGCTGTCCGCGGCCAACGCGCAGCGGAAGTTCGGCTTCGCCGAGGCGACCACCGACCTAGACGCCGTGCTCGGCGACCCGTCCATCGACGCGGTGTTCGTGGTCACCCGGCACAGCTCGCACGCCGAACTGACCCGAAAGGCGCTGCTGGCCGGCAAGACCGTGTTCGTGGAGAAGCCCCTGGCTCTCACCGAGGACGAGCTGGCCGGAGTGCTCGCGGCGGTGGAGGAGTCCGGCAACGACCGTCTGCAGGTGGGCTTCAACCGCCGGTTCGCGCCGCTGCTGCAGGAGGCCAGGAAGCGGTTCGGCGCCCGCACCGGGCCGGCGAGCCTGCGCTACCTGGTCAACGCGGGCCGACTCGACCACGGCAGCTGGTATCTCCAACAGGGCACCGAGGGCTCGCGGTTCGCCGGCGAGGGCGGGCACTTCATCGACACGGCGAGCTGGTTGCTCGAGGCCGACCCGGTCTCGGTGTACGCGGTCGCCACGTCCGGCAACGAGGACCTGCAGATCGTGCTGCGCTACCCGGACGGGTCCACCGCCACCATCAGCTACGTCACCACCGGCGCGGCCGGCTTCCCCAAGGAGACGCTGGACCTGGTCGCGGACGGCAAGGTGCTGCAGCTCGACGACTTCGTCCGTACCGCGGTGTACGGCCGCAAGCGGTGGCTCAGTTCGCGGCTGCCCAAGGCCCGGGACAAGGGCCAGTCCGCCGAGCTGGCCGCGTTCGTCAAGGCCGTGCGGACCGGCGGGCCGATGCCGGTGCCTCTGGAGTCGCTGGTCGCCACCACGGCGGCCACCCTCGCCGTGCAGGCCGGCCTGGCCGGCGGTGCGCCGGTGACGCTGGCGAGGACGCGATGACTGTGAGCTCGGGGAGTCCGGGCTGGTACCTGCGGCGGCTGTCCCGGATGGCACCGCGGGAGGTCGGCGGCCGGGTGGGCGACGCGGTGCGCAGACGGCGGTGGCGGTCGGCGCGGCCGGACTGCCCGAGTGTGACCGGCGCCCGGTTCACCTCGTTACTGCCCGCCGGGACGATCGCCGCCATACCTCCGGACGCCGCGAAACGTCTGATCGCCGAGGCGGACCGGCTGATGTACGGGCACGCCGAGTATTTCGGGGTGGTCCGCGACGATCTGGCCGACCCGGACTGGTGGTGCGACCCGAAGACCGGGCGCCGGGCTCCGTGGGGCTACGCCTTCGACGTGCCGTACCGGAACGAGGAAGCGGTCGGGGACATCAAGCAGATCTGGGAACTGTCCCGGCATCAGTACCTCACCGTGCTCGCCGCCGCCTACGCGATCACCGGGAACGAGCGGTACGCCGAGCGAGTGGCCGTGCACCTGCGGTCGTGGTGGGTGGCCAACCCACCGCTGCGCGGAGTGCACTGGATCAGCGGCATCGAGCTGGGCATCCGGCTGCTGTCCTGGGTGTGGATCCGCCGGCTGCTCGAAGGCTGGCCGGGCGCGGCCGGGCTGTTCGAGGACAACCCGGTGGCGCTGAACCAGATCTGGCACCACCAGCGCTGGCTGGCAGCCTTCCCCAGCCGGGGATCTTCGGCGAACAACCACGTCATCGCCGAGGCCGCCGGGCAGTTAGCAGCGGCCTGCGCGTTCGGCTGGTTCCCCTCGTCGGCGCGTTGGCGAGCCGACGCCCTGCGGTCGCTGGAGCGGCATCTGCGAAGCAACACCTTCGCCTCCGGCCTCAACCGCGAGCTGGCCACCGAGTATCACGGACTTGTGCTGGAGCTCGGCCTGACCGCGGTGGCCGAGGCGGACGCCGCTGACGTGCCGGTCCCCGCGTCCATCCGGCTGGTGCTGCTGCGGATGACCGACGCGCTCGCGGCCATCGTGGACAACCGGCTCCGGCCGCCGCGCCAGGGGGACGCGGACGACGGGCACGGTCTGGTCGTGGACGGCGCGGGCACCGACCGCTGGGCCTCGCTGCTGGCCACCGGGGACGCCGTGTTCGGCCGGCTCGCCTGGTGGCCGGCGGTGACCGGCACCGATGTGCGCACCCCGCTGCTGGCCGCGCTGATCCGGCCGTACGCGGAAAGGGGAAACGCGCCGGCCGTGACCCGCCCGGCAAGCCGGCCAGGCCACTTCGCCGACGCGGGCATGACCATCCTGCGCGGTCCGGAGGAGATCTGGTGCCGCTGCGACGGTGGTCCGCACGGATTCCTGTCCATCGCCGCGCATGCCCACGCGGACGCGCTGTCCGTGGAGGTCCGGCACGACGGGGTCGACGTGCTCGCCGACCCGGGGACGTTCTGCTACCACGGGCAACCCGAGTGGCGGCAGTACTTCCGGTCGACCCTCGGCCACAACACCCTGCAGCTGGACGGCGGTGACCAGTCCGTCTCCGGCGGCCCGTTCCTGTGGACCCGGCATGCCCGCAGCCGCGTGCTGGCCGCGGACACATCCGGCGCCTCCGACAGGGGGATGGCCCGCTGGTGTGCCGAGCACGACGGTTACCAGCGCTCCGTGCACCGCCGCCGGGTGGAGCTGACGGCCGCGAGCAAGGAACTGAGGGTGGTCGACGAGGTGCGCGGCCCGCGCGGGGCCGTGCAGCTGGCGTTCCACCTCGGCCCTGCGATCGCCGCGGACCTCGTGGGGAACCGGGCCCTGCTCACCTGGACCCGGGACGGCGAGGGGCGCTCCGCGGTGCTCGACCTGCCCGGGGAGCTGTCATGGCGGGCGCATCGCGGCGAGACCGACCCGCCGCTGGGCTGGTACTCCGCCGGCTTCGGACGCAAGGAACCCGCCACCACGCTGGTCGGCAGCGGCTTCGCCGACGGCGCGGCGGGGTTCACCACCGTGCTCAGGTTCCGCGGCTAGGGGGGCGCGTGGGGATCAAGAGGGGGCGCTGGGCGTTGGCGGCGGCGCCGCTGGCGCTGGCCCTGCTGGCGGTGTCGGGCTGTGACAGCACACCGCGCGCACGGCCACAGCAGACCGCTGAGCCATCCACGCCGGTGGCCCGGGTGTGCGCCGGACCCGCGGCCGGGCCGGCGAAGGCGCCGGCGGGCGCGGTGACGGTCGACCCCGCGGTGACCGGCGACCTGGCCGCGAAGACCAAGAGCAGCCCCCCGAACACCACGTTCTGGCTTCGGCCGGGCATGCACAGGCTCGAGCCGGACCGCTACGCCCAGGTCATCCCCAAGGAGGGGGACAGCTACCTCGGCGCGCCGGGCGCGGTGCTCGACGGCCGGAAGACCAACCAGTACGCGTTCGGCGGCACCGCCCGCAACGTCACCATCCGCTACCTGACCGTGCAGGGCTTCGTCGCTCCGCACGACGAGGGCGTGGTCAACCATGACTCGGCCGACGGGTGGGTGATCGAGCACGCGACGATCCAGAACAACTCCGGCGCCGGGCTCATGGCCGGTGCCCGCCAGCAGGTCCGCGCCAGCTGCCTGCGCGGCAACGGTCAGTACGGCATGAACGCGTACAAGGCCACCGGCCGGATCAGCGGCCTGGTGGTCGAGGGCAACGAGATCGTGGGCAACAACAGGGACGACTGGGAGCGGCGGCAGCCGGGCTGCGGCTGCACCGGAGGCGTCAAGTTCTGGGCCGTCGACGGCGCCGACGTACGCGGCAACTGGGTGCACGACAACCGCGGACCCGGGTTGTGGGCGGACACCGACAACAACGACTTCCTCATCGAGAACAACGTGCTCGAGGCCAACGACGGTGCCGCGCTGATCTACGAGACCAGCTACAACGCGGTCATCCGGAAGAACACGATCCGGCGGAACAACTGGGTCGAGGGCCGCAGGTACGCCGACCGCGGCGACGACTTCCCCTTCGCGACCATCTACGTGTCCGAATCCGGCGGAGAACCACGGATCCGAGCCCGCACGGACAAGATCGAGATCTACCGGAACGTGCTGGAGAACAACTGGTCCGGGATCACCCTGTGGGAAAACGCGGACCGGTTCTGCAACAGCCCGGCCAACACCTCGTCCGGTGACTGCACATTGCTGGTGGGGAAGACCGGTCGCTGCGCACAGCCGGCGATCGCCACCGCACCGCTCTACGCCGACTGCCGGTGGAAGACCCAGCGGGTGGACATCCACGGCAACCGCTTCGTGCTGGACAAGTCCGTCGTCGACTGCACGGTGAAGTGCGACCGAATGGCCATGCTGGCCAACTACGGCACCTACCCGGACTGGTCGCCGTACCAGGGCGATCGGGTGGCCGAGGCGATCACCCTCAAGCAGCACAACCGCTGGTACGACAACGTCTACATCGGACCATGGAAATTCGTCGTCCACGATCCGAGCCGGATACTCGACTTCGGGCAGTGGCTGGGCACGTACCAGCAGGACGCGGGCAGCACCTTCCGCGCACAGGACGGTGGTTGAGATGGGCGCGGACCACACGCCGAAGATCGTCGGAACTGTCTGGGGGCTGCTGGTCCTCAACACGCTCGGCTCCGCCGGGGCGAAGACCATCATCCCACTGCCCCGCTCCCTCATCCAGATGGTCACCATGGGCGCGCTGGTCGCCGCGTTCGCGCTGGCGCTCGCGGTCAACCTCCGGCTGCGCGTCCGGGCCAGCGCCTACCTGTTCGCGCTCACCCTGCTGCTGGTGTCGAGCGTGATCTCCAGCGCGAACCTGGAGTCCGGGTTCGGCGCGCTGTTCCGCTGCGCCCGGCTGGCGCTCTTCGTCGGCACGCTGTGGCTGCTCAGCCGCTGGTGGGACGGCGGCCTGACGTTCGTCCGGCACCACATCCGGATGTACTTCGCGGTGCTCGGGTCGGTGGCCGCCGGCCTGGTCGTCTCGCCGGGCGCGGCCCTGCCCGATCTCTACGGCGGACGCCTTGTCGGCGCGTTGTGGCCGCTCACCCCGCCGCAGATCGGACAGTACGCCGCGGTGATCATCGGGCTCACCGTGCTGCTCGTACTGGGCCGCAGGACCGACAGGGCCGGCGCGACGGTGATCATCGTGCCGTCACTCGTCCTGCTCGCGTTGACCCACACCCGGACGGCCACGCTCGGCCTGCTCATCGGGTTGGTGCTGGCGATCGGCTCGCTCATGCTGACCAGCGCCGCGGCCCGGCGGTTCTTCAGCTGGGCGGTGCTGTGCGCCGCGGTGGCCGCCGTGGGGTTCGCCTCCGCGCTGCAGTCGTGGTTCCTGCGCGGACAGAGCAAGGAGAACTTCTCCAACCTCACCGGTCGGGCCAAGGTCTGGGACGCCCTGCTGGCCGCGCCCCGGTCGGGCTCGGAGAAGTTGTTCGGCGTGGGCCTGGGCGACAAGTCGTTCGGTGGGCTGCCGATCGACAACAGCTGGCTGGCCGTCTACAACGAGCAGGGTCTGATCGGCGTCACCCTGGTCGCAGTGATCATCATAGTGCTGGGCGGCGTCGCGTTGCTGCGGCCACCGTCGCTGCAGAGGGCCTGCGCGATCTTCCTGATCAGCTACTGCGCGATCGCCTCGTACACCGAGGCCGGGCTGGGCGACGCCTCGCCGTATCTGCTGCATCTGGCCCTGGCCGGCTCACTGCTCGCGGCACCTGCCGCTGCCGCTCCGCTCGCGACGCCCGAAGTCCCTCAACGACATGTCCCGAGCTGGGCCCGGAGATCGGAGGTGACCTGAGCATGCACGTCCTCGTGGTGCACAACCGCTACGCCTCGGCGCAGCCAAGTGGGGAGAACAAGGTCGTCGACCAGGAGGTGGAACTGCTGCGCGGTGCCGGTCACCGGGTCGAGGTGTTCGAGCGGCGCAGCGACGACATCGCCGCCATGTCCCTCCTCGCCAAGGCCGCGATGCCCCTGCTGGTGCCGTGGAACCCGGCGGTCCGCGCGGAGCTCACCGCCCGGCTTCGCAGCGAGCGGCCGGACGTGGTCCACGTCCACAACGTCTTCCCGCTCCTTTCGCCCGCGGTGCTTGCCGCCTGCGCCGACGCCGGCGTGCCCGCCGTCGCAACGCTGCACAACTACACCCAGGTCTGCCCGCCCGGCACGCTGCAGCGGGACGGCCGGCCGTGCGTCGAGTGCGTCGGCTCCGCACCGCTGCCCGCCGTCCGGCACGGCTGCTACCGCAGTTCCCGCCTTGCGACGGTGCCGCTCGCGGTCAGCCTGTCGGTCAACCGGCGGCGGTGGTGGTCCGGCGTGGAGCGGTTCTTCTGCATCTCCGCGGCGCAGCGCGACGTCCTGGTGCGGTCAGGCATGCCGGCCGAACGGCTGGCGGTGAAGCACAACTTCGTCCCCGACCCGGACGCCCGCCGAGCGGGCGCCGGCGAGCATCTGCTCTATCTCGGACGGCTCGCGGAGGCCAAGGGCGTGCGGCTGCTCACGGCCGCGTGGGACGAGATCGCCGCTGACGGCGGTGTGGGCGTGCCCCTCGTGGTCGCCGGTGCGGGGCCGTTGGAGCGTGAGGTGGCCGCCTGGGCGGCGGGCCGGGAAGACGTGCGGTATGTCGGCCTGTACGACCCGGCGGAGTGCCGGCAGGCCATCGCGCGGTCGGTCGCCGTGGTCGCTCCTTCCACGTGGCTGGAGGCGTTCGGCCTGGTGGTCGTGGAGGCGATGGCGGCGGGGGTCCCGGCCGTCGCCGCCGGCCACGGCGCCTTCGTCGAACTCGTCGAGGACGGAGTGACCGGGCTGCTGCACCGGCCGGGCGAGCCCGCCTCGCTCGCGTCCAGCCTGCGCCGGATCACGGCCGAGACGGCCCGCAACCGGGAGATGGGGCAGGCGGCCCGGCGCCGTTACGAGCAGGACTTCAGCCCGGCCGTCGGGCTGGAGCGCCTGGTGGAGGGATACCGCACCGCGATCGCGGGTCGGTCCGGCGGCGGGGGCAGCCCGTCGCCGGTAGGGGACCAAAGCACTGGCTCGTGGCGGGGACACCCGCGCGAGCGGGATGGGGGGCAATAGATGACACGATGCCGACTGTGCGGCTCGTCGGCGACGGCGAGCGTCGTCGATCTGGGGGCGACCCCGCCGTGCGAGAGCTTTCTCGCCGCGGACCAGCTGGACCGGCCGGAGCCGACGTACCCGTTGCACCTGCGCGTCTGCACCGACTGCTGGCTGGCGCAGATACCTCCGCTGATCACGCCGGAGGAGACGTTCAGCGAGTACGCGTACTTCTCCTCCTACTCGACCTCCTGGGTGGAGCACGCGCGCACGTTCGTCGCGGACGCCGTGGAGCGGGTGGGTCTCGGCCCGGACGCCTTCGTGGTCGAGGTCGCGAGCAACGACGGGTACCTGCTGAAGCACGTGGTGGACCGCGGGATCCGCTGCCTCGGCATCGAGCCGTCGGTGAACGTCGGCGCCGCGGCGCGTGAGGCGGGAGTGCCCACGCTCACGAAGTTCCTGGACCCGGACACCGGCGCCGCCGTTCGCACCGAGCACGGCCCGGCGGACCTGGTCGTCGCCAACAACGTGTACGCGCACATCCCCGACGTGGTCGGGTTCACCCAGGGTCTGCGCGCCCTGGTCGCCGACGACGGCTGGGTCTCCATCGAGGTGCAGCACCTGCTGACCCTGATCGAGGAGAACCAGTACGACACGATCTACCACGAGCACTTCCAGTACTACACGGTCGCGTCCGCGACCCGGGCGCTGGCGAGCGGCGGACTCACGCTCGTGGACGTCGAACTGCTGCCCACGCACGGCGGCTCCATCCGGCTGTGGGCCCGGCCGGCCGAGGTGGCCGGCGAGCCGGCCCCGCAGGTGGCCGACGTGCTGGGCCGGGAGAAGGCCGCCGGACTGCAGGAGCTGTCCGGTTACACCGAGTTCTCCGCCCGGGTGGCCAAGGTGCGCCGGGACCTGCTGCGGTTCCTCGTCGAGGCGGCCGAGCGCGGCGAGACGGTCGTCGGCTACGGCGCCCCGGGCAAAGGCAACACCCTGCTCAACCACTGCGGCATCCGGCCAGACCTGCTCCCGTACACGGTCGACCGCAACCCCTACAAGCACGGCAGGTTCACCCCGGGGACCCGCATCCCGGTCCTGCCGCCCGATCAGATAGCCGCCGACAGACCGGACTACGTCCTCGTCCTCCCGTGGAATCTGCGGGCCGAGCTGGTCGAGCAGCTGTCCTTCGTGCACGAATGGGGCGGCCGGCTGGTCTTCCCCATCCCGGAACTGAGCATTGTCGAGGTCAAGGCATGAAGGTCGTTCTGTTCTGCGGCGGATACGGGATGCGGATGCGCAGCGGAGCCTCCGACGACATGCCCAAGCCGATGGCGATGGTCGGCCCGCGGCCGCTGATCTGGCACGTCATGCGCTACTACGCGCACTTCGGGCACACGGAGTTCATCCTGTGTCTCGGGTACGGGGCTCACCACATCAAGAACTTCTTCCTCAACTACGAGGAGACGACGTCCAACGATTTCGTGCTGCGAGGCGGGCGGACCGAGCTGCTGTCCACCGACATCGCCTCCTGGACGATCACGTTCGCGCAGACCGGCATCGACTCACCGATCGGGGAGCGGCTGCGCCGGGTGCGGCACCACCTGGACGGCGACGAGATGTTCCTCGCCAACTACGCCGACGTGCTCACCGATGCCCCGCTGCCGGAGATGATCGACCGGTTCGCCCGGCGCGACGCCGGTGCGTCGATGATGGTGGTGCCGCCGCAGTCCTCGTTCCACTGCGTGGACCTGGGCGATGACGGCCTGGTGGGGGGCATCACCGCGGTGAGTGAGCTGCCGCTGTGGGAGAACGGCGGCTACTTCGTGCTCCGCCAGGAGGTCTTCGACCACATCCCGGAGAACGGGGACCTGGTCTCTGACGGTTGCGCCCAACTGGCCAAGCGCGGACGGCTGGTGGCGCACCAGCACCGCGGCTTCTGGAAGCCGACCGACACCGTGAAGGAGCGGGCCGCGCTGGACGAGGCCTACGCCCGGGGTGACCGTCCGTGGGCCGTGTGGGAACACGGTGGCGCGGGGGCGGGCGATACCGGGAGCCGGGCCGGCGCCGGGGCGGGGACCGCGTGATCCGGCTCGGGGCCGGGCGCCTGGACAGGATCGTCGCGGTAGGCGCGCACTGCGACGACATCGCCATCGGCGCCGGGGGCACCCTGCTGACGATGTGCCTCGCTCGGCCGGGTATCCGCGTCGACGTGCTGGTCCTCTCCGGCGGCGGCAGCGAGCGGGAGCAGGAGGAGCAGGCCGCGCTCGCCGCCTTCTGCCCGGGCGCCGACCTGCGGCTGACCGTGCACAAGCTGCCTGACGGCCGGCTGCCCGCGCACTGGGACGAGGCCAAGGCCGCGCTCGAGGAGCTGCGCGGGCAGACCGACCCCGATCTCGTCCTTGCCCCGCGTACCGATGACGCGCACCAGGATCACCGCGGCCTGGCGAAGCTGGTGCCCACCGCGTTCCGCGACCATCTGGTGCTCGGCTACGAGATCGTCAAGTGGGACGGCGATCTCGGCCGTCCGGCGGCGTACCAGCCGCTGTCGCCGGAGATCGCCGAACGGAAGGTGCGGCTGCTGCAGGAGCACTACCCCTCGCAGCGGCACCGGCCCTGGTACGACCGCGAGGCCTTCCTCGGGCTGGCCCGGATCCGCGGCATCGAAAGCAACGCGCGCTACGCCGAGGCGTTCGCCGTCACCAAACTCACTCTCGACCTGGGGGAATGAACCTTGCGCGTACTGCTGACCGGACACCAGGGCTACCTGGGCACCGTGATGGCCCCGGTCCTCACGGCCGCCGGACACGAAGTCGTCGGCCTTGACGCCGGCCTGTTCGCCGACTGCGTGCTGGGCCCGACGCCCGCGGACCCGTCCGGGCACCGGGTGGACCTGCGCGACGTCACGGCCGAGCACGTGGCCGGGGTGGACGCCGTGATCCACCTGGCCGCCCTGTCCAACGACCCGCTGGGATCGTTGGCCCCGGAGCTCACCTACGACATCAACCACCACGCGTCCGTGCGGCTGGCCCGGCTGGCCCGCGAGGCCGGAGTGCGGCGCTTCCTGTACGCGTCGACGTGCTCGGTCTACGGCGCCGCAGGCGGCGACGACCTGGTGACCGAGGACGCCCCGTTGCGGCCGGTGACACCGTACGCGGAGTCCAAGGTGCGCGTGGAGGACGACCTGCACGCGCTGGCCGACGGCGACTTCACTCCGGTGTTCATGCGCAACGCCACCGCCTTCGGCTACTCACCCCGGCTGCGCGCCGACATCGTGCTGAACAACCTGGTGGGCCATGCGCTCCTGTCCGGCGAGGTCCTGGTGCTCTCCGACGGCACCCCCTGGCGCCCGCTGGTGCACGCCGCCGACATCGCACGGGCCTTCGCGGCCGCGCTGGTCGCGCCGCGGGAATCGGTGCACGACCGGGCGTTCAACATCGGCAGCGAGATCAACAACGTCACGGTCGCCGAGATCGCCGGGCAGGTCGCCGAGGCGGTGTCCGGCTCGCGGGTGGTGATCACCGGCGAAACCGGCGCCGATCCGCGGTCGTACCGGGTGGACTTCTCCCGGTTCCGCGCCGCGGTGCCCGGCTTCGACTGCGAGTGGACGGTGAAGCAGGGAGCGCTCGAACTCGCCGACAACTACCGTAAGTACGGGCTGACCCGGGAGGACTTCGAGCGACGCTTCACCCGGCTGGCCGTGCTGCGCGCGGCGTCCGACGCCGGCGCGATCGACGGCACCCTGCGGTGGCGCCGATGACCGCGGCAGGCGAGGAGATGCACGCGCTGGTGGAGCGGTTGTACCCGCTGTGCCGGAGCATCACCGGCGACGGTGTGCGCGCCACCCTGGAGATCGTCGGCGAGTACGTCCCGCTGCAGGTGCACGAGGTGCCGACGGGGACTCAGGTGCTCGACTGGACGGTGCCGCAGGAGTGGAACATCCGGGACGCGTACGTCGCCGACTCCGCCGGCAGGCGGGTCGTCGACTTCGCCGAGTCCAGCCTGCACGTGCTCGGCTACAGCGTGCCGGTGTCGGCGACCATGCCGCTGGCCGAGCTGCGTGGCCACCTGCACACCCTGCCGGACCACCCGGCCTGGGTGCCGTACCGCACCAGCTACTACAAGCCGGAATGGGGGTTCTGCCTGGCCCAGGAGACCCTGGACGCGCTGCCGGACGGCGAGTACGAGGTGCGCATCGACTCCACGCTCACCGACGGCCATCTCACCTACGCTGAACACGTGGTCCCCGGGCAGGTCGCCGACGAGGTGATCGTCTCCTGCCACGTCTGCCACCCGTCGCTGGCCAACGACAACCTGGCCGGCATCGCCGTGGCGACGTTCCTGGCCCGGGCGCTGGCGGAGGAAAGGCCCTACTACACCTACCGGTTCCTGTTCGCGCCCGGCACCATCGGGGCGATCACCTGGCTGGCCCGCAACGCGGCGCGTGTGAATGGGGTATCCCCTGCTCGAGCAGAGCCGAGAGCTGGGGGAAAGGTCAAGCACGGGCTGGTGCTGGCCTGCGCCGGCGATCCGGGCCGGCTGACGTACAAGCAGAGCAGGCGCGGCGACGCGGAGATCGACCGGGTGATGCGGCATGTGCTGGACGCCTCCGAACGCCCGTACCACATCGCCGAGTTCACTCCGTACGGCTACGACGAGCGGCAGTTCTGCTCGCCCGGGTTCGATCTCGGCGTGGGCTCGCTCAGCCGGACCCCGTACGCCGGGTACCCCGAGTACCACACCTCTGCGGACAACCTGGACTTCGTCTCCCCGGAGGCGATGGCGGACACCCTCGCCGTCTGCCGCGAGGCATTCGCCGTCCTCGACCGCAACCGGCGGTACGTCAACCTCAGCCCCTATGGCGAACCACAGCTGGGCCGACGCGGTTTGTACGACTCGCTCGGTGGCCGCAGCGACGCGAAGCAGGCCCAGATGGCCATGCTCTGGGTGCTCAGTCTCTCCGACGGCGAGCACAGTCTGCTGGACGTCGCCGAGCGGTCCGGGCTGCCGTTCGACACCGTCGCCGTCGCGGCCGACACCCTGTGCGACGCCGAATTGATCAAGGCATGACGCCGATGACCACCGAGCGGGAGCAGTCGACGGCACCGGCCGGATCCGCCAGGCGGGCCCTCGTCGGCCGGCTGTCCTGGGGCCTGGCCGACCAGGCGGCCTCAAGCGTCAGCAACTTCGTGGTGGGCATCTACGTGGCCCGCTCGCTGGGGGTGACCGCGTTCGGCGTGTTCAGCCTCGCCTGGGTGACGTACGGCGTGGTGCTCAACGTCTCCCGCGGCCTGGCCACCGATCCGCTCGTGGTGCGCTTCAGCGGCGTGCCCGACGCGTCCTGGCGCGGGGCGGTGGCCCGGTCCACGGGTACCGCGCTCGGCGTCGGCGCGGCCATCGGCGCGGCGTGCCTGGCGGCCGGGCTCGGCCTCGGCGGCCGGCTGGGGCCCGCGTTCGTCGCCCTCGGTGTCATGTTGCCAGGGCTGCTGCTCCAGGACGCCTGGCGGTTCTCGTTCTTCGCCGCCGGCACCGGGCGGAAGGCGTTCGTCAACGACGTCGTGTGGGCAGTCGCGCTCGTCCCGGCCATGGTGGTGGCGGCCCGTGTGGGCAGCGTGGCCGCCTTCGTGCTCGCCTGGAGCGCGTCCGCCACGGTGGCGGCGGGGTACGGCTACCTCCAGTCCGGCATCCGGCCCCGGCCGGCGGAGGCGCGCGGGTGGCTTCGCGAGCAGCGCGATCTGGGCTACCGGTACCTGGCCGAGAACGTCAGCCTCAGTGGCGCGAGCCAGCTGCGGGCGTACGGACTGGGCGCGATCGTCGGGGTCGGCGCGGTGGGCGCGGTGCGGGGCGCCGAACTCCTGCTCGGCCCGTTCCTGGCGGTGCTCATGGGGCTTTCGCTGGTCACCGTCCCGGAGGCGGCACGGGTGCTGCGGCGGGCCCCGCATCAACTGGGCAGGTTCTGCCTCCTCCTTGGCGGGGGCCAGGCCGCCGGCGCGCTGCTCTGGGGCGCGACGCTGCTGCTGGTGCCGGACCGGCTCGGCGAGCTGGTGCTCGGCGGCGTCTGGCACTCCTCCTCGGAGCTCATCGTGCAGATCACCCTCGGCGTCGCGGGCGCGGGCCTCGGCACCGGCGCGGCGGCCGGACTGCGCGCGCTCGGCGCGGCCCGGCGCAGCCTGCGCTGCCAGCTGTTCGCCTCCGCCTGCTATGTCGGCGGCGGGCTCGGCGGGGCAGCCGCCGCCGGCACGGTCGGCTCGGCCTGGGGCGTCGCCGCCGCAACCGTCAGCGGCTCGGCCGTGTGGTGGCTGCAACTGCGGTCCGCCCTGCGCGAGCGCCACCGCGATCCCATCACCGAAGTGAGGACCTAATGACCGCCCGACCCAGGCTGAGCATCGGCCTGCCCGTGTACAACGGCGAGGAGTACCTGGCCGAGTCGCTCGACGCCCTGCTCGGCCAGACCTACGAGGACTTCGAGCTGATCGTCTCCGACAACGCCTCGACCGACGGGACCCAGGAGATCTGCCGCAAGTACGCCGCGCGGGACTCGCGGATCCGGTATCTCCGGCTGCCCCGGAACATCGGAGCCACTCCGAACCACAACCATGTGTTCGCCCAGTCCCGCGGCGAGCTGTTCAAGTGGGCCTCGCACGACGACCTGTACGGCCGGGACCTGCTGCGGCGCTGTGTGGAGGCGCTGGACGAGCGGCCGGACATCATCCTCGCGCACACCGGCCAGGCGGTCATCGACGGCGACGGCCGGGTGAAGGTCCCCTACGAGTACGGGCTCGCCACCGGCTCTTCGCACGCGCCGGAGCGCTTCCGCAGTCTGTTGTTCGAGCCGGGTGGCGACGACTTCTACGGGGTGATGCGGGCCGACATGCTGCGCCGGGTGAAGCCGCTCGACAGCTACCACCACGCGGACCGCACCTTCGTCGCCGAGATCACCCTGCACGGGCCCTTCCACCAGGTGCCGGAGCTGCTGTACTTCCGCCGCGACCACCCCACGCGGGCCGAGCGGGCGAATCCCGGCAAGCGCGCCCGGTGCGTCAACCTGGACCCGCGCCGGGCGGGCCCGCTGCACCCGACGCCCCGGCTTCTCGCCGAGTACATCTGGGGCTTCGTCGCGGCGATCCGGCGGGCGCCGTTGTCGCCGGCCGACCGGCGCGCGTGCTACCGCCATCTGGGCGCATGGATGACCAGCCGGGTCCGGCCGGGCGCCGGTGAGCGGGTCGAGGACCGCGCCCCGGTCGATCCGGGCCTGCTCACGGTCTCCGTCGACGCCCTCGTCGCCGGCCGTGAGGGGAGGCAGGCATGACGGCCGCGGACAGGGCCCCGGTGCGCGTCGGGGTGTTCGGCCTGCTCGGCTCCGGCAACCTCGGCAACGACGGATCGCTCGAAGCCGTGCTCCAGTATCTCCGCGCCGAACACCCGGAGGCGGTCGTGGACGCGCTGTGCGGCGGACCCGACGCCGTGACGGCCCGGTTCGGAATCCCCGCGACGCGGCTGCACTGGTACCGCGGGGAGTACCGGACCGCGTCGCGTGCGGGCGCGATCGCGGCGAAGGGTCTGGGCAAACTCGTCGACGTCTTCCGCACCGCTGCCTGGGTGCGCGGGCACGACGTGGTGATCGTCCCCGGCATGGGCGTCCTGGAGGCCACGCTGCCGCTGCGGCCGTGGGGCTTCCCCTACTCGCTGTTCCTGCTCTGCGCGAGTGGCCGGCTGCTGCGCACCCGGGTGGCGCTGGTCAGCGTCGGCGCCGCGACGATCGGCAACCGGCCGACCCGGACCCTGGTGCGCTGGTCGGCACGGCTGGCCGCCTACCGGTCGTACCGGGACGCGCAGTCCCGCGACGCGATGCGGGCGATGGGCGTGGACACCGCGCGCGACGAGGTCTACCCGGACCTCGCGTTCGCCCTGCCGACGCCACGGTCCCCCGAGCTCTCGGCTTCTCCGCCAGCCTTCGGCTGGCGGGAGGGGGCCCCAGAGCAGGGAGATACCCCCGTCGCGCCTTCGGACCCGTCGGCCCCGCCGGGCCCGGTCTGCGTCGGCATCATGGACTTCCACGGCGGCAACGACGATCGGGCCAGGGCCGATGAGATATACCGGCGCTACCTCGACGGGACGATCCGGTTCGTCCGCACGCTGGTCGAGGAGGACAGGCCTGTCCGGCTGCTCACCGGTGACGACTGCGACGCGTCGGTGATCGCCGCGATCCTCGGCGCGGTGGACTCGCCGCTGGTCACCGCCGCCGAGCCGTCCTCACTTGCCGACCTGATGAAGGAGATGGCGGCTGCCGACACCGTGGTGGCGATCCGGTACCACAACCTGATCTGCGCGCTGAAGACCGGAACGCCGGTGCTCGCTCTCTGCTATGCGGCGAAGAGCGACGCGCTCATGACAGAGATGGGCCTCGGCGCGTACTGCCACCCGGCGCGCGAGGTCGACGCCGACCGGCTGCTCGAGCAGTTCCGTGCGCTGGAGAAGCGTTCGGCCGAGCTGAGGGGGACCCTCACCGAGCGGAACCTGGCCGCCGCCCGGCGACTGGAGCACCAGTTCAACTCCTTGACCGCGGCCCTGTTCCCTGCGGCCGGCCACGCCCACACCTTGCGGAAGGCTCCATGAAGGCGACCGAAGTCCCGGAGATCACCGGCGCGTATCTCTTCGAGCCGACGCCGTATGCCGACGAACGCGGCTTCTTCTGCCGCACCTTCGACGCCGGTGTGGTCCGCTCGGTGGGCCTCGACCCGGACGCCTTCGTGCAGGACAGCCTGTCCCGCTCGGCGGGGGGCGTGCTGCGCGGCCTGCACCTGCGCTCCGGCGCCGGCGAGGCCAAGCTGGTGCGGTGCTCGTACGGGAGGATCTTCGACGTCGTCGTGGACCTGCGGTCGGACTCCCCGACCTACCGCAACCGGGCCTTCTTCGAGCTGTCCGACCAGACGCAGATGACCCTGTACATCCCGGCGGGGTGCGCGCACGGCTTCCAGGCGCTGACCAGAACCGCCGACGTCTCGTACCGGATCGACCGCCCGCACGATCCGGCCGAGGACGTGACGATCGCGTTCGACGACCCGGAGCTCGCCATTCCCTGGCCGCTGCCGGTCACTTCGATGTCCCAGCGGGACCGGGAGGCGCCGAGCCTCGCCGCGGTCCTGCAGCGAAAAGAGAGCTGAGGTCCGCGTGGACACCGAAGACACCGGCGAGTTCGTCCTGCCCCGGTCCCGGCTGGCGAACGAGCGGCTGCACGCCATGATCCCGGGGGGCGCGCACACCTACGCCAAGGGCGACGACCAGTACCCCGAGAACCTGGCCCCGGTCATCAGCCACGGCCGCGGTGCCCACGTGTGGGACATCGACGGCAACCGCTACATCGAGTACGGCTCCGGCCTGCGGTCGGTCAGTCTCGGCCACGCCCACCCACGCGTGATCGAGGCGGTGCGGCGGGAACTCGACCGCGGCAGCAACTTCGTCCGGCCGTCCATCGTGGAGGTCGAAGCCGCGGAGCGCTTCCTGGCCACGGTGCCGACCGCCGAGATGGTGAAGTTCGCGAAGAACGGCTCCGACGCCACCACCGCCGCGGTGCGCCTCGCCCGCGCCGCCACCGGGCGCCCGCGGGTGGCGCTCTGCGCCGACCATCCGTTCTTCTCCGTCGACGACTGGTTCATCGGCACCACCCCGATGTCCGCCGGCGTTCCGGCGGCGACCGACGAGCTCACCGTGGCCTTCCCTTACGGGGACCTGGCCGCCACGGAGGAACTGCTCACCCGGTACCGGGACGAGGTCGCCTGCCTGATCCTCGAACCCGCCACCCACACCGAGCCGCCGCCCGGTTACCTCGCCGGCCTGCGCGAGCTGGCCGACCGGCACGGCTGCGTACTGATCTTCGATGAGATGATCACCGGCTTCCGCTGGTCCGAGGCGGGCGCCCAGGGCCTGTACGGCGTCGTCCCCGACCTCTCCACGTTCGGCAAGGCGCTGGGCAACGGATTCGCCGTGTCCGCGCTGGCCGGGCGCCGCGATCTGATGGAGCGGGGCGGGCTGCGTCACTCCGGCGACCGGGTGTTCCTGCTGTCCACCACGCACGGTGCGGAGACGCACTCCCTGGCAGCCGCGATGGCCGTGCTCACCACCTACGTCGAAGAGGGCGTCACCGCGCGGCTGCACACCCTCGGCGAGCGGTTGGCCGCCGGTGTCCGCGACGCCGCGGCCGACATGGGCGTCGGCGACCACGTCGTCGTCCGGGGCCGGGCCAGCAACCTGGTCTTTGCCACCCTCGACGAGAACCGGCAGCCGTCGCAGCAGTACCGCACCCTGTTCCTGCGCCGGCTCCTCGCGGGCGGGGTGCTCGCCCCGTCGTTCGTGGTGAGCAGCGCGCTCGGCGACGCCGACATCGATCACACCATCGACGTGGTGGCCCAGGCATGTGCGGTGTACCGGAAGGCACTGGACGCCGCCGACCCCACCCCCTGGCTGGCGGGACGACCGGTGAAGCCCGTATTCCGCCGCTTGGCGTGACGTGACGTGACGTCAGCGATGCTCCCGGCGACCGGCGTCGGCCATCCGGTCGGCCAACCGGTCAGCCGTCCGGTCGACCAGCCACGCGGTCGCCGGTATCACCGCCAGCGCGGTGCACCAGCCGCCGAGGACGTCGGTCGGGTAGTGCGCGCCCAGGGCGACCTGTGCCCAGCCCATGGTGGCACCGGCAACCAGCGCCACGGCGAGCACGAGTAACGTGCCGGCCCTCCTGCCGAGGCCGAGCCGGCCGGTCGCGACCAACGCCACCACGAGGGCGAGCGCGGTGAGGAAGGCGGTGTGCCCGCTCGGGTAGGACAGGTGCCCGTCATGGATCGTGCGTCCCACCACGGACTTGAGCAGCGTCGCCGCCCCCACGGTCATGCCGACGCCCGCGACGAGGAGCACCGCCGCGCGAGGACGCCGAAGCAGCAGGCAGCCCGTCACGGCGGCCCCGACCAGCGTCGCCGCTCCGGCGGGCTCCCCCAGGAAGTCCATGGCCAGAGCGACGTGCCGCCACGGCGGCCGCACACCCTCAACCGCCGGCTGGATCCACGCGTCCACCATGCCGGGCCGGCTGTGGCCGGCGTACAGGACCCCGAGCACGACGACCATCAGCGTGGCGAGGGCCGCGATCAGCCCGAGCCACGCGCGCAGCGATGGGGGCAGCACCGCGGGCGCCGACCGGCCGGTCACACTCCCACCGCAGACCATCCCGCCGATGCGATTCACCTCCCCCTCCCATCGGGGCCGTTGACGCCATGTCACCCAGCCCCTGCCGCGATGCCGCGGCCCGAGAACTGCCCGCTGCCGTCCGCGGGTGCGGCCCCGAACTCGCCGGCCTGTCCATCCCCCTGGCCAAGAGCATCGGAATCAATCTCTGCTTGCCACCCTGCCCAACGATGCGGTCGCGGCAAACCGCCGTCGGCTCCGGCAATCACCGGTGGGCGCGTCATCGGCGGTGTACGCCAGAACTCCACTCAGTCCACGATGCCGTGTTCCCAGGCCCACGCCGCGATCTCCACTCGGTTGCGGGCCGGGAGTTTGTCCTGGATACGGCTGAGGTGGCTCTTGATCGTGCTGAGGGACAGCGTCAGTTCCCCGGCGACCTCGTGGTTGGTGCGACCGCGGGCGACCAGCGTCACCACTCTGAGCTCCTGCGGGGTGAGCCGTCGCGCGGCCGCGTCCCTGGTGTGGGCGCGCGCGGGACGGCCCAGGTGTTCCAGCAGCCGTACGGTCACGGAAGGGGAGATGAGGGAGTCCCCGTTGACGGCGGCGTGCACGGCCTCGATCAGCAGCCGGGGTCCGGAGTTCTTGACCACGAAGCCGCTGGCGCCGGCCCTCAGCGCGCCGTAGACGTACTCGTCGAGGTCGAAGGTGGTGACGACGACGATCTTCGTCGCGTCCTGGCGCAGCAGCTTCGTCGCCTCCAGGCCGTCGAGCCTGGGCATGCGGATGTCCATCAGGCAGACGTCCGGCCGCAACCGGCGGACCGCCTCCACGGCCTCCACACCGTCGGAGGCCTCCGCGATCACACGGATGTCGTCCTGGCTCTCCAGGATGAGACGGAAGCCCGTTCGCACCATTTCCTGGTCATCGGCGATCACTACTGACACGCTCAAAGCGTCTCCTCACTCCGTCTTTTCACGGCGTACGGGATTCAGTACGCGGGGGCGCGTACGTCACTTCATGGGGAGCGAGGCCGCCAGTTCCCAGCCGCCCTCGGGCATCGGCCCACTGGTGAGTTCACCTCCCAGTTCGGCCACCCGTTCGGTCAGGCCGACCAGTCCGAAGCCGCTCGGCCTGAACCGCATCCGGCCGCGCTGCTGCCGGGCCGCGTCATCGCGCACACGGACCACCAGCCGGTCCCCGTCGGCGGCCAGCAGGACGTGCACGGTGGTGGCCGAGCGGGCGTGTTTGCGGATGTTGGTCAGGCCTTCCTGGACGACGCGCTCCACGGACCGGGCGAGCTGCGGGGACCAGCCGGTGCTGTCCAGCCCGTCCTCGACGTTCAGCCAGGCGTGCTGCCCGGGCGTGGAGAAGCGTCGGACGAGGTTCTCGACGGTGGTCATGGCGGGGGCGACCGGGGCCTGCTGCTCGGCGCCGGGTTCGCGCAGCAGGCGGACCATGCGGCTCATGGCCGCCAGTCCCTCCTGCCCGGTCCTTTCGATGTTGGCGAACAACTGGCGTGCGGTGTCCGGGTCGCGTACCGCGGTGTGCTCCCCGGCCTGGGCCTGGACGACGATCGCGGTGACGTAGTGGGCGACGTGGTCGTGCAGGTCCCGGGCCAGATCGAGCCGCTCGGAGTGGCGCACCCGCTCGGCGGCGGCGCGGCGCCGGCCGTCCTCCGTGCGCAGATAGCCGCCGAGCAGTGCGAAGGCGGCCGGCAAAAGCGGGAACAGCCCGTCGAGCCGGTCCAGCACCGGCAGGTACGACAGGGAGGGTGCCCGGCCGACCAGCCGTATGACGGCCGTGAACAACGCGAGGGCCGACAGCGTGAGCGGCAGTGGCCGCCCGTAGCGGCAGGACAGGCACAGCACACCGAGCAGGGCGACGAGTTCGGCCCAGCCCGGGGTGCGCTGCAGCACGGTGCCCTGCACCAGGGATGTGGTCAGCAGCGAGACTCCCGCCGCGGTCAGGGACATCGCGCAGGCCGTCCACTGGCGGCCGGCCCTGTAGACGGGCAGAACGGCGCCGGCCGTACCCAGGGCGAGAGCGCCGCTCGCGACGACCGCGAGGCCGACGCCGGTCCGGCTGACCACGCCCGCGTCGAGCACCAGCAGCAGCGCACCCACGCAGGCAGCGGCGACGGCCTCGCGGGGCGGCCGCCTGAGAGACAGGAGCACGGGGGACATGGCGAGGAGGATAGAGGGCCGCTCGCGGCACCCACGCGGGGGCCGGGGACTTCGGCTCTCCGGGTGGTCGGGGGCGGATGCGTACTTTCGGCCGATGTCCGGGACACACGTACCGTCTTTCGGTGGCATCGCCGGCCGCCGGTCGGCTCGCAGAATCATCGGCGTACCGACGAACAGTCCCTCATCACCCCAGGAGTTGTCATGCAGCCCCTTTACTCGCGTCCACGTGTCACGTCGCTGGTGGCGGCCGGCGCCGCCGCCGTGGCGGTCGTGTCGCTGACCGGCTGCGGCCTGTTCGGCACGAGCTGGGACGTGAAGATGGAAGTCACCGGCCCTGCGGCCACGAACATCTCCTACAGCTTCGCGGGGGACACCACCGACAAGAGGGTGGGTGAGCAGAGCCTGCCGTGGAGCCGCGCGCAGAACGTCGGATTCGGCTTCGACCAGGTGGGGGTGGGCCACGCGCCCGCCGGGACGGTGTGCCGCATCTATGTCGACGGAAAGCTGAAGGTCGAGCAGAAGAAGCCCGACTCCCACGGGACCGTGTCCTGCTTCGTGAACCTCCAGGACTGAGGAGACGGGGAGCAGTCGATGAACACCAGCATGCTCACGCGGGTGACCGTCCGGGCCGAAGGGGTCACCAAGGTGTACGCGACGGGAGGCCCGGCGGACACCGAGGTGCAGGCGCTGCGCGGGGTCGACCTGGACATCGCCCAGGGCTCCTTCCTCGCCGTCATGGGGCCGTCGGGGTCGGGGAAGTCGACCCTGATGCACTGCCTGGCCGGGCTGGACCGGCCGACGTCAGGGACGATCACCATCGAGGACACCGACATCACCGCGCTGTCCGAGCGGAGGCGCACGGACCTGCGGCGCGACCGCATCGGCTTCGTCTTCCAGCAGTACCACCTGCTGTCCGAGCTGAACGGCTCCGAGAACATCCTGCTGCCGCTGCAGATGGCGGGCCGCCGACCCGACCCCGCCTGGCTGGAGACGGTCGTGGACGCGCTGCGCATCGGTGACCAGCTGCGGCGACGCCCTTCGGAGCTGTCCGGCGGCCAACAGCAGCGCATCGGGATCGCCCGAGCGCTGGCGGCCCGGCCCGCCGTCGTCTTCGCCGACGAGCCCACGGGGAACCTGGACGCCGCCTCCGGCCGCGACGTGCTGGAGTTCCTGCGCTATTCGACGCGCGAGTTCGGCCAGACGGTTGTCATGGTCACGCATGACCCGGTGGCCGCCTCCTACGCCGACCGCGTCGTCCTCCTCCTCGACGGTCACATCAGCGGCGAACTGCAGGCGCCCACACCCGAATCCGTCCTCGGCGCGCTCCAAGAGCTGCGGAGGTGAGGGCGGTGTTCCGGAAGAGCGGACTGACCGCCGTGGCGGTCCGCCAGATCAGGACGCGGCCCTCGCGGCTGCTGCTCACCGGCTGCACGCTCCTGGTGACGGCCTTCTTCCTCGCCGGCTCGGCCGTCTTCACGGCCACGCTGAAGCGCCAGGTCGCCGACGAGTTCTCCACCGTGGCCAAGGGCACCGACGTCGTCGTCGCCGCGAACGCTACCGGGGACGGTGGGAGCGCCGACGCCGGCCGTCTGCTCGACAACGCCCGGATCAAGCGGCTGCGCGCCCTCGACGGAGTGAACGAGGTACAGCCCGTGGCCACCGGCTCGGTCCTCGTCAAGGGCGCGGGGCGCAGTCCGTACCCGCTGCTCGGTACGGCCCTGAGCGGCCCCCAGTCCGTGGTACGCGTACTGCGCGGCACCCTGCCGGACGGGCCCGGCGAGGTGGCGGTCACCAGCGCACTGGACGCCAGACCCGGGCTGGAAGTCGGCAGCCGGATCACCGTGGCCGCCGGAACACCGGCGGCGCCCCGGCCGCTGACGGTGACCGTCACGGCCGTCGTCCAGGCGCCCGCCGCGCTGGGCGGCGCGCTGCTCACCACTCCCGACGACGCCCGCTCCTGGCTGCACACCGGGGGCTGGCAGCAGGCACTGGTACGCGGCGACGGCCGCCCGGCAGCCCAGGTGCTCTCCGAGGTCCGCGCCGCCCTGGGCGGGGACGTCACGGCCCGCACCGGCGCCGAACTGCGGGCCACGGAAGGCGGGAAAAACCCGATCGGCACGCTCTCCACACTTCTCACGGCGTTCGTGGTGGTCGCGTTGCTCGCCGGCACCGTGATCGTCTCCACCACGTACCGGGTCCTCCTCGTCCGGGACCAGCGGCGGCTGGCCCTGCTGCGCTGCGTCGGCGCCCGGCCGGGGCAGGTGCTGCGTCTGGTGCTGGCCCAGGCCGCGTTCTCCGGCCTGGTCGCCGGGGCACTGGGTGCCCTCGCGGCGGTCGGCTGCGCCGCCGCGGTCACCGGTGTCTCGGGACGGGGCTCCCCTGTGGTGCCGGTGCCGTCGCTCCTCGGAAGCGTCCTGGCGTCCGTGGTGACCTCCGTCGCCGCCGCGACCCCGGCGGCCTGGGCCGCCGCCCGCATTCCGCCGGTCGCCGCCCTGTCCACCGCGGCGGTCCGCGATGTGCCCGACCGGATCGGCCGCACGCGTGCCGTGACCGGCTGGCTGTGCCTGGCCGGTGCCCTGCTGTGTGCCGCGGGCGCCATGGGAGGCGGCAGCGTGGCGGTGGCCGGCGCGGTGGCCTCCGGGGCCGCCGCCTTCGGTGGTCTCCTCGCCCTCGGACCGGCCCTGCTGCGCCGTACGGCCACTGCCGCGCGACGACCCGTACGGGCGGCGGCCGGCCTGGCCGGTGCCCTGGCCCTGCGCAATCTCTCCCGCAGCGCGCGCCGCGCCGCCGCCTGCGCGGTCGTACTCACTCTGGGCCTCACCATGGTCAGTACGGTCCTCGTGACCCTGGCCTCGGCGCAGCACGGCATGGACCGCAGGCTCGCACGCCGGGACCCGGTCGACGCGGTCGTCGCCGTGCTCCCCACCGGGCGCTCGGCGCTCACCCCGGCCGTCGTGGACGCGGTGCGCGATCTCCCCGAGACCGCCGCCGTGGTGACGGTCGCGAGGGCCGACGGAGAGGCGAGCGGAGCCCTGGGCCGCCACCGGGAGGGCGACATCCACGGCATCGATCCCTCCGCCGTGCCCGCCCTGTTCGGCCCGCACGGCGGACAACTGCGCCCCGGGCAGGTCGCGTTGTCCACCACGATGGCAGCGGCCCTCGGCACCCGTACCGGCGAGCAGATCTCCCTGCGCTCCCGCGGCCGGAGCCTCATCGTCAGGGTTTCCGTGATCCACCCGGACTCCTCCGAGGCACTCGGCGACGCCGCCCTCCTGCCCCAGGACTTCGCCCGCCTGGCGCCCGACGCCCCCGTCCGCGCCCTGTACATCACCGCGGCGGACCGCGGCGATCCGGCGTCCCTGCGCGCCCCGCTCGACACCGCTCTGCCTCTCGACCCCGCGCTCCACCTCTCCTACCCGGGCGAGGACCGCCGCTCGGCACAGCAGTCGATCGAAGGACTGCGTGTGATCGCCCTGGGGCTGGTCTCACTGACCGTCCTGGTCGCGCTCGTAGGCATCGCCGTCACGCTGACCCTGTCCGTCACCGAACGCGCCCGCGAGAACGGCATCCTGCGCGCGATCGGCATGACCGGCTCCAGCCTGTGCTCCGTGCTGGCCTGGGAGGCCGGGCTGCTCGGGCTGTACGCGGCCGTCCCGGGACTCGCCCTGGGAACCGGCTACGGCGTCCTGCTGTTCGGCGCACTGCCCGACCTGGGCAGCGCGACGATCCCGTACGGACAGCTGACCCTCACGCTGCTGGCCGCACCGTCTCTCGCCCTGGCCGCGTCCGTGCTTCCCGCATCCCGTACTGCCTCTGCCACGCCGATGCTCGCCCTGCGAACGGAGTGACGACGGTGTGTTCCAGCGGTGGCCTGTCACGTCTTCCTGAGCATCTTCGCCTCGTAGATGTGGATGATCTCGTCGACGGACAGGTGCTTGGTCTCCGGCAGGAAGGCGGCGACGAAGGCGACCGCCAGCAGACACAGGGCGCTGAAGCAGACCAGCACCCAGGCCAGCCCGATGGCGCCCTGCCAGACCGGGAAGACCATGACCAGGGCGAAGTTGGCCAGCCAGTTCACCGTGGCGCCGATGGCGGCGGCGCTGCCCCGTACCTCGGTCGGGAAGGTCTCCCCCTGGATCAGCCAGCCGGTGCCGCCGACCCCGATCGCGAAGGAGGCGATGAACAGGTTCAGTCCGATCATCACCAACACGATCTTCGCGGTGCCTGTGAGGAAGTTCAGGCCGGCGGCAGCCACCAGCGCGGAGACCGCCATGCCGGAGAAGCCGCCCATGCTCATGGGGCGGCGTCCGGCGCGGTCGATGTACTTGAAGCCGAAGTACGTGGCGCCGACGTTCACCGCGGACATGATGGCCGTGGCCTCGACACCGGCGATGGCGGCGTCCACCTTGGAGCCACCGCCATGGAACAGCGGCGCCAGCAGGTGCGGACCGTAGTAGAGGGGCACGTTGATACCGGTGATCTGCTGGAAGGTGAAGAAGACGCAGATCACCACCAGCGCCCGCCTCACCCCGGCCGTCCACGGGGTGCGGGGCCGCCCGTCGCGGCCGCGCGGCTCTCGCGGTGCCAGCGTCCTGGCGCTGCGTTCGACCTGCTCCACCGTCACCTCGATGCCCAACTGCCCCAGCGCCCGCTGGACGTCGCGATAGCGGCCCTTCTCCAGCAGCCAACGCGGCGATTCCGGCATCCTGGCGCGCAGCACGAGGCCGACGGCCGCGGGCAACGCGCCCAGTCCGAAGATCAACCGCCAGTCGAGGCCGTAGGCATTGCCGGGCATCGCCTTCAGAACGACCAGGGCGACAAGGTACGAGACCAGGATCCCGACGGTGATCATCCACTGCTGGATCAGGCTCAACGAGCCGCGTTGCCTGCGAGGGGCGTACTCCGCGATGTACGCCGTCGCGATGGCCGAGTCCGCCCCGATGGCCAGGCCGATCAGCGTCCTGGCACTGATGAGCACCCAGGCATGCCAGGCGACCGCGCAGAGCAGTGCGCCGATGGTGTAGATGCCGGCATCCGCGATGAGCAGCGACTTCCGGCCGAAGCGGTCGGTCAGGGGGCCGGCGAGGAGCGCGCCCACCGCGGCGCCCACGGAGGTGCCGGCCACCAGATAGCCCAGCGCGAATCCGCTGAGGTCGTACGGAATGAAGTTCAGTGCGGACCCGATGCCGGCGGTGTCGTAGCCGAACAGGAATCCGCCGATGGTCGCCAGCAGGGTCAACGACCAGTAGAGGGTCGTAGGGGCCTGCTGGTCCAGCGCGGACAGCACGCTCTGTTCCCGCTCGGGACCGACGCTCATGACCCAGCTCCCTGTTCACCGGCCGCGGCGTTGGACCATTCTGGCGGCAGTGGGCCTTGAGGACGGGCGCAACGCGCGGGCGCCGAAGAGTGATCAGTGGCGTCGCTGCTCCTGTCGGGTCATCAGTGCGCCGAGCACCGGCCCGCTCACCGTGCGCCGGGCGTCAGCCATCGCGCCAGAAAGCCGAAGGCCTCCTCCTGCATCGGTATGTCGAACCGATGAGGTCCGTCGACGAAGTGAGAGCTGTAGCAGTCAGGGTGACCGATTGCGGTGTAGTGCTCTGCGAGCCGTCGATGAGCGGCCATCATGCCGGATGCCGGCAGGAGCTCGTCCCCCTTCAGGTACTGGACGAGTATGGGAGCCGGAGCCCGGCACGCGGCGATGTCGGGCCAGTCGCCGATACGGCTGAGCCCCGGTGGGAACAACATCCAGCTGTGCGAGGCGACGTGCCGGTCCAGCAGGGCCTGGAAGCTGCTCATCATTCCGGTGATCACCGCCGCCCTGACATCTCCGGTGACGGCACGCAGCAGTACGGCCCGGGCTCCGCCGCCCGACAACCCGACGCAGCCTGTGCGGCCGGTATCCACGTCAGGCCGCGATCGGAGATAACCCAAGGCGATCCGGTCCTCCCGGCAGATACGGGCCGCAATACTCGTGTCGAGCAGTGAGCAGTATTTGGCGACAGTGTGCTCCAGCTGTCGGGCCAAGGCGTCGTACTTCTCGCTCTCCGGCAGTTCCCGGACCTGGCGCCCTTGGGCCGCTGCGAATGCCTCCAGCTGGTTGCGCGACGCTTCGGACCGGGTGTCGACCGGGAACCTGCGACTCCCCCACATGAAGGCGTCGTGTGCCAGCACCACGAACCCTCTACGGGCCAGATGGTTCGCGAAGGCACGCCCTCCGTAGAACTTGTCCCGTAACCTCGCGAGTTCGGGGACCGGCCCATCGGGGCCGTCCGCGATCTTCTCTTTTCCGTAATACTTGACATTTGCGTGATCGTGGAGAGCGAGGACTCCAGGGAATGGCCCAGGTCCTTGGGGGCGGAGGACATAGGCCTCTGTTCGCGGCCCGAATCCGGCCGACCAGGAAACGACTTCACCGACCAGCCCTCCGTCCTGCCACGAGTGGCACAGGACCGGAACGAAACTCTCCTCTTCCGGGTCGGGCACATCGAGAATCTCTCGCACTCGGCGCTGTGTTGCCGCACCGGGGACAGCGCGCGGGAAAAGGCCGCCCTGCCGACACGCCAGTTCCAACCAATCACCGTAGGCGCCAAGGTCGGTGTCATTCATGCTTATCGGACCTCTTGCTGTCGGACGAGTGGGTCACCTACGGTTGCTACGGCGCTGCTCGGCTGCGGTTCCACAAGTTCGACGGGGGGCGGCTTGATAGTGATCATCATGCCTGCCAAGGACGAGCAGGAGACGGTGGCCGCTGTAATCCTGGATTTCCTGCTGCAAGGCGCCGGCATGGGGAGAGATCTCTCCGTTCTCGTCATCGACGACAACTCGCGGGATCGTACCGCCGAGCAGGCTCTGGCGGCAGGTGCACGAGTGGTGCGCAACAAAGGCTCCGGCTTGGCCAGCGCATTCCGGACGGGAGTGCAGGAGGCGCTTGGACTGGGGGCCGAGATCATTGTTCAGGTCGATGCCGACGGGCAATACCGTGCCGCCGATCTCGGCACCCTGGTGACCTCGTGCGAGACGGGGGCGGACCTCGCGATCGGGGACAGGACCTGGAGGCGCCCACAGGGAATGTCGGCGCAGCGCTATGCGCTCAATCGTATCGCGTCCCTGGCTCTCTCCCTCGCCCTGCGTACGAATCTGGCCGACACACAGAGTGGATTTCGGGCCTTCACCGTCGAGGTGGCAGCCCACTGCCGTATCACCGGTAACTACACCTACACGCACGAACAGGTGATCAGAGCTGTGCGGCAGGGATTCACGATCTCGTTCGTGCCCGTGGGGTTCCGCGCGCGGAGCGCGGGAAGAAGCCGGCTGATGACGTCCGCCTGGAACTACATCGCCTGTACCGTCCCCGACATATGCAGAGTCCTGCTGCGAAGCGGCGACCTATAGCATGGGCATTCACCATACCCAGGGAATGAGCCGTTTCACCCGGGACTTGTAGGCGCGATAGGGGGCTCCATGTACCTCCAGGAGAACCTCTTCCTCACGTCTCATGCGGGGAAGCCGGCTCACCAGAGGCACTACTGCGGCACACACCGTGCTCATCCACGATGCCAGTGCGATCCCGATCCCGGCGTACATCAGCAGGCTCCCCGCGTAGGCGGGATTCCTGATGAAGCGGAACGGGCCGGAGGTGACGAGTGGCACGTTCTCGCTGGCATGGACCACGCGGATGGCTGCGGGCCCCAGTTCTGTGACGCTCCGTCGCCTCAGCCAGGCTCCGGCGATCACCACCACCAGTGCGATGGGCTGGAGCCGGGTGAGCGCCGCCGTGTTCACGCTTTCAGGACGGAGAAGGGGGATCAGCAGAGCGGTACCGAGTCCGCCGAGGCTGCCCAGTACGAGCAGCGCCCGCGTGTTGCGGTCCGTTCGGCGCGCGTCCGATGTCCCGGCCGGCAGGTAGAGAACGTCCGCGGCCTCCCGCAGAATTGCGCCGACGCCGCGTGTGGAGTGCCGTCCGGGGCTGCCGCGCTCGGCGACCCGGCGTACGGCAAGCCACTCCCCCGCGATCGAGAGCGCGTACACGGCGGATATCGCCGTGCCCCAGACGCTCGACAGTGGATAGACCATGCATGAACCTCCCGGCCCCGAGAGCGGCTGAGCACGCGCCTAGGCACCCACGGAGCGGACCTCCACGGTCTGTACGGACTCCTGGGCCAGCCCGCGGACTTCTCCGTGCATGACCGCGAAGAACGTCTCGCGTCCGATGATCCGCTTGCGTATCTCTGATTTCCGCTCCGCCGCCACCAGCGCGCTCACGGCCATCTGTGTACCGGCGGCCCAGACGCCGCAGACCACGATGCAGTACTTGTCCGGACGTGGCCGCGAACAAGCCAGGAACCCGTAGTCCTCGCGCAGTTCCCCACTGCTCGTGATCTCGGGAGAGAACGTCGTGGTGCCGTACGAGGCGATGTGCTCCGGGTACTTGATGGAGAATCTAGGGAAGCCGGCCCGCAGGATCCCTGCGGACGCGGAGTTCAGGCTCGGCCCGCCGACCGAGATGGTGACGTCCGCGTCGTTCTGGTATGCCTCCTGCGGAACGAGCTCGACGTTGTCCTTCCCCACCGCATGGAGCGCCGCCATCAGCTGAGCGATGGCACCGCCCTCCGCCATCGGCATGACTCTGATGTTGACGGGCACTCTCGCGACGGACTGTGCTCCCTGGGGGGTGAACTCCGAAACGTTCAGGCTCGGTACGACGATTTGTATGCGCCGCGCCGTGCTCACGAGTGCGTACAGGTGCCCAAGACGTCGGCGCCTTCGGAACCTGTCGGCCACAAGGGCCGCCACAGCACCGAGAACGGAAAGGAAGGCACCACTGCCGAGGTTGACCACTATGTCTCTCAAGAATCACCGCCCCGGACCGTTGAGGTGAGGCGGCGAGCCCTGCCGAAGTAGTGGATCGCTTCCTCGTGATTGTTGATGTACTTTCCCAGCCCCGCACGGAACGAGAGCTCATAGAGCGTCGGCTCCCTGGGGAAGAGGCTGCCGGGCTCCGGGCTGCCGGCCTCCCGGAGTCTCGCGATGACGCCGAGGACGTCGTAGCCGAAGAGCACGGTCCGGCTCCACGTCTCCCTCGCCACCCCCGTCTCCTCTTCCGCGGCGGCCGATGCGTCGTCGGCCGGGTCCAGTTCCGGGAGAGTTTCGAGATCGAACCTGAAGACCTCGCTCAGGAGATCGCGGTGGTCTTCCGGGAGCAGCGCCCGTATCCGCTGCTCCCACCACGTGCCGAGCAACTCCTTGCCACGACCACCGGTATGGAACAGAGTCAGTGCCTCGCTCAGCGACCGAGTCGACCCGAACTGGACTGCCAGCTCGTCGAACGAGTCCCGGGCGGTCCCCCCTTCCGCGAACCAGTCCGCTGCGGACCTGATGATGTCCGACTGTTTGAGGCCGGCCAGCAGCAGCGCCGGACGCCAGACATGGCGGATGATCGCGTGTTCCGACATCAGCCGGGACCAGAACATGAAGCGCGACATGGACCAGGTGTCGTCGAGGCTGATACCGCGATTCGCCACGACATACTCGAAGTCGTCCTGGTCGCCCTGCACCGTGACGAAGCCGTAGGTGTCGCGCTGATCGTAGTAGTGCGTGTTGGGGATGAGCAGAAGGGGATACGTGGCCACACGCCCTATGCGCTCGGTGAGCTTGTCGTATCCGGCGAGGAAGCTCTCGACCGTCTCCCCCGGCGCGCCCCAGATCAGTTCCGCGTAGCAGGCGAAGCCGAGGTCCTCGAGCCAGTCCGCCAACTGCTGCCAGTCATTGATCCGCATATTGCGGCGGTTCATCAGATCCAGGGTCTTCTCGTCGAGGCTCTGGAGGGCGATGGTGAACGAGCTCTTCAGTCGTCGTCTGCTCATCTCCTCCACGATGCTTCGGAACGTCGTCGACTTGTTCTTGGCCCAGCTGCATTCGAGGGCCACCGGGTATCCGTAGGAGTCCCGTACGTCGAGCAGGTCCCGGACGAACTGAACATCGGAGGGAAACATTCCGAAGTTGGCGTCGCACAGAGCGACGGTCTCCACCTCGTGCTCCGCGAAGAGTTCGATCTCGGCCCGAAGGCGCTCGCGCGGATAGGCACGCACTCGTTGCGCCACGGCGCCGCCCCAGTAACAGAAGGCGCACTTGTACGGGCAGCCCCGGTTCGTCTCCATCAGTGCGACGTCGTACCGGAAGTTGCCGCGTGCGTCTTCGAGCGGGATCGCCCCTGTCAGGAAAGGAGAGGGAAGAACGCTCAGATCAGTCAGTCTCGGCCGTGCCGCGGTCGTCTCGACCGCCCCGGCACCCTGGTAGCTGATGCCGGCGATCGAGGCCCGCTTCTCCTGGAGGGTGCCCGCGAGGCGATGACGGACCACCTCGCGGAAGGTGAGCTCCCCCTCGCCGTTCACGACGATGTCGACGGCAGGGTACTGGGCGAAGGTTCTCTTCGCTTGACCCGTGACATGGTTCCCGCCGAACACCACCGTGGTGTCCGGTGAGATCTGCTTGATCGTCGTCGCTGCCTTCCCGAATACATGGTAGTTCCAGCCCAGCACGGAAAAGCCGATGATGTCCGGGAGACGGGACCTGGTGAGAGCTCGGACTGTCGACTGCGGTGATGCCTGCCTGTTCAGGTTCAACAGCCGCACGGATGTGTGCCGGGATATTTCCGGGTCGGCCTCGACGAATGCCTTCAGGTAACCGGCGGCGAGCGGCATCGATTCGACGTCCATGGACCAGACGCCTTGTTGCACCAAGACCACTGAGAGGCTGGTCGAAGCCACGGAGTCCCCCTCCTGATGCATTGCGCGCTTCACCAGCGGCCAAGGGCCCAGTGGTCCTGCATACGGGAAAGACGAGCTTGAGCAGGGTATCGGCTGGCGCGCCGTCAGACGACCGTTCAGACAGCATTCGTCCCTCATCTGCTCCAGGCCCCTCGGCCGTCGGCGTTTCGGCCAGCCCCCACCAGCGGACGTCCCTGCTGCGGCAAGGGCCGGTGTATCCGGCAGGAGAGTTCTCCCGCTCTCCTACGGGGTTCACATCACGTCCGAAACACATGTGTTCGAACCTCCGTGTCCCGTCGTTGAACGCCGTGACATCCACCCCTCTTCCGGAGACCGCCGTGCACCCTCTTTCCTTCTGGTCGACCGCTCCCCTTCCTGCCACTCCCGCCACTCCCACCACCCCCGCCACGCCCGGCGGGCCCGCACCGACCGGATCTCAGATCATCGTTCCGCCCGCCCCGCGCGACGGCGGCGTGTCCCGCTCAGTACGTCCGGATACGAGGTGGGGGGCATGACGAACGGCAACACCGGCGACAGCGGGACTCGTGGGGCCACGGCGAGCCCTTCGGACTCGGAGAATCTCCTCTTCGGCGGTGAACTCGCCTACGACTACGGCTGGGGCGCCCACGACGGCACGTGGCTGAAGCTGAGTCTGGGCGCGATGGCCGTCTCGTTGCCGCGGCAGGTGGCGGTCGCCGTCCGGCTGGCTCGTGAGGCGGACAGGCGGGCCCTGTACACGGTCGCCGTCAGCGAGGCCGCCCGCGAGATCGCGCAGGCCGTCTCCTTGGTGGCGGTCAACGGGTTGCTGATCGACCTCCTCGCACCGGGCGACATCACCAGCCGGCTGCGCACGGCGTTCCCTTCGCTGGCGCTGGTGGCCGTCCTGGCGGTCGTCGGGTCGGCCTGCAAGTCGGCCTCTGCCGCCGCGACCGGGATCCTGGAGCCGAAGGTCCAGCGTGTGGCGACCGAGCGCTACCTCTCGCTGGTGGCGCGGGTGGAGCTCGAGGCGATCGAGGACGACTCCTTCCACAAACTCATGGACTCCGCGCAGTGGGGCGCCGACTCCGCACGCCGGATGGTGGGCTACTGCACCGCGGTGGTCACCTCCGCGATCTCCCTGATCGCGGCGGCCGGTGTGCTGACTGTTCTGCATCCGGTGCTGCTGCCACTGCCTGCCGCCATGGCACTGCCGAGCGCGTGGAGTTCGCTCACGATGGCACGACACCGCTATGTCAGCTGGCATCGCTTCGTGCAGCACGCACGGGCCGCGCAGCTGATCAGCCGGCTGCTGATCGACCAGCAGGCCGCCGCGGAGGTCCGCGTCCACGATGTCGGGCCGTTCCTGCTGACGCACTTCCGGCAGATGGCGGAGACCAGTGAACGCGAGCAGAACCGCCTCGCCTGGGTCGGCGCCCGCACCGGACTTGTCTCGGATGCCGCGCGCGGGATCGCGACCATCGCCACGTACGGAGTTCTCGGTCTGCTGCTGTGGAACGGGCAGATGGCGCTGGCGGTGGCGGGAACCGCCGTGCTGGCGATCCGCACCGGCTCCTCCAGCATCACCGACCTCGTCCTGCGCGTCACCGAGGTCCAGGAAAGGGCCATGTTCGTCGCCGACCTGGAAACGCTGTGCCAGGAGGCGGTGCGGCGCGCCATCCCCACCACCGGGCGCGACCTGCCGGAGCAGGTCGACGAGATCCGTTTCGAGAACGTCACGTTCACCTATCCCGGCGCCGACAAGCCGTCCCTGCGCGACGTCGATCTCGTCATCCCCCGGGGACGCACCGTCGCCCTGGTCGGGAAGAACGGCAGCGGCAAATCGACCGTGGTCCGCCTGCTGTGCGGCGCCCGGCTCCCGGGCACGGGGAGGGTGATGTGGGGGGACGTGGACACCGCCGAGGCCGACCGCACCCAGGTCTTCGACCGGGTCGCGATGGTCGCCCAGGACTTCTACCGCTGGCCGTTCACCGCGCGCGTCAACATCGCCATCGGCCGGTCCGGCGTCACGCCGGACGACGCCGCCGTGGAGGAGGCCGCCGCGTACGCGGGGGCCGGCGAGGTCATCGAGACACTGCCCCGCGGACTGGACACTCTCCTCGCCCGTGGTTACAAGGGCGGGCAGGAGATCTCCGGCGGCCAGTGGCAGAAGATGGGCCTTGCCCGGGCCCGACTGCGCAACGGCCAGGTCCTGATCGTCGACGAACCCACCAGCGCGCTCGACCCCACCGCCGAGCAGAGGGTCTTCGACCAGATTCACCGCCTCGCCGGCACCGGCCAGACCACCGTCCTGATCACACACCGTCTGCACAGTGTCCGTCATGCCGACCTGATCTACGTCCTGGACGAGGGCCAGGTCGTAGAACACGGCACGTTCGAGCAGCTCATGGACCCCGCGACCGGCACCGGCGCGTTCCGCGACGCCTATGAGCTGCAGGCGCGGCAGTTCACACACCCCACGCTGCCGACTCAGTCCGCGAAGGCGGGCAGGCAAAGCTCGCGTCGCCCGCAGGACGCGGCGCTGGGCGAGGGGCAAGCGGTGTCGTGACGTGACAGCTGCTGCCGATGGCGGCACCAGCCGCCGCCCCGGCCGGACCTCCGAGAGCCCTCAACGGGCCCGCCGAGCTGCCACGGTAGTGAAGAGCTCGGGAGCGGGCCGTCACCGGTGGTGGTGACGGCCCGTGGAGGAAGCGTTATCGCTCCGACTGCCGCCGCCATACGGTCAGTACGCTGCTGCCCTCTCGTCAGTTGCGTTCCGCCCGGACACTCGAACAAGTTCCCTACAGAACCCTTCGATTCAGCCGACGCCTGACCACACCCGGCTGTCAGCTCAGTCGTCCCACCCCGCGTCATGTCCGGCCGATGACCATGCGGGCCACATCAATTGCCCATCCGGGCAGACGTGGCGATTTCTGACTGCGATTCATACGTGATGGCCGATATCGTGTGGCTGAATTCTCTCTATTCAGGCCCCAGCCCTGAAATCTCAGAACCCCCTCCTGAAAGTTTAGAACCCCCACTCATGTCCGAAATAATTGCCACGACATCCGATAACACCTTCATTCCGGGTGGCCGACGCCGGCATCGCAGGCCCAGACAGAACGGCACGGGAACCGGCCTGCGCCGGGCCCTGGTCCTCGCCATGGCCGTGCCCGTGGCGTCCGCCGCCCTGGGGGGTCCGTCCGCCTTCGCCGCCGGCAAGGGTGCCGGCACGACGGCCAAGACCGACGCCCCGGACCCCAGCGACCAGCAGATGGCTGCGAACCTGGAGACCCGGGTACTCGACCAGCGGCTGGGCTCGAACGTGAGCGGCGTGGTCCTCGACGCGGACTCGAACACCACAGTCTGGGGCCACAACGCCTCCACCGCGCTGATGCCGGCGTCCAACGCCAAGCTCGCCACGTCGACCGCCGCACTGACGGTCCTCGGCCCGCAGCACCGGTTCACCACGAAGGTGGTCTACGGCAACGGAACCCTGACCCTCGTCGGGGGCGGTGACCGCACCCTGACCACCGCCGACCTCGCCGAGCTGGCGAAGACCGCGGTCGCCGGGCTCAAGTCCGCGGGTCGCACCGCCGTGAAGGTGGCGGTCGACGACAGTCTGTTCCCGGAGCCGACCCTGGCCAAGGGCTGGAACGACGGCTACTACCCGGACACCGTCGCCCCGGTCCGCGCGCTGGTCGTCGACGGGCACGGCGTCCAGGACACCTCCATCGACGCCGGGCAGGTCTTCGCGAAGCAACTCGCCGCGGACGGCGTCACGGTCACCGGCCAGGTCACCCGCGCCACCGCGTGCGCGAGGGACGTACCGGTGGCCCAGCACAAGTCCGCGCCGTTGTCGGACATCGTCCACACGATGCTCAAGCACAGCGACAACAACATCGCCGAGACCCTGTTGCGGATGACCGCCCTGGGCGCCGGCCGACCGGCCACCTTCGAGGGCGGCACCGCGGTTGTGCGCCAGGTGCTGAGCCATGTGTACGGCGTCTCGCTCGACAACTTCGAGCTCTACGACGGCAGCGGCCTGTCCCGGTCCGACCGTATCCCGGCCGCCACCCTCGCGCAGATCCTCGAACTGCTGACGAAGCCCCGCTACGCGCACACCCTCGGCTCCATCCTCGACGGCCTGCCCGTCTCCGGCGAAGCCGGCAGCACGCTCGGCCCGGAGTACGGCCGCTTCGACGACGCCGACTCCAAGTGCGCGGTGGGCAAGGTGCACGCGAAGACCGGCACCCTCACCGGCGCCATCGCGCTGAGCGGTCTGACTCAGGGCAAGGACGGCAAGTGGAAGGTGTTCTCCTTCGTCGAGAACGGCGCCACTGCCGACCCGAACAGCATCAAGGACGCCATGGACGATCTCGCGGCGACCGTCAACGGCTGTTACGCATAAAAGGTCGTGGTGGGAGGACAGCGCAGGCCGCGGCTGCGGCATGAAGGACTTCGCGCTGATCGCCGCACGCTCCTTCCTCCCACCACGACCAGGGTCTCATGCGCAGCTGGTGCACGGCCCCCGGGCTTGGAGCCCGGGACGACGAACGCGTCGAGATCGGCGAGTTGTTCGGTCCTCACACAGGTTTTGTTGTCGCCGTCGAGGTCGCCACCGCACCGCACCGCGTCCGGCGGGGGCGCGCGCGGCGCGCACCCCCGAGGGACGAGCCGGGGAGCTCAGGTAGCGGTCGCCCCGGCTGCGGCGCGCCCCGCCTGGCGCCCGGAGAAGATGCAGCCGCCGAGGAACGTGCCCTCCATGGAGCGGTAGCCGTGGACTCCGCCCCCGCCGAAACCAGCGACCTCCCCCGCGGCGTAGAGACCGGGCACCGGATTTCCGGCCGAGTCGAGGACACGGCCGGAGAGGTCGGTCTGGAGGCCGCCGAGGGTCTTGCGGGTGAGGATGTTGAGGCGCACGGCGATCAGCGGCCCGGCGCCCGGGTCGAGTATCCGGTGGATGGGCGCGGTCCGGCTGAGGGCGTCGCCCGGATAGGCGAGGGCGTTGCGGATGCCCATGACCTGGGCGTCCTTGCTGTACGGGTTGTCGATCTCACGGTCGCGGGCCTCGATCTGCCGTTGCAGCGCGGCCAGGTCGATCAGGCCGTCGCCGGTCAGTTTGTTCATACCGGCGACGAGTTCGGGAAGTGTCGAGGCCACCACGAAGTCGGCGCCCTTGTTCTTGAACCGCTCGATCGGCTCGGGGGTCTGCCAGATCCGGGACAGCAGTTTGAGGATGTCCTTGTTGGTCAGGTCCGGGTTCTGTTCGGATCCGGAGAGCGCGAACTCCTTGGCGATGATCTTCTGGGTGGTGACGAACCAGGAGTAGTCGTAGCCGGAACCGGTGATCGACTTGAGGGTGTGCAGCGTGTCGTAGCCGGGGATGTCCGGGCTCGCGAAACGCTTTCCGGTCGCGTCGAACCACATGGACGACGGACCGGGAAGGATCCGGATGCCGTGGTTCGGCCAGATCGGGTCGTAGTTCCTGAGCCCCTCGGTGTAGTGCCACATCCGGTCGGGGTTGACGATCCGTCCACCCGCCTTCTGCGTGATCGCCAGCATGCGGCCGTCGACGTGCGCGGGAACGCCCGTGACCATGAACTTCGGTGCGGTGCCGAGACGGGCCGGCCAGTTCTGCCGTATGAGGTCCTGGTTGGCGCCGATCCCGCCGGACGTCACGACGACGACCGGGGCACGGAGTTCGAAGTCGCCGACGACCGTACGGGAGCTCGGCTTGCCGCGGGCCGCGTCGCTGGGCTCCAGGACGGCGCCCCGGACGCCGGTGACCGCACCGCCGATGGTCACCAGTTCGTCCACCCTGTGCCGGAACTTGAACGTCACCTTGCCGTCGGCGACCGCGGCCCGCACCTTCTTCTCGAAGGGTTCGACCACCGCCGGGCCGGTGCCCCATGTGACGTGGAAGCGGGGTACCGAGTTGCCGTGTCCGTCCGCGAGACCGCCGCCGCGCTCCGCCCAGCCGACGACGGGGAACCACTGCACTCCCAGGCCGGAGAGCCAGGAGCGCTTCTCGCCCGAGGCGAAGTCCACGTAGGCCTCGGCCCACTTGTACGCCCAGTAGTCCTCGCCCGCCGGGTCGCCGACTCCGCGGTCGAACCCGGCCGTGCCGAGCCAGTCCTGCCAGGCGAGGTCGTGGGAGTCCTTGATGCCCATCAGGCGCTGTTCGGCGGAGTCGACCATGAACAGGCCGCCGAACGACCAGAACGCCTGGCCGCCCAGGCTGGCCTCGGGCTCCTGGTCGAGGAGGAGGACCTTGCGTCCGGCGGCGGCGAGTTCGGCCGTGGCGACCAGCCCGGCGAGCCCGTGTCCCACGACGATGGCATCCGCGTCCTGCGACGCGGCGGCGAACGCGGGAACGCCCTGGGCGAGGGTCGCCGCCGCGAGCACTCCGCCGGCGACGGTCAGCGCACGACGCCGGGTGATCACGACCGGGGCGGGTGTGTTCTGCATGGGCTGCCTTCCGGGAGCGGGCAAAGGGGCGGGAGACGCACGCGGTGCCCTTGCGGCGGCAAGGTGTTACCGAAGGTAGCCCAGGGGGTCTCGTACGACCAGACCGCTGCACGACGCAAAACTCACTGAACTCCCGTGAGAGGGAGAGGAGTTCGTGCTCTGCACCAGACGCCCGGTCCGGCTGTCGAAGCGCAGGTCATGTCGTTTCCCCTCCTCCTCGACCCTGTCCCCGGCGACTACTGCATACGGGTCAGAGGGCGGCCTCGGGATCGCCTGGCTGCGTACGATCCCCCGGTGGTCGTCTTCCATCTCGAACGCGTCACCCCGATTCCCGTCGAGCGGGCATGGCTCCGGCTCACGGACTGGCCGCGCCACGCCGACGTGGTGCCGTTGACCCGGGTCGGGGTGCTCACTCCGCCGCCGACCGGTGTCGGCACCGTGTTCGTGGCGCGTACCGGGGTCGGGGCGCTCGGCTTCGATGACCTCATGGAGGTCGTCGTCTGGCGGCCTCCCTCCTTGTGCCGGCTGGTCAAGCGGGGGCGGCTCGTCACGGGCTGGGCGGAGATCGAGGTGTTGCCGCACGGGGACGGGGGCTCGCGTGTGGTGTGGCGGGAGGATCTGGCGGTACGTCCGCTGCCGGCGTTCTTCGATGCGCCGCTCGGGTGGGCGGCCCGGTGGATGTTCGGGCGCGCGGTCGACGGGCTGTTGGGGTGCGGACCGGGGCCCGGTGTCAGTGGCGGTGTCTACAGTCCTTGACCTTGAACCCTCCCCCAGCTGAAGCAGGGGGATTCCTGGCTCAGGAATCCCTGCAGGTCAACGACCTGAAAGGTCTTACTCCCTCAACGCCACCCGGGACGGAACCTGCCCGGTTTGTACAGCAAAGTCAGGTGGTGATTGTGCTGGCTTGGTTCTCGCGCAACACGTTGTACGCGCTTGGTTCTCGCAACGCACAGCGCACAGCCTACCCGTCACGTACGCGGTCTTTCGCCCTAAGGGCGAAATCCCGTTTCCTGCCCTGCTCCGCAGGAGCTTCGTTTCCTCCCCCGGCTCAAGCCGGGGGTATCCACGAAGGAAAACCCCGATGACCGAGGAGGAGAGCGAGCAGATCGGGCAGCGAGGCGAGCGAAGGCCTGGGGTCAGCGAAGGCGGGGTCAGCGAAGGTCTGCGGCCAGGGTCTCAGGCCACCGATCCGATCCGCCCCGCCGGCGCCGAAGTGACGTCGTGGTGAATCGGGGTGTGGGCGCCCGTGAGGGAGACGCCGCTGCCGCCCCGGCGGGCCGCGACGATCTCCGCGGCGATGGACAGGGCCGTCTCCTCGGGCGTGCGGGCGCCGAGGTCGAGGCCGATCGGGGAGCGCAGGCGTGCCAGCTCCAGTTCGGTCACACCGACCTCGCGCAGCCGTGCGTTGCGGTCCAGGTGAGTGCGGCGCGAGCCCATCGCGCCGATGTACGCCACGGGGAGGCGGAGCGCCAGCCGTAGCAGCGGGACGTCGAACTTGGAGTCATGGGTGAGTACGCACAGCACCGTACGGCCGTCCGTCTCCGTGCGCTCCAGGTACCGGTGCGGCCACTCGACCACGATCTCGTCCGCGTCCGGGAAGCGGGTGCGGGTGGCGAAGACCGGGCGCGCGTCGCACACCGTGACGTGGTAGCCGAGGAACTTACCGATCCGGACGACCGCGGAGGCGAAGTCGATCGCGCCGAACACGATCATCCGGGGTGGTGGGACGGAGGACTCGACCAGAACGGTGAGCGGTGCTCCGCACCGTGAACCCCGCTCTCCGATGTCCACGGCGCCGGTACGGCCCGCGTCCAGAAGGGCGCGCGCCTCCGCCGCCACGGTGCGGTCGAGTTCCGGGTGGGCGCCGAAGCCGCCCTCGTACGCACCGTCGGGACGTACGAGCAGTGCCCGGCCGAGCAGTTCGGCCGGGCCGCTCACGATTCTCGCCACCGCCGCCGTCTCTCCACGCGCCGCGGCGGCGAGCGCCGCCGCCAGCAGCGGGCGGACCGTGTCGCCCACCCGCACCGGCGTGACCAGGATGTCGATGACGCCTCCGCAGGTCAGGCCGACCGCGAAGGCGTCCTCGTCGCTGTACCCGAAGCGCTCCACGACGGTTTCGCCGTCCTGGAGTGCCTGGACGCACAGCTCGTAGACCGCGCCCTCCACACAGCCGCCGGAGACCGAGCCGATCGCCGTGCCGTCGGTGTCCACCGCGAGGGCGGCGCCTGGCTGGCGGGGGCCGCTGCCTCCGACCGCCACCACGGTGGCGACGGCGAAGTCACGTCCCTGCTCGACCCACCGGTACAGCTCGTCGGCGATGTCCAGCATCTCTCGGTCTCCCTTACGAAGTTGACGGCGTTCACGGGGATTGGCCCGGTCGCTGCGGGCGCGGCGTTCCTAACGCACGCCCAGCCAGCTTTCGATCGGATGGAGGGCGAAGTAGACCAGGAAGATCACGGTCAGGCCCCACATGAAGGCGCCGATCTCCCGCGCCCTGCCCTGGGCCGCCTTGATGGCGACGTACGAGACGACACCCGCGGCCACGCCTGTGGTGATCGTGTAGGTGAACGGCATCAGGACCACGGTCAGGAACACCGGGATCGCGGTGGCGCGGTCGGCCCAGTCCACATGACGGGCGTTCATCAGCATCATCGCGCCGATGACGACCAGGGCGGCTGCGGCGACCTCCTGGGGGACGATCGCCGTCAGCGGCGTGAAGAACAGGCAGGCCGCGAAGAACAGTCCGGTCACGACGGAGGCGAGGCCCGTGCGCGCGCCCTCGCCGACCCCGGTGGCCGACTCGATGAACACCGTCTGCCCGGAGCCGCCCGCCACACCGCCGATGGCACCGCCCGCGCCGTCGATGAACAGCGCCTTGGACAGACCCGGCATCCGGCCCTTGTCGTCGGCGAGCCCGGCCTCGGTACCGACGCCGATGATGGTCGCCATCGCGTCGAAGAAGCCCGCGAGCACCAGCGTGAAGACGATCATCCCGACGGTCATCGCGCCGACCTTGTCCCAGCCCCCGAACTCGACATGGCCGAAGAGCGAGAAGTCGGGCATCGACACGGCGCTGCCGTGCAGTTCGGGGGCGCCGCCCGCCCAGGCGCCCGCCTTGACGACACCGGCGGCGTTCAGGACGGCGGCGACGACCGTGCCGCCGACGATGCCGATCAGGATCGCGCCGGGGACGTTGCGGGCCTGGAGCATGAAGATCAGCAGCAGGGTCCCGGCGAAGAGCAGGACGGGCCAGCCGGTGAGTTCCCCCGCCGGGCCGAGGCTCAGCGGGGTGGCCTTGCCCTGGTGCACGAAGCCGGACTTGTAGAAGCCGATGAGGGCGATGAACAGACCGATGCCCATCGTGATCCCGTGCTTGAGCGCCAGCGGGATCGCGTTCATGATCATCTCGCGGAGTCCGGTGATCACCAGGAGCATGATGACCACCCCGTAGATCACGCACATGCCCATGGCCTGCGGCCAGGTCATCTGCGGGGCGACCTGTGAGGAGATCACTCCGGACACGGAGAGGCCGGCGGCGAGGGCGAGCGGCACCTTGCCTACGAAGCCCATCAGGAGGGTGGTGAGGGCCGCCGCGAACGCGGTCGCGGTGATCAGGGCCTTCTGGGCGAGCGTGTCCCCTGCCGCGTCCTTGCCGGACAGGATCAGGGGGTTGAGCAGCAGGATGTACGCCATCGCCATGAAGGTGGTGACGCCGCCGCGCACTTCGCGCGCGATGCTGGATTCCCGCTGGGATATGTGGAAGTACCGGTCGAGCCAGGACCGGCCGGCCGGGACGCGGGCTCCCGCGCCCGCGTCCTCTGCGGTGGTCCTGGGCTCCACTGACTGCTGGGTCATGGCGCCATCTCCCAAGGTTCAAAGGGGCACCCGCAGACGTCGCCGTCGGCGACGTACGGGATTTGGGATCTGTCACGACCCGGGGGACGGCCCGAGGCGTTACGTGGTACTGCGACTGCTGCCGATGCCGGGTGGCCGTGGGGTGGAGCTGTTGCCCGGCGTCGGGGTGCCGCTGCGCCACCCGTGCCGCGGCGGGGCGGCACGGGACATGCGGCGAGCGGACGTTACGCGGTTCCCGTGAGGTGTTCGGGACGTACCGGCGTGCGGTTGAGCTCCAACCCCGTCGCTTCGCGGATCGCCGCGAGTACGGCCGGAGTCGAGGACAGGGTGGGTGCCTCGCCGATGCCGCGCAGTCCGTACGGGGCGTGGTCGTCGGCGAGTTCGAGCACATCGACCGGGATGGTCGGCGTGTCGAGGATGGTGGGGATCAGATAGTCCGTGAAGGAGGGGTTCCTCACCTTGGCCGTCTTCGGATCGACGACGATCTCCTCCATGACCGCGATGCCGAGGCCCTGGGTGGTGCCGCCCTGGATCTGGCCGATGACGGACAGCGGGTTGAGGGCCTTTCCGACATCCTGGGCGCAGGCGAGTTCGATGACCTTGACCAGGCCCAGTTCGGTGTCGACCTCCACGACGGCGCGGTGCGCGGCGAAGGTGTACTGGACGTGGCCGTTGCCCTGGCCGGTGCGCAGGTCGAAGGCTTCCGTGGGCCGGTGCCGCCATTCGCGCTCGATCTCGACGGCCTCGTCGCCGAGTACGTCCACCAGGTCGGCGAGGACTTCGCCGCCGTCGGTGACGACCTTGCCGCCCTCCAGGAGGAGCTCGGCGGTGGCCCACGCGGGATGGTAGGAGCCGAACTTGCGGCGGCCGAGCTCCAGCACCCTTTCCCGTACGAGTTCGCACGCGTTCTTCACGGCACCGCCGGTGACGTACGTCTGGCGGGAGGCCGAGGTCGAACCCGCCGAGCCGACCTGGGTGTCGGCGGGCTGGATCGTCACCTGTGTGACGCCCAGTTCGGTGCGGGCGATCTGGGCGTGGACCGTGACGCCGCCCTGGCCGACCTCCGCCATCGCCGTGTGCACGGTGGCCACGGGGACGCCCGCGATGACCTCCATGCGCACCTTGGCGGTCGAGTAGTCGTCGAAGCCTTCGGAGAAGCCGACGTTCTTGATGCCGACCGCGTAGCCGACGCCCCGTACGACGCCTTCGCCGTGGGTGGTGTTGGACAGTCCGCCGGGCAGCTGCCGTACGTCCGCGCCCTCGGAGCTCTCCCACTGGCGCTCGGGCGGCATGGGCATCGCCTTGACGCGGCGCAGGAGTTCGGCGACCGGGGCCGGGGAGTCGACGCGCTGGCCGGTCGGCATGATCGTGCCCTGCTCCATGGCGTTGAGGCGCCGGAACTCCACCGGGTCCATGCCCAGTTCCCTGGCCACCTTGTCCATCTGCGCCTCGTAGGCGAAGCACGCCTGGACCGCGCCGAAGCCGCGCATGGCGCCGCATGGCGGGTTGTTGGTGTAGAGGGCGATGGCCTCGATGTCGACGTCGTCCACGACATAGGGGCCGATGCCCAGCGAGGAGGCGTTGCCGACGACCGCGGGGGACGCGGAGGCGTAGGCGCCGCCGTCGAGCACGATCCGGCACTTGACGTGGGTGAGCTTGCCCTCGCGCGTGGCGCCGTGCTCGTAGTACAGCTTCGCGGGGTGGCGGTGGACGTGCCCGAAGAAGGACTCGAAGCGGTTGTAGACGATCTTGACGGGCTTGCCGGTGCGCAACGCCAGCAGGCATCCGTGGATCTGCATCGAAAGGTCCTCGCGCCCGCCGAACGCGCCGCCGACGCCGGACAGCGTCATACGGACCTTCTCGGGCGGCAGGCCCAGGACGGGCGCGATCTGCCGCAGGTCGGAGTGGAGCCACTGGGTGGCGACATACAGGTCGACGCCGCCGTCCTCCGCCGGGACCGCGAGACCGGACTCGGGACCGAGGAAGGCCTGGTCCTGCATGCCGAAGTGGTACTCGCCCTTGACTATGACATCCGCCCTGCCCGCGGCCTCGGCGGCGTCGCCGCGCACGATCGGCTGGCGGTGGACGATGTTCGGGTGCGGGACGTGTCCGATGTGGTGGTCGGTGCGGTTCTCGTGGACGAGGACCGCGTCCGGCGCGGTCGCGGACGCCTCGTCCGTGATGAGCGGCAGTTCCCGGTACTCGACCTTGATCTTGGCCGCCGCGCGGCGCGCGGTCTCCGGGTGGTCGGCCGCGACGATCGCGACCGGTTCCCCGTGGTGGCGGACCTTGCCGTGGGCGAGGACCGGGGTGTCCTGGATCTCCAGGCCGTAGTTGCGTACGTCCGTGGGCAGGTCGTCGTACGTCATGACGGCGTAGACGCCCGGCAGGGCGAGAGCCTCGGAGGTGTCGATGGACACGATCTCCGCGTGGGCGACCGTGGAGCGCAGGATCTGGCCCCAGAGCATGTCCTCGTGCCACATGTCCGAGGAGTACGCGAACTCTCCGGTGACCTTGAGGATGCCGTCCGGGCGGAGCGTCGACTCGCCGATGCCGCCCTTGGTCGGGGTACCCTGAGTGATCTTGGTGGGAGCGCCGTTGGGCATGCTCAGACCCCCTCGGACTGGCGGGCGGCCGCCAGGCGGACCGCGTCCATGATCTTCTCGTAGCCGGTGCAGCGGCACAGGTTGCCCGACAGCGCCTCACGGATGTCCGCGTCGCTCGGGTTGGGATTGCGTTCCAGCATCTCGTCGGCGGCGACGAGCAGGCCCGGGGTGCAGAAGCCGCACTGGACGGCGCCCGCGTCGATGAACGCCTGCTGGATCGGTGAGAGCGGCACGCCCTCGCCGGTCTGGGAGTCGGTGCCCTTCGCCCGCCAGCGTTTCGCCTCGTCGAGCGAGGTGCCGCAGGAGCCGGTCGCGCAGCCCTCGGCGGGGCCGTCGGAGCGCTGCTGGGCGTACTCGGCGAGTCCTTCGACCGTGACGATCTCGCGGCCCTCCGCCTGTCCGGCGGCGACCAGGCAGGAGCACACGGGCACGCCGTCCAGGCGGACCGTGCAGGAGCCGCACTCGCCCTGTTCGCAGGCGTTCTTGGAGCCGGGGAGGCCGAGCCGCTCGCGCAGGACGTACAGCAGGCTCTCGCCCTCCCATACGTCGTCGGCTTCCTGCGGACGTCCGTTGACCGTGAAGTTGACGCGCATTACGCAGCTCCCTCCGAAGTGCGGGCGGTGCCGCGGTACGACTCCCAGGCCCAGGTCAGCGTGCGCCGTGCCATGACGCCGACGGCGTGGCGGCGGTAGTCGGCGGTGCCCCGGACGTCGTCGATCGGGTTGCAGGCCGCGGAGCACAGGTCCGCGAACTGCTTGGCGACCGACGGGGTGACGATCTTCCCGCTGTCCCAGAAGCCGCCCTCGTCGAGCGCCGCGGCCAGGAACTCCTCGGCGGCCTTGGCGCGGATCGGGGTCGGCGCCGCCGAGCCGATGCCGGTGCGGACCGTGCGGGTCTCCGGGTGCAGGGCGAGGCCGAAGGCGCACACCGCGATGACCATGGCGTTGCGGGTGCCGACCTTGGAGTACTGCTGGGGCCCGTCGGCCTTCTTGATGCGGACGGCGCGGATCAGCTCGTCGGGCGCGAGCGCGTTGCGCTTCACACCGGTGTAGAACTCGTCGATCGGGATGAGGCGGGTGCCGCGCACGGACTCGGCCTCGACCTCGGCGCCGGCCGCGAGCAAGGCCGGGTGGGCGTCGCCCGCCGGGGATGCCGTGCCGAGGTTGCCGCCGACGCCGCCGCGGTTGCGGATCTGCGGGGAGGCGACCGTGTGGGAGGCGAGGGCCAGGCCCGGCAGCGGGGTCCGCAGCTGCTCCATGATCGTCGTGTACGGGACCGAGGCCCCGAGCCGCACACTGTCCTCGCCGACCTCCCACTCCTGCAGTTCCCCGATGCGGTTCAGGTCCATCAGGTACTCGGGCCGGCGGTGGTCGAAGTTGATCTCGACCATCACATCGGTGCCACCCGCGATCGGTACGGCGGTGGGGTGCTCTGCCTTGGCGGCGAGCGCCTCCTCCCAGCTTGCGGGGCGAAGGAAGTCCATGACCGGCTCTCTTCTTCGTCTCATGGGTCGTACGAGGCGCACGGGTCGTACGGTCGTACGGATCGAGCCGCCGGTGCGGCGGAACGGCTCGTTCTGGCGGTGTCCTCGGCTGCTCTCCTGGTGCTCTCAGCGCGGAGTGAGGTCAGTACACCGCCCCGGTCTCTCCCCGGGTCAGTCACCGAAACCATGAAGGAATTGGCTGACCACAAGACCCATCTTGTAGATTCATATGAACGGAGGCCATCAGTAACCTCACCGTTTTCCTCTGGAAACACAGCACACAGCCGGGGGACAGCGGGAGCACTGCTTCCGAACCCTGGGCCGACGCCCTGGGGGATCGAACGCGGATTTCCGGACAAGAACGGCGGCAACGAGACATGCGGCTGCGCGCACTGCTGAACACCGACGCGCTGGGGCTGCGGCTGCTCGGCGGCGAGGACGAGCTGGACCGCACCGTGCGCGGTGTGATGACCACGGATCTCAAGGACCCCAGCCGATATCTCTCCGGCGGAGAACTGGTCCTCACGGGCCTGGCGTGGCGGCACGAGGCGGCCGACTCCGAGCCCTTCGTCCGTATTCTCGCAGGTGCGGGGGTCGCCGCGCTCGCCGCGGGCGAGGCGGAACTGGGTGACATCCCGGACGACCTGGTCATCGCCTGCGTCCGGCACCGGCTCCCGCTCTTCGCCGTCCACGAGTCGGTTGCCTTCGCGACGATCACCGAGCATGTCGTACGGCAGGTGTCCGGCGAGCGGGCAGGGGACCTCGCGGCAGTGGTGGACCGGCACCGGCGGATGATGACCTCGGGCCCGGCGGGCGGCGGCCCGGACGTCGTCCTGGACCTGCTCGGCTCCGACCTGGATCTGCGCGCCTGGGTCCTCTCCCCCACCGGCCGCCCGATCGCCGGCCCCGCACCGGGGCTCACTCCGGACGTCTGCGCCCGGCTGGCCGCGGAGCACCTCGCGGCGGCGCGAGGCGGACGCCGGGGGCCGCACCGGGTGACCGTCGGCACGACGACCTACTCGCTCTTCCCGGTCCGCAGCTGGGGTCACCGCCCGGGGGAAGCCGCCCCGGGGCGCACCGCCGACGGCGCCCGGGACGTACGGGATGCGGGAGACGTACGGGATGCGCGGGACGTACGGGAGATGGCCCTGTCCGACTGGCTGCTCGCCGTCGAGGCGGACGCCGGGGACTGGCCCGAGGAACGGCTGGACCTGCTCCAGGGCGTCACACAGCTGATCGCGGTCGAGCGGGACCGCCGGGACGCGGCGCGCACGGTACGCCGGCGGCTAGCGCAGGAGGTCCTGGAGCTGGTGCAGTCCGGCGCCGCGCCCGCCGAGATCGCTGCCCGGCTGCGGGTGGCGGCACCCGTGCTGCTGCCCGGCCTGGGCACGGCGCCGCACTGGCAGGTGGTCGTGGCCCGGATCGACTGGGACGCCAAGGACGGCAAGGAGGCCGAGGGCAGCCCGGTCGCCCAGTCGCTCCTGGAGGAGATCCTGGTCGATCCCCGGTCCGCCGGGCCGGAGCACTCCGACCGGATCGCGGTGGCCCAGACGGGCGACGAGGCGATCGCGCTCGTGCCGCTGCCTTCCGTCGGCTCGCTTCCCTCGCCGCCTTCCGCTCCCTCCGTGCCTTCGGCTCCCCCGGAATCCGGGCGGACCGAGGGCTCCGAGGCGGGCCCCCAGGTGGGTATCCAGGCGGATGCCCTGCTGGCGGCCGTACGGGGCCCGCTGTCCGCGGGGCTCGACGAGGACGGGCGCCTCACGCTGGGCGTCAGCGCTCCCGTGCACTCCGCCGAGGGGCTGCGCGGCGCCCTGGAGGAGGCGCGGCACGCCCGTCGGGTCGCCGCGGCCCGCACCGGCCGGGTCTGCGCGGCCGGACACCAGGAACTGGCCTCGCACGTACTGCTGCTGCCGTTCGTCCCGGACGACGTGCGCCGCGCCTTCACGGCCCGGCTTCTGGACCCCCTGCGCGAATACGACCGCAAGCATCGCGCAGATCTGATTCCGACTCTGGAGGCGTTCCTGGAGTGCGACGGCTCCTGGACGCGCTGCGCGACCCGGCTGCACCTCCACGTCAACACGCTGCGCTACCGGGTGGGACGCATCGAGCAGTTGACGGGCCGTGACCTCTCACGCCTCGAGGACAAGCTCGACTTCTTCCTCGCGCTGCGCATGAGCTGAGGCGACGCCGGCGCACCCAGGACTACGGGGGTCCGCCGGCACTGGGGCCTCTCGTCTGGATCAGGCCGGGCTCGCGGCTTCCCCTGCTCGCGGCCGGGGCCGGGCCCCGGCCGCTGCTGGTCGGCCACCGGGCAGGCGCGGCGATGGACCGTTGCCGTTGAAAACTCCCGGCGCGTAGCGCACGCTTGGCGGAGCCTATTCGACTGTGCAGGCAAGAAGGGGGCGCCGGATGCAGCAGCCAGAGGACAATCTCCTGGCGGAAGCCCTCGGCAGCATCCATCAGGGTGGGAAGTTCGCCTCCCGGTTCCTCAAGAATGACATCGCCGAGTTCGACCGCGAACTGCCTCTGGGTTTCGATCTCGCCCTCGAGCGCGCCCGCACTGTGCTGACTCGACTGGCTGGTGGAGTGAACCCGGAGTTGGTGGAGGCTGACACGGACCGAGTGACGTTCCGCGTGCTCACCGGAGGCGGATACCTCGACATGAACCCGGTGGTGGTGACCGTCGATGCGACTCGCGGCGGAGAGCGGACCACCACGCTGCATGTGCGGGCAATCGCGAAAGAAGGTCTGGTCAAGCAGCGTGCCGGTCGGAAAACAGCCGAGCGTGTCGCCGCGCTGCTGGATGGAGCCGCCCCAAGTCCATGAGCGGCACAACTGCGAGAACCCTCGCAAGGACGGGGTCGGCCAACGGTCGGAGGCTTCCTCGTCCGGTCGGTGCGAGGGCTTTTGCGGGTAAGGCGTCACGCGTTGTCCGAGCGGCGTCAGCCCGTGGACTCCGTCGGGGCGCCCGGTTTGGGCAGCAGTCGAGCGCTGAGACGGTCCGAACTCGGCCAGCGCACATCGTGGACCCAGCGAAGCTTCTCGAACACCCAGATGAGGCGGGCCGCCGGGTCGAGCTGACCCGGCAGCACGCCGTGGCGCGCAGCCGTGGGGTCGGCGTGATGTGAGTTGTGCCAGCTCTCACCGAAGGACAGCAGTGCGAGCGGCCAGAAGTTGGTGGCCTTGTCCCGGCCGGCGAAGGGGCGCCTGCCTGCCACATGGCAGATCGAGTTCACCGACCAGGTGACATGGTGCAGCAGCGCCATCCGTATCAAGCCGGCCCAGAAGAACCCGGTGAGCGCACCGGTCCAGGTCCCGGTGACGAACCCGCCGACAAGCGCCGGGCCCAGGAGCGAGACGGCGGTCAGCGGCCCGAAGAGTCGACCGACGAGCCGCATATCGGGATCGGCGGCGATGTCGGGCGCGAACCTGGCCCGATTGCTCAGTTCACGCTTCAGCATCCACCCGATGTGCGCGTGGAGAAGTCCCTTGAGCAGCGCGCGTGTGTCGGTCCCGTAGCGCCAGGGCGAGTGCGGGTCACCCTCGCGGTCGGCGAAGGCATGGTGGCGCCGGTGATTCGCCACCCACTGGACCGGCGAGCCCTCGACCCCCAGCGAGCCCGCGACCGCCAAAGCGACGCGCAGGCCCCGCCGCGCCTTGAACGAGCGGTGCGTGAAGAGACGGTGGTAGCCAACCGTGAGACCGAAGCCGGACACGAGGTAGGCGACCACGGCCATGCCGATGTCCAGCGCGGACAACCCCCATCCCCACGCCAACGGCACCGCGATGATCAGGCAGATCATCGGGCCCACGACAAAGGTCCACATCGCGGCCGCCGCCGCGGCCGTCTGGGGGGCGTCGAGCAGCGGCTTGACTCCGGCCTCGGTATCGGATTCATGTTCGGTGGCGGTCTGTTCGGTACGGTCGACGTTGCTCGGCTTCATCGGTTCCTCACCATCGCTCAAGCCTTTGGAGCCGGCGCCGGACCGACCTGGCTCACGCACCCGTGCGCTTTCAACTCCTCGGCGGTGCGGGGCTCACGATCGCACTGGGCAGCATCCGAGCAGGTCGTCGCGGATGTCCAGGGCATGAACGTCGCGGGACTTGCTCCCCGTCGGATTCCGGCAGGAGCTTTGGTCCTCGTCAGAGGGCCGCGTCAACCCGCGCAGTTGGTGACGGGGCGGGGCCGACCGGCGCGGCCCCGAGTCCCTGCCGGCCGCGCGGAGAGAGGCGACACCATTTCCGCTTGGCGGCAAAGAGCTCGTACTCCCGGGACTCCGCGAACCGCCTGATGGCATTCCAGTACCAACTGCCGCCTCCCCTGCCCCACGACGAATGCCCAGAGGTGGGCACCAGCAGCACCCGCACGACCATCGTCGGACCGTAGTGCGGCCACCGCACGCACCCGCCACACGCCCCCAACGATCACTCATAAGGGTGACGCCGGAACGGTTGCCCAGGCCCGCTCCGCCGAACGCCGTGCGGGAGCCCACGACGGTCTCAGCCCCGATTCCGCGGCGCTCCGCAGCACAAGACGCTCTCTCCTCGACGTCAACTCCTGGACATCCTCGCCGGAACCAAGTGAAAACTTTCACACCCCCCCTTGGCCCCGCGCCGCGATTGGTGCTGGAATGCCGCCACCACTCAAAGCTCGATGGCGCGCTGGGGAGGGCAACGTGGCGCATACCGCCATGTCTGGTTCCGGAACGACCGCAGGTGACGATCCACTCCAGACCGCGGTGTGGCGGCTGCGCTCACGCGCTTGCTGGGCCGACGCGGCAGCCCTGCTCCAGGGGCGGACGGCCGGGGCCTCGCTCCAGCGGGCCGCTCTGCTCGTGGAGCGGTGCCTGTACACGGAGCAGGGCTGGGAGGACGCCGAGGACGCGCTGCGCACGGCGGAGGCGCAGGCGCACAGCGACGAGGAGCGTGGCGCAGCGGCCTGTGAGCGCGGGCAGCTGGCGTACACCGCCACGCTCCACGGCGTAAGAGACCGCGCGGACGAGGCGCGGGCGGCGCTCGGCCGGGCCGCCGCGCTGATCCCGCCGGACACTCCGGGGCGGGCTCTGCTGGACTTCCGGCGGGGCCTCATCGCCGAGAACCTCGCCCACGCTCCGCAGGCCGCCGAAGCCGCCTACCGGCGCGCCCACGCGAACGCCTCGGCGCACGGCGACGAGCTGCTGCTCTCCTTCACCTGGCGCCATCTGGCCGGACTCGCGCTGCGCGAGGGCGAACTCGCCGAGGCCCGGCGGGGCTTCGGCGAGTCGCTGCGGATCCGGGAGGAGCTGGGTTACCTGGTCGGTACGGCGCCGGCGCTGGCGTCGCTCGCGGACGCGGAGACCGAACCCGAGGCATCGCGGCTGCGTGCCGAGGCCGCGCGGCTGTCCCGGCTGCTGGGCGGCGTACCGACCTGGCTGGCACGCCATCTGGCGTCGGCACAGCCCGCGACGGGACCAGCGGCGTCGTAGGGGCGGGGCGGCGCGTGCCTGGGACGGACGGGCAGGCAGGTGGCCGACGCCCGGGCCTCCCCGCCAGGAGCCCGGACGGCTCGCCGGCCGGCCTTGCGTCGCCCACGGCCCGGCCCTTCCCCGGGAGCCGGGGACGGCTCACCTCCGTGTCACAGGGCCCGGCGGCCCGCACCCCCGGCTGTCCGCCCGTCAGAAGCCCGGACGGCTCGTGTCGTCGTTTGCCGCGGGGAGGTCCGTGTCGGGCGGCGGGGGCCCGCAGGGCACCCCGGCTCAGGACCCCCCGGCGAAATGCTTCAGGACCAGCGACTGCACCACCGGCAGGTCCTTCGCCGTCAGCGCGTCCAGCAGGGCCGTGTGTTCGGCCGCGTCGGCGATGAGGTCGGCGCGGCGGCGTGGGGCGGTGCCGTCGACGAGCGGCCACTGGGCCCGGCGGTGCAGGTCCTCCGCGATGCGCACCAACTGCTCGTTGCCCGCGAATGCGAGGACCGCGCGGTGGAAGGCGCGGTCGGATTCGGCGTAGGTCGACCAGCATCCGGAGGACGCGGCCCGTACGGTCGCATCGGCCAGCGGGCGCAGCTCCGCCCAGCGTTCGCCGGGCACCGTGCGGGCGAGCCGCAGCATCACCGGTACCTCGATCAGGGAGCGGATCTCGGCGAGTTCGCCGAGCTCGCGGGCACCGCGCACGGCCACGCGGAATCCGCGGTTCGGTACGACCTCGACGGCGCCCTCCAGGGCGAGTTGCTGCATCGCCTCGCGCACCGGGGTCGCGGACACCCCGAAGCGGTCGCCGAGAGCCGGTGCCGAGTAGACCTCCCCGGGCGTCAGCTCGCCCTCCACCAGGGCGGTGCGCAGGGCGTCGAGGATCTGCCCGCGCACGGAGGCCCGCTGCACGACCGGACGCGGGGCGTCCCCTGTACGAGGAAGCGGGATCGGCGACTCGCTGTGCGTGTGCTCACCGCGCGCGCGGCCCGCGGAGGGGGCCCCCTCCCGGGCTTCGTCCTCGGACCGCAGCCGCGTGGCCGTGCGCGCGCGGACGCCGGGGGCCTCCGCCCGCGCGGAGTCCTGCGCACGGCGGGATGGGGCCTGCTCCACGGGCTCCTCCTCCGGTCCTGGCGGTGGTTGTCGGTGTGCGGGGCATGCACGGGGTCTGCGGTTTGCCGTAAAGCACCATAGGCACCTTACGCTCCGGTTCAAGTACCGAACCCTTCAGGTAAGGTTAGGCTTACCTACTAAAGCTCTTGGAACGGCGGCCCCGCATGCCACTGCCCGCCCCGCCCACCTCATCCGTGTCGCCCTTCGCGGACGCGTATGCCCGGCTCACCCGGGTGTTCCCGGGGCTGAGCGTCACCGAGCTGGGCCCCGGTGAGCCGGCCCCCCAGGGCGACGGCTGGACCCCGGCCGCCGGGCTGGCGCAGGGCGGAGCCGCTCTGGACGCTTTCCTCGCCTGGGACGAGGAACAGATACGGCGCGACTACGGACAGCGCGCCCGCCCGGACGTCGTGGCGGGCTTCGGGCTGCACCGGTACGCGTGGCCCGCGTGCCTGCTGATCACCGTGCCGTGGTTCCTGCACCACCGGGTACCGCGCCTGCCCGTGGAGTCCGTCACGTTCCAGCGCACCCTCGGCCGCATGGCGGTGCGGACCGGCGCCTTCGCCTGCCTGCCGGACGACCCGGCCGCCGCGCTCCCCGGGGCCCGGGCGGTGGCGGACGAGGAGGCCCTGCGGGCCGAGGTGCGCGAGGCCGTGGCCGGGCATCTGGGTCCGGTCCTGTCCGGATTCGGGCCGCGGACACGGCGGCGTGGACGCGCCCTGTGGGGCATGGCGACGGACGAGGTGGTCGAGGGGCTCTGGTACGTGGCCGGGCTGCTCGGGGAGGAGCACCGTGCGGTACGAGAGCTGGAACTCCTGTTCCCGGGCACGGCCAAGCCGTACGCCGGTTCGGCCGCGTTCCGCGAACTCAGCGGCCCGGACGGTGTACCGCTGCTCACCCGCGACCGGGTGAGCTGCTGTCTGTTCTACACACTGCGCCCCGAGGACACCTGCGCCACCTGCCCGCGCACACGAGACACGGACCGCGTCGCCCGACTGGCGGTTTCCGCGGCCGGCTGACACCATTTCAGGCCATGATCCCGGCACCGGAGGCGTGCCGCGGGCCCCAAGATCCGGGGTACTCTTTTTCGAACTCAACTCCCGCCCGTCAAGCGGCAGTTCGAACAGAACGCCGCCCCGGGCAACCCCTTGCGCTTCCTTGGCGGCCTCTTGCCCCGAAACCCCCCTGAGGTCCGGTGGGATTGGGCCACTATGGCGGGCGTTACGCCTATCCCAATGCAAGGGACCACAGATGAGACTGACCGACATATCGCTGAACTGGCTGCTTCCGGGCGCCGTCCTGCTCCTGGGCATGCTGGCGGCGGTGGCGGTGCTCGCGCGTGGCAAGCGGTCCAAAGAGAGTACGAGTGCTGACGACTCCTGGGAGCGCAGCGAGGAGCGCCGCAGGCGCAAGGAGGCCGTCTACGGCACGGCCTCCTATGTTCTGCTCTTCTGCTGTGCGGCCGTCGCCGCGGCACTCTCGTTCCACGGCCTGGTCGGTTTCGGCCAGCAGAACCTCGGGCTCACCGGCGGCTGGGAGTACCTGGTCCCGTTCGGCCTCGACGGCGCCGCCATGTTCTGCTCCGTGCTCGCGGTGCGCGAGGCCAGCCACGGTGACGCGGCGCTCGGCTCCCGCATCCTCGTATGGACGTTCGCGGGCGCGGCGGCCTGGTTCAACTGGGTGCACGCACCGAGGGGCATCGACCACGCGGGCGCCCCGCAGTTCTTCGCGGGCATGTCACTGTCGGCCGCGGTCCTCTTCGACCGCGCGCTGAAGCAGACCCGCCGCGCGGCGCTGCGCGAGCAGGGCCTGGTGCCGCGCCCGCTGCCGCAGATCCGTATCGTCCGCTGGCTCCGGGCCCCCCGTGAGACGTACAAGGCCTGGTCGCTGATGCTCCTGGAGGGAGTGCGCAGCCTGGACGAGGCGGTCGAGGAGGTCCGCGACGACCAGCGCCAGAAGGAGCGGGAAAAGGCGCGCCGACGTGAGCAGCAGCGGGTCGAGCGTGCACAGCTCAAGGCGATCAGCCGCGGCCATCGCTCGCTGACCGGCGGAAACGGCGGGCGCCAGGTCGATCTGCCGACCGTGGAGCGGGCCACCGCCCCGGGCTCCCCGGAGCCTGCCATAGCGGCGCCGGAGCTTCCCACGCGTACCCGTCCCTCGTTGCAGCCGGTCCGGAAGTCCTCCACTGACGTGACGGTCGACCTCACCGCCGAGGATGACACGATGGCTCTGCCCCGGCTCGACTCCCTGGAGCGCAAGCTCAAGGACCTCGAGCAGCAGTTCGGCTGAGGCCGGGCAGACGGGAAGTACGGGAGGGGGCGCGGCGCGACGCCGCGCCCCCTCCCGTGCGTCGCCTTCCGGTGCGTCAGCCGGCGTCAGGCGACGTCAGGCTGCGTCCGGGTCCAGTTCGAACCACACCGCCTTTCCCACGCCATGACTCCTCACCCCCCACGCGTCCGCGAGGGACTCGACAAGGATCAGGCCCCGGCCGTGCGTGCCGTCGTCGATGTCCGGCATGCGTGGCCGGGGCCTGCGTGCCACGAAGTCCCGTACCTCCACCCGCAGACCGTGTGCCGACACGGTCGCCGTGAGGACCGCCTCCTGGTCGGTGTGTATGAGCGCGTTTGTGACCAGTTCACTGGTCAGCAGTTCGGCGATCTCGGACTTCCCCGGCCTTCCCCAGTGGCCCAGCAGCTCCCGCAACGCCCTGCGGGCCTCGGGCACCGCCCGTAAGTCGGCTCGCCCCAGCTGGCGTCTGAGCTGCGGAGATCCCGGCCGGTCCGGAGCCCCGTCGGTCGTCGCCTCCGTCTTGGTCACTGCCTTCTTCGCCGAGGAGGCCCCGATGACCACGGGACCGCCCCCTCTGGCTTGCCTCTCCATGACCCCCGCCCGTGGCTGGATGCCGATTCCCCCTGCTCGAACATGTCCACGGGAATCCATGCCCCCTCACACGGTTGCCAGTCATGTCGAATCGTCAACTACCACTCACACATGGCCAAATGAATGCGGTCCAGGTCGGCGCCAGGCAGGCCACAACGGCCATATACAGGCGCACGACGGCCCTCCGGCGCGCCGACGGAGCATCAGGTGTCAACGCCACAATTACTCCAATCGAATTCTTCTTCATATTGTCGGCATGTCTGACATGACGGATATATAGATCGTCTGTACGTTCAATCTCGCATCGGCTTACAGCCGACGTCTCTCAGACAGGAGAAGTGACATGGCAACGCGTTCCACCGCTGTTACCGCCGCGGCCGCGGCGGCCGCGGCCCTGGTGGCCACGGGCATCACCTACGCTTCCGCGGCATCCGAGCCCGCGCAGGCTGCTCCGGTCGCCCGGCAGGTCGCGGCCGCCCCCCTCAATGGCAGCAGCAGCAACGACAACGGCAAGGGCAACGAGGGCGAAGACCACGGCGACCACGGCGACAACAACGACAACGACCACTACGGTTTCCACGACTACGGCCGTATCCACGTCAACGAGCGCGACTACTCCGCCGCGCCGGGTGGCTGCATCACCGTGGTCAGTGGCCTCGGTTCCAACACCCTCAACGTCCGCAACGACAGCCGGAGGACCGTCGAGGTCTTCCAGGGCGCCACCTGCGACAACGGCGCCCCGATCGCCACGGTCGGCCCCTGGAGCTCCAGCAACGGTCTCCGCCCCCGCAACATCCGCGACGGTGTGAGGGTCCGGAACGGTGTGGTGGGCAGCCTCCGTGTCGTCCGTGACTTCTACTTCCACCACGAGGAGAACGAGCACGAGCACGGTGGCGGCGGTTACAGCGGCGGCAAGTGACCGAGTCGCAGGCGAGTGACATGACATACGAGAACCCCGGCCCGCCGGAATCGGGCCGGGGTTCCGGTCTTGTGGGCGCCCTGTGGCGCCGATGTGCCGTGCGTCCCCGCGTGTGTGCCGCGGCCGTACACATGCCGCCGGTCAGGGCCGGGGCACGTTGCGCAGATTGGAACGTGCCATCTGGACCATGCGGCCCACTCCGCCGTCCAGCACGATCTTCGAGGCGGAGAGCGCGAACCCCGTCACCATCTCCTTGCTGATCTTCGGCGGGATGGACAGCGCGTTGCGGTCGGTGACGACATCGACCAGGGCCGGACCCTTGTGCCGGAAGGCGTCCTTCAGCGCACCCGCGAGCTGCTTGGGCTTCTCCACCCGGACGCCGTAGGCGCCGCACGCGCGGGCCACGGCCGCGAAGTCGGGGTTCGTGTTGGCGGTGCCGTACGACGGCAGTCCGGCCACCAGCATCTCCAGCTCGACCATGCCCAGGGCGGAGTTGTCGAACACCACCACCTTCACCGGCAGGTCGTACTGCACCAGGGTGAGGAAGTCCCCCATCAGCATGGAGAAACCGCCGTCGCCGGACATCGACACCACCTGGCGGTTCCGGTCGGTGAACTGCGCGCCGATCGCCATCGGAAGCGCGTTCGCCATCGAGCCGTGGGAGAAGGAACCGATGATGCGGCGCCGTCCGTTGGGAGATATGTAGCGGGCGGCCCAGACGTTGCACATACCGGTGTCGACGGTGAAGACCGCCTCCGGGTCGGCGAGCTCGTCGAGCACCGAGGCCACATACTCCGGATGGATCGGGACGTGCTTCTCCACCTTTCGGGTGTACGCCTTGACGACGCCCTCCAGCGCGTCCGCGTGTTTCTTCAGCATCTTGTCGAGGAAACGGCGGTCCTGCTTCATCCTCACCCGCGGGGTCAGACAGCGCAGGGTCTCGCGCACATCGCCCCACACCGCCAGATCCAGTCTGGAGCGGCGGCCCAGGTTCTCCGGCCGTACATCGACCTGGGCGATCTTCACATCGTCGGGCAGGAACGCGTTGTACGGGAAGTCGGTGCCCAGCAGGATCAGCAGATCGCACTCATGGGTGGCCTCGTACGCGGCGCCGTAGCCGAGCAGTCCGCTCATGCCGACGTCGTACGGGTTGTCGTACTGGATCCACTCCTTGCCCCGCAGGGCGTGCCCCACCGGGGACTTGATCTTGCCCGCGAACTCCATGACCTCGGCGTGGGCGCCCGCGGTGCCGCTGCCGCAGAAGAGGGTCACGTGCTCCGCGCCGTCGATCATCCGTACGAGTTGCTCGATCTCGTGGTCACCCGGGCGCACGCTGGGGCGGGAGGTGACAAGTGCGGTCTCCGCCGACCTGGCGGGGGCGGGCTGGTCGGCGATGTCGCCGGGGAGGGAGACGACGCTCACGCCGCTGCGGCCGATCGCGTTCTGGATCGCCGTGGTGAGCAGGCGGGGCATCTGCCGGGGGTTGGAGATGAGTTCGCTGTAGTGGCTGCACTCGCGGAACAGCTGGTCCGGGTGCGTCTCCTGGAAGTAGCCGAGGCCTATCTCGCTCGAGGGTATGTGCGAGGCGAGGGCGAGCACCGGGGCCATCGAGCGGTGGGCGTCGTAGAGGCCGTTGATGAGGTGGAGGTTGCCGGGGCCGCAGGATCCGGCGCAGGCGGTCAGCCGGCCGGATATTTGGGCCTCGGCGCCCGCCGCGAAGGCGGCGGTCTCCTCGTGTCGCACATGCACCCAGTCGAGGGCGGAGCTGCGGCGGACGGCGTCCACGACCGGGTTCAGGCTGTCCCCCACCACGCCGTACAGACGCTTGACTCCGGCGCGGGCCAGGATGTCGACGAACTGATCGGCGACGTTCTGCTTGCCCATGGAACCACGCACCCTTCCGGTTGCTTGAGTCCATCAATCCACAGTGACCGCGATCACGCCTCCCAAACAGCGGCGGCCGTACGGTCGTCCGCGTAGCCCTTCACCCGCACCGCAGTGTCGGCGAGGAAGGCGGCGAGCCCCGGTGGTTCGCCGGACGACCAGCGATCGGTGAGATGGACGGCGAGCCGCGGCTCGCCGCGCAGCGGCTCCGCGAGACCACCCGTGCACAGCAGCAGAGTGTCACCCGGGCGGCCGATGGAGGCACGGAACCGGAAGGGCTCCCGGGACGGCTCGGGGGCCGGTTCGTACGGGCTCGGGAGCGTGGCGATCCCCAGGTCCAGAGTGAGCCGGTCGCCCTCGGGGGTCTCGGACGGCGGCGAGCCGGAGGCGTCCCCCGCATCTCCGGTCGACTCGGCGACCCGCGGCTCGATGTCCTGCCACTCGCCGTCCCGCAGCCGGAACAGCCCTCCCGCGCCCACGCCGAAGAACACCCGGACACGGCACGCGGGATCGGCCGGGAGCAGCAGGCAGCGCAGCGAGGCGGTGTACTCCTCGGGGTCGACGCCCCGCTCGGCGGCGCCGGCGCGGAGCCTGCCGAGGCAGCGGTCGGTCAGCCGGTGCAGGCCCGCTTGCAGGTCACCGCGCCGGGCTGCCCGGATGTCCTCGCCGAGCCTGAGGTGGCTGCGCCCCACGGCACGCCCGATCCAGTGACACGCCTCCTCTGCGGCCCGGTGCGCGCCGGGTGTGGCGCGGACGCCGGTCGCCATGGCCACCAGGACGAGCGCCTGTTCACCCGTGCCGAAACGGGCGGTGAGCAGCGAGTCCCGGCGCGGCTCGCCGCGGTAGCGCGCCGAGTCGCCGCGTACGGAGACCGCGCGCAGGGTGCAGGTGCCGTAGCGCGCGCCGTCCAGCACCGTGTCGGCGACCAGCTCGTCCAGGTCGTCCGGGTCGGCGAGCGGGAGGGCTCGGGGCTCGGCCTCGTAGGTGGGCGGCCCGGAGCCGATGTAGTCGAGCGAGGCGAGAGGGGGGCCTGTTCGGTGGACGGCGCCTTCTTCGGCGGGTGCGGCAGGTGCGACGGGCTCGGCCGGGGCGGTCGGCGCGGCGGCCTCGACCGGGGCGGCCCGCGTGGGGGCGGGTGGGGCGGCCGGGGGCGTGCTGCCCGAGTCCGGTCGCGCGCCGCGCTGCTCCGGGACGGACGGGACGAGGGGGGCGACGGGCGCGGCCGACACGGACGGCGCGGCACCGTGCGGGTGCCGGTCCTCCGCCCCCGCCCGGGCACTCCCCTCCCCCACCGCGCCCACGGCGGAGACGAAGCGGTCGTCGAGGGTGTCGGCCGCGGGTGCCGGTCCCGTGTCCCCGGCGGAGTCGTCGTACAGATGACCCCACCAGTCGTCCTCGTGAGCGGTGGCTCTCTCCCCCTGCTGACTCATGCTCCCGATTGTTCACCGCCGGGGGCGTATGAAAACGGGGCATCCGGAAAATCAGGCAGGACGACAGGCTCTTGATCCGCATCTCGGGTGACATCTCGAACTCTGGTATGAAAAAAGCTCAGTAGTGACGGGGTGGGATACCGCCCTGCGCCGAACGGCGGGCTCGAAGTCAGGGACACCCGTGAGTTGTGAGATCCGGGCCGCCGGACGGTCCTACCCCCCACAGGAGAACCGTCCGGCGACACCACGGTGACGGGTCCGGCACGCCTCCGGCGCTCCGTCACGTCCTCGCGGGCCGAGTCGGCCCGCGAGGGGCCACGATGAGGTCACCTTGGCAGAGGGGCGGGGGGTGCGGCGATGATGTTGCGAGGCGGGTTTGTGCCGTGGCCGTTTTCCGCCACGACGCCCGGCCGGCTGTCTGGTTTTCGGGGAGGAACGACGGTTGATGCTGGCAGCGATAGGGCTGGACGAGGCCCACGAGTCGGCGTACCGGGCTCTGGTGTCGGTGGGGGCCGCCGATGTGCCCGATCTCGCGCGACGGCTGACGCTCGGTGAGTACGACACCGAGCGCGCCCTGCGCCGGCTGGAGCAGCGCGGGCTCGCGGCCCAGTCGTCGTCGCGCCCCGGTCGCTGGGTCGCGGCGCCGCCCGGGGTGGCCCTGGGCGCTCTGCTCACGCAGCAGCGGCACGAGCTGGAGAAGGCCGAGCTGGCGGCGGCACTGCTCTCCGAGGAGTACCGGGCCGCGGCCACCGAGCCCGCCGTGCACGACCTGGTGGAGGTGGTGATCGGCGCCGCCGGCATCGCCCAGCGCTTCCTGCAGCTCCAGCTGGGCGCGGCCCATGAGGTGTGCGCCCTGGTGACCGGCAACCCGGTCGCCGTGTCGGGCATGGAGGACGACGCCGAGGAGCAGGCGGCCCGTCGCGGGGTCCGCTACCGGGCCGTGGTCGAACGGGCGGTGCTCGACCTGCCCGGCGGCATCACCGAACTGACCGCCGCGCTCAGCCGTGACGAGGAGGTGCGGGTCGCCGAGACGGTGCCCACCAAACTCGTGGTCGCCGACCGGTCGCTGGCCATGGTGCCGCTCACCTCGCACACCGCTGAGCCGGCCGCGCTCGTCGTGCACGCCAGCGGACTGCTGGAGCTGCTGTGCGGGCTGTTCGAGTCGGTGTGGCAGGACGCGCTGCCACTGCGGCTCACGGCGTCGGGGGCCGCCGAGCAGCGGCCCGAGGGCCCCGACACCACCGATCTGGAGGTGCTGTCCCTGTTGCTGGCGGGCCTCACCGACGCGAGCGTCGCCAAGCAACTGGGCCTCGGGCTGCGGACGGTGCAGCGCCGCGTGAAGCGGCTGATGGAACTGACAGGCGTCACGACCCGGCTGCAGCTCGGCTGGCACGCCTACGCACGGGGCTGGGTGGCCCGGGACTGACCTGCCGGCCACTCGAACCGACGTCCTGATATTCCGTCACCACCCAAGAGCGTCAAGGTCGATGGAATCGGCCAGTGCCTTCGCGCCCGCGTCGTCGAAGTGGAGGTGGTCGCCGGAGTCGTAGGCGGGCCGGAGGCGGTCGGGGCGTGCGGGGTCGCGGACGACCGCGTCGAAGTCCGCGACCGCGTCGAAGAGACCGCGGCGGATGGAGGTGTTGATCTCGCGCCGCAGGTCCTCGCGCGCCGGAGTCCAGTCCGGGTAGCCGCCGAACGGGGTGAGCGTGGCGCCGATGACACGGACCCCGAAGGTGTGCGCCCGCGCCACGATCTGGCGGTACGCGCGTACGAAGGCACCCGCATCGGTTTCGGGCGGCTTGCCCTTGAGGTCGTTGACGCCCTCGAAGAGGATCACCGTGCGCACCCCGGTGCGCAGGACCGCGTCGGCGTCGAAGCGGGCCAGGGCGCTCGGACCAGCGCCGTCGCGCAGAAGACGATTGCCGGAGATCCCGGCGTTCAGGATGCCCGGCCTGCGGTGCGCGGGCAGCCCGCGCAGGCGCGCCGACAGCAGGTCGGGCCAGCGCTGGTCGGCGTCCTGGGTGGATCCCGTTCCGTCGGTGAGCGAGTCGCCGAACGCCACGACACTGCCCACGGCGCCCGGGCCCAGGACGTCGATGCCGGTCACGTAGTACCAGTGGGAGACGGTGGCGGTGTACGCGGCCCCGTCGGTGTCGGAGGTCCGGTTGCCGTGCTCGGCCAGATAGCTGGTCTGGAAGGCGTCGCGGTGGTAGGTCGCCCGGCCCCCAGCACACGGTGTGTGCACGGTGACCAGCAGATCGGTGTCCGCCGGGACCCGCAGCCGCACGGGATCGGAGACACGGTCCTTGCCGACGGGCACGCTCACGGAGGCGGCACCCACGAAGGTGGCGGTGCGCAGGGAGCCGGGGACCGCGTCGGGTCCCGGGTGCGCGCCTTCGCGCCGCAACGCGACGGTGACGGCGTCCAGCCCGAGCGGGGTGGTGCCGAGGCGGTTGGACACGCGTACGCGCACGGCACTCCCGCCGACACTGATGTGCACGACGTTGCGGATCGACGCGTCGGAGGGGACCGTGGCCGTCCCGGAGGGCGCGGTCTCCCAGGTGCCGGTCCATTGCGGGGCCGTGCCGGAACGGTTCGACGGCGCGGGAAAGGCGGCCGCGGTCGTCAGGAGGGTGATGGCCACAACGGCGAGGCAGCGGCGCCGGACTCCCGCCACGCGGGCCAGGTGGTTCATACGGACGTGCCCTCTCCTCGCCAGGGCCCCGGGGAGCCGGGACCGGAAAGCGCTCCATGACTTCCCGCACCACGCCGACGACCTAACACACCGTCACACCATCGGGGGCTCCCCGCGTTCGAGCAGACGGCACCCGGCATTCGAGCAGACGGGGACGCCGGAGCCTACCGGGGGGACACTCCCTCCAGCTCGAGCAACCGCACCTTGCGGTCGAGCCCGCCCGCGTACCCCGTCAGGGATCCGTCCGCCCCGATCACGCGATGGCAGGGCCGCACGACGAGCAGTGGATTCGCCCCGATCGCGCCCCCGATGGCCCGAACGGCGGCCCGTGACGCACCGATCCGGGCCGCGATCGCACCGTAGGTCGTGGTCTGCCCGTACGGCACCGAGTCGAGCGCGGCCCACACCCGCTCCCGGAACTCCGTGCCGTCCGTGCGCAACTCCAGCCGGAATTCGTGGAGTTCACCGGCGAAGTACGCGGCGAGCTGCTGCTCGGCCTCCCGGAAGAGGCCGGGCGTATGCCCCCACTGCGGCTGAAGCGTGCACCCGCCCTTCTGCCCGGGAACGGACAGGGAGGTCAGCGCGCCGGACCCGTCGGCGGTGAGAAGCAGCGTACCGAGGGGACTGTCGAGGGTCGTGTAGTGCACGTCGTTCTGCTGAACCATGATCAGTGTTCTTCCTGTTCGTCCGGTACAGGCTCGTCGGCCGTCCGAAGGTGCTGAAGTGCGTACGACCGCCAGGGGCGCCAGGCGTCGGGGACGTCCTCGCCCGGCGGCGCCACATCGGGATCGCCGAGGGCGCGGACGCGGATGTCGGCGGCGGTACGCGGATCCATGTCCGGCAGCCCGAGCAGTGCGGCATGGGCTTCGTCGCGGTCGGCGCCGGGGTCGAGGCGCAGGCTGCCCTCCGCCAGGGCACGGGCCAGCGCGGCCACGGTGCCGTCCAGCCCGGCCCCGGCGAGCGTGTCCGGTCCCGGGAAGACATGGGTGAGGCTGCCGTACGGCGCGTCGAGCGCCTTCCCATGGCGGCGGACGAGCTCCCCGGCCCGGCCGCGCCCGACGAGTGCGCGTACCGCGTACTCCTCGGGGTCGGCCGCACCCGGGGAGCGCAGCCCCGGCCGGGCGGCCACCAGCGGGGCGAGCCGGGGGTCGGCGGCGAGCCGCTCGTCCACCGCGTACGGGTCCGCGTCGAGGTCGAGAAGCCGGCGCAGCCGCTGCACCGCGGTGGTGAGGTCGCGCGGGTCGGTGAGGTGGAGCCGGACCTCCAGCCAGCCGCCGGTGTGCCCGCCGGCCCTCTCCCCCGCCGCACCGCGGGAGGCCGGGCGGCCGGTTCGCTCGTCGACGGCGACGACGGCGGTGCCGTACGGCAGCCGGAGCGTGCGCCGGTAGGTGCGGCACCCGCGGGCCCCCTCGACCTCCTCGACGCCCTCGACCGCCTCATGGGCGAGCACGTCGAACAGCGCCGTGGACCGGTAGGGGCCCCGGTGGGCGAGCCGCAGCGGGATCCCGGCGGACGCGGCGGCCCCGCGGCGGACGGCGGGTCCGCCTCGGGGTGCGGCGTCGCGCAGCTCGCTCGGGGTGGAGGTGTACACCGCCCTGATCGTGTCGTTGAACTGCCGCACGCTGGCGAACCCGGCGGCGAAGGCGATCTCCGTGACCGGCAGATCGGTGGTCTGCAGCAGAACGCGGGCGGTGTGCGCGCGCTGCGCCCTGGCGAGCGCCACGGGCCCGGCGCCCACCTCGACGGTGAGCTGCCGCTGCACCTGCCGGGTGCTGTAGCCGAGGCGCAGGGCGAGCCCGCCGACTCCCTCGCGGTCGACCACACCGTCCTTGATCAGACGCATGGCTCGCCCCACGACGTCCGCGCGCACATTCCACTGCGCGGAGCCGGGCACGGCGTCCGGCCGGCACCGCCGGCAGGCCCGGAACCCGGCGCTCTGCGCGGCGGCGGCCGTCGGATAGAAGCGCACGTTGCGCCGTTTGGGAGTCACCGCGGGACAGCTGGGGCGGCAGTAGATCCCGGTCGTCTCGACGGCGAAGAAGAAATCGCCGTCGAACCGGGCGTCGCGGCTGCGCACCGCCTCGTACCTGGTGTCTTCCTCAGTCACGCCTTCCAGTCTCCGCCAGGAGCGGGACATGGACTGGCGGAAATCGGACATGACGCTGCGCACACCACCGCCCGGTGCTCCCGGAGGGAGCCCCCGTCGGCCTCAGGGCCTCTCGTTTGGATCAGACCGGGTTCGCGGGCCCTGGCACCGCGCCTGATCCGGCCTGATCCGAACGAAAGACCCTAAGCCCACCGCCCCCGCTTCGCCTCCATGGCGGCCCGGCCCTGCGCGCCCTTGCGCTTCCACTCCCGCAGCCGGTCCTGCCGCAGCCGTGCGTCCGTCTTGGCGACGATCCATTCGTTCTCGCGCAGCAGTTTGCGGTAGCTGTCCAAGCGGCGCTCGGGCAGGCCCCCGTCCTCGAGCGCCTGGAGCACCGCGCAGCCCGGCTCCGCCTCGTGCGCGCAGTCGTGGAAGCGGCATTCCCGGGCCAGGTCCTCGATCTCCGAGAACACCTGGCCCACCCCGGCCTCGGCGTCCCACAGGCCCACCCCGCGCAGGCCGGGCGTGTCGATGAGGACGCCGCCGCCCGGCAGGGCGAGCAGATTGCGGGTGGTCGTGGTGTGCCGGCCCTTGCCGTCCATGTCCCGGGTGGCCTGCACCTCCATCACGTCCTGGCCGAGCAGGACGTTCGCGAGAGTGGACTTCCCCGCGCCGGACTGACCGAGCAGCACGGAGGTGCCGCCGGAGAGGATCGCCGTGAGGACGTCGAGTCCGTCGCCCTGCTGCGAGCTGACCGGCAGCACGGGCACTCCGGGCGCGGAAGTCTCCACATCCCGGACGAGGTGCGCGAGCGTCGTGGCGTCCGTCACCAGGTCGGCCTTCGTCAGCACCACGACGGGCTGCGCCCCGGACTCCCAGGCGAGTGCCAGGAACCGTTCGATGCGGCCGAGGTCCAGTTCCACTGCGAGGGACACGGCGACGACCGCGTGGTCGACATTGGCGGCGAGGATCTGCCCCTCGGACCGCTTGGAGGAGGTGGAGCGAACGAACGCGGTACGGCGCGGCAGATACGCCCGCACATAGCGGGGGCTGCCGCCCGCGGGGTCGACGGCGACCCAGTCGCCGGTGCACACGACCCGCAGCGGGTCGTGCGGGGTGACGAACGCGGTGTCGGCGCGCAGTGTGCCGTCGGCGGTGACGACATCGCACTGGCCGCGGTCGACCCGGACGACGCGTCCGGCGATCAGCCCTTCGGCCTCGTACGGGGCGAACTCCCGCGCCCACGCGTCGTCCCAGCCGTAGGGGACGAGAGCGGAGGACGTGGGGAAAGCAGATGTGTGAGTCAAGGGGAACCCTTCACAAGGGTGGCCCCGGCGGGCGCGCACGCGCCGGTGGATGAGGTGTCAGCCGGTGGCCACGGGGGTGGAGTGGATGCACTTCTGGTTGCGGGCAACGCCCATCACAGAGACAGCCATCGGTCACACCTCCCGTTCCTCGAACAGCACATGACGACGATCAACAGTCGCCGCGCGAAGCAGTGATCAGCTTAGAACAGCACTCGGGTGAGCACCACTGAATTACTGCCCCGTGCGCCGACCGCGAAGCGACTTCAGGACGAGCCGGAGAGCTGAGCGATCGCGGCGAGCGAGTGAGCGGCGGAGGCGTCCTGCTCGGCCGGCCAAGAGGCTTGCTCCGAGATGACCGGACGGTCGAACATCACTCTGACCGGAACCGGGATACGGAAGACCTCCGACAGTCGCGCGCTGACCGCGAGCGCGATTCGGGACTCGAGGCCCAGGTCGAACAGGTCGGCCTGGGCGTCTACGCGCGGGCACGCCAGCGCTTCGGCCCAGAGTTTTGTGAGTATCCGCTCAAAAGACGAGTCGGGTGTCGTCCTGTCCTCGTCGGGTCCGGATCCATCGGTGCCTGGCGCACCAACGACTTCGGCGGCGTCTTTGACGCCGAGTCCGGCTCGCACCTTCTCGTACGCCCCCACCGGGTCTTCCCGGGCTGACCAACTCCCCCACGTAGAGCTGTTCCTGCTGGGGGGCGAAGGATATGGTTCCGGCGTCGCCGGGAGGCTTTTCTCCGTTTTCTGCTGGATCTCCCATTGACGTGATGGACGTGTCGGGAGCACCAGAAATCCCGCTCACAGAACAACCCCTTCCGCCCCTCAGGGCTTTGTCATGGACTATCGACGGCTCTTACGTCCGGCTACGGCCGCTTCGACATGGCTGGAATCGACCGACCACTTGGGTGACTTATGCATAGATCATGCGATATAACGACCACCGTGACACTTGAATTTTCCGAACACTCGGAGACCTCTACCGGTGGTGCACAGCTGACGAGCGGCCTGGTCGCCACGATCGACCGCTACTTCGACGCCGCACCGCGTCCGGACGCCGACGCCGTGGAGGTCGGAGCCTTCACGCTCTTCGTCAGCCGCACGCCCTGGAGCTATTACGCGCGCCCCTCGCTTCACGGCGACCTCCCCATCGAGAGCACGGACCTGGAACTCCTGGCCGCGGCTTGCCGGAAGCACGGCGTGGACCTGTCCGTCGAGTGGGTCCATGAGGTCCGGCCCGAACTGCGGGAGGCGGCACGGGCGTACGGGCTGTCCTGCGAGGAGCACGCGCTCATGGCCGCCACCGCCGATCAGGTGCGTGCCCAGGCCGTACCCGGCGTCACCTTGCGAGTGGTGGAACCCGACGACGACGCGCTGCTGGCCGGCCGCGCCATCGCCGAGGTGTCGTTCGGCTTCGGTGGTACCGCGGTCGGCGAACCCGGCGTGGTCGAGCGGGATGCAGCGCTGGCCCGGATCTCCCCCGAGATGGCCGAACACCTGCGCTACCGGGCCCGCAGCGGGCTGACGGTCACCGTGGTCGCCGAGACGGCGGACGAAGGCGTGGTCGCCGCCGGGTCCTATCAGCCGATGGGACCGACGGCCGAGGTACTCGCGGTGGCCACTCTGCCGAGCGCCCGGCGCCGGGGCATCGCTGCGGCGTTGAGCGCGCGGCTCGCACAGCATGCCCACGGCGCGGGCGTCGAGACGGCCGTGCTCTCCGCGCAGGATGCCGACGTCGTCCGGGTCTACGAACGCGCCGGTTTCACCGCGGTGGGCACCGTCCACGCCGCCGAGCCCGGGCAGGACTGACGGCGCGACGGACTCAATCGGCAAGGCCGGCTGCGGCATCGGTGACGAACAGCCGTCGCACAGCGACCCTGAACCGCCCGCAGAAACGATCCTGAACTGCCGCAGTTCAGGCCACATATCGAGGGCCATCGACGGATCCGCCGAGAGGCGCATGCCCGGTGCCGAGTCTTTGACCGTCCGCAGGTGGGCCCCGGAGCCAGGGGGCGGATCGACGACTGGCGTGTTGTCGTGCCGCCGCAGGGGCGCAGGGCGTTCAGGTCATGGATGGGTTTCGGCCACGACCACCGAAGCGGTGCGCCGTGGTGTGCTGTTCGAGCCGGCGCTCCCGGGCGAGTGTCCGGGTCGTCCCGCGCCCCCGCGAGCCGGCCGCCGTCGGCGGCCGGCGGCCACGGGATGAGGTCAGGCGTGGGAAGGCGTCTCCGCACCCTCCGCGTCTTCAACGGCGGGCAGGCTGTCCATGAAGGAGCTGACCGAGAAGACCGCGTGGCCGGGGCCGGGCGGGCCGTAGCCGGGGGGTGAGGAGAGGCCGAAGTCGTCCATGGTGGCGCGGTAGGCCTCCAGCAGGCGGATGTGGTACTCCAGCGGCGCGCCCTGCGGATTGGCCTTGCCGAGCGGGGTCGTCGGCTCCGGGCACCAGGTGGTGAAGCGGGGCGTGATGCCGTGCGACATGAAGAACCGCAGGCCCTCGGTGGTGGACGCGATGGCCTCGTCGACCGTGGTGAAGCCGAAGGGCTCGGCCATCTCGACGCCCGCCACGAAGTTGGGGATCACATTGCGCGCGCCGAAGACATCGGCCGAGTCGAGGATGCGCCGGTGCCATTCGTCACGGCCGACGTAGCGCTCCTTGCCGGGGCAGTACAGCTCGAACAGGCGCCGGTCCCACACCTCGAAGTTGGGGTGGTAGATCTGCACGCCGTAGTCCTTGAACCGCTGTACGTCGTCCTTCGGCAGCGCCTGGGCGACGACCTTGCCGATCCAGCGGCCGGGGAAGCGGTCCTCGATGGCCTTGGCGTAGTGGCCGTAGAAGTCGGCCTCGTCCCGTCCGGCGACCGTCTTGGTGATCGCGCCGCCGGTGAGCGTGTACGCGGTGGACGCCTTGGCCGTGTCGTAGCGGTCGATGATCTCCAGGGCCTCGAGGACCTCCTCGACGTCCTTCACCCCGGTGTAGGGCCGCCCCGCCGCCTTGTGCTGGCGCCAGTTGTGGTTGATGTCGCAGTACTGGCACTCCTCCTTGGCGCCGAAGTACTGGCATACGCGGAAGACGGTGAGGTAGATCAGATAGCCCCACTGGATGGTGGGGGCCACCTCCATCACGGACTTCCCGTTGGAGAGGGTGTGACGGTAGTACTCGGGCATGGGCGGCACGCCCACGTCCGCGATCCGGCCCCCGTCGAGGTACAGCCCGAGCAGCCCTTCCTCGTCGGCGGCCACGCGGTACGGCGAGGCCGGATTGACCCGTACGGAGACGACCGTGCGGCGCAGGTCGTACGGGCCACCGGTGAGGATGATCTCCTCGGGGGGACGCCGCAGCGCCGCCTCGCCCAGTTCGGGCAGGGTGCCGTGGTCGAAGGAGAAGATGAAGTACGACTTCGGCTTGACGTCCCCGTCCTCGTTGTCGCTGAGCGCGGACTGGTCGAAGGCGACACCGCCCCGCAGCAGGTCCTCCTTGAAGACGGCCTCCCGCGGTACGTGCGGGAACCGCTGCATCAGGTCCTCCACCAGCGCGGTGCGACTGCCACCCATCCTGTTCTCCTCGCTCCCTGCGTGCGTGCTCGGCTCCTCACGTTATGCCCCCGCCTGCGCGCCGGACGTGCCGGGTCCCCACACGGCGTGTGCAGGATGGTCCCGCGGTCCGGGCGCCCCGGCACCCGGCGGCGGCCGCCGGTCGTGCGATCGGCGCTCTGAGAGGAGGGACGGCAGGGATGACGGACACGGTCACCAACTGGGCGGGGAACATCGTCTACGCCGCCGGGACACCGCACCGTCCGCGCTCGCTCGACGCGCTGCGCTCGCTCGTCGCGGATCACGCACATGTACGAGTACTGGGCAGTGGGCACTCCTTCAACAAGATCGCCGACCCGGGCGCGGGTGGGCTCCTGCTGTCACTGGAAGGCCTGCCTGCCGAGGTGGACGTGGACACCGCGGCCCGTACGGTGCGCGTCGGCGGGGGCGTGCGGTACGCCGGGCTCGCCCGGGTGGTGCACGCGCACGGGCTGGCACTGCACAACATGGCCTCCCTGCCGCACATCTCGGTCGCGGGCTCCGTGGCGACCGGGACCCACGGCTCGGGGGTCGCCAATGGTCCGCTCGCCTCGGCCGTCAGGGAGGTGGAGCTGATCACGGCGGACGGGTCCGTGGTGCGGATCGGCCGGGACGACAGCCGGTTCGGGGGCGCCGTGACCTCGCTCGGCGCACTCGGCGTGGTCACCGCGCTGACCCTCGGCCTGGAGCCCGGTTACGAGGTCGAGCAGCATGTCTTCACGGAGCTTCCCCTGGAAGGTCTGGACTTCGAGGCCGTAGCGGCGTCGGCGTACAGCGTCAGCCTGTTCACCGACTGGCGCGCCCCGGGATTCCGCCAGGTGTGGCTGAAGCGGCGCACCGACCAGCCGCTGCCGGACTTTCCCTGGGCCGCGCCGGCCAGTGGGGCTCTGCATCCCGTGCCCGGCATGCCCGCCGTCCACTGCACCCGGCAGCTCGGGGTCCCCGGCCCCTGGCACGAACGGCTCCCGCACTTCCGGGCGGAGTTCCTCCCGAGCAGCGGCGCCGAGCTCCAGTCGGAGTATCTGCTGCCTCGTCCGTACGCCCTGGAGGCCCTGCACGCGCTCGACGCGATCCGTACGACGGTGGCTCCCGTGCTCCAGACCTGTGAGGTACGCACGGTCGCCGCCGACGCGCAGTGGCTGAGCCCCTCCTACGAGCGGGACAGCGTGGCGCTGCACTTCACCTGGGTCGAGGACACCTCGGCCGTCCTCCCCGTGGTGCGGCACGTCGAGAAGGCGCTGGACGTCTTCGGCGCCCGGCCGCACTGGGGCAAGGTGTTCGCGGTGCCCGCGCGGGTGCTCCGCGAACGCTACGCACGGCTCGACGACTTCACGGCGCTCTCGGCGGAGCTGGACCCGGCGGGCACCTTCCAGAACGCTTTCGTGCGTGACGCACTGGGTCCGGCCTGAGGACGTCGCCACGTCCCGCGCGGGGCCCTCAAGGCGCCTCGTCCCTGACGGTCTCGTCGCGCAGCACGCTGTAGCGCACGACATCCCGCCACCGCCCGTCCCGGAACACCATGCTGCGCAGCACGCCCTCGCGGGTGAAGCCGGACTTCTCCAGGGCACGCTGCTCGGCGATGTTCCCGGCCTCGGTGTCCGCCTCCAGCCTCACCACGGGTGTGTGCGCGAACAGGTACCGCACCAGCAGCCGCTGGGCCTGTGTGCCGACACCACGGCCCCGGCACTCCGGCAGCAACTGGGCCCCGATGTTCCAGCAGTGGGAACTCCGGGAGGTCACCACCTTCCGCCATGCCACGAATCCGAGCCGCTCGGCGCCGGTCACCACCATCAGATGGCCGCCCTCGTCGCCCAGCAGACCGTCCTGAGCCCAGCGCCGCCGCCAGCGTCCCGGATCCGACCATCCCGTCCACTGGAAGGGCCCGGTCGCCTCAGGGTCCGTCAGGAACCTTTCGAGGAGCGGCAGATCGTCCTCGCACACCGCGCGCAGTATCACGGGATCGTCAGTCATTCCGGTGATCCTAGGGCGTGGACGCCGGTGCCCCACTTCGTACAACCCCTTTCCTAACCCCTTGTTGAAAGTCCCGCCCCGTCGTACGCTCACGCCGCGCCGAAGGGTCCGGCCCGGCCGGGCCGGAGGGATCGAGGGACCGTGCCGGTGAAGCGAACCTCGCGTGACATCCGCACCGCCAACCGTTACGAGGTGCTGCGCCGGATCATCGCCGCGTCACCCACCTCCCGGCAGGAGCTCGCCGCCGTCACCGGGCTCAGTCTGGCCACCGTCGCCACCCTCGTCGGTGAGCTGCTCGGCCTCCGTATGGTCACCGAGGTCGGGTTCGAGGAATCGGCGGGAGGCCGGCCGCGCGGTCTGGTCGCCGTGGACGCGCGGGGCGGCGCGCTGATCGGCGTGGACATCGCGGAGACCTACGTACGCGCCGAACTGTTCGACCTTTCGCTGAACGTGCTCGCCCGCGCGGACATGGCCATACGGCCCGGCGATGGGCATCCGGAGCGGGTCGTCGCCCTCGTGGCCGCGGCGGTCGGCTCGGTGGCCGAGCGGGGACGCGTGACGGACGACCGGGTCCTGGGCGTCGGCGTCAGCATGCCCGGGCAGATCGACCGCGAGCGCGGAGTGTGCGCGTACGCCCCGAACTGGGGCTGGCACGACGTGCCGCTGTTCTCCCTGCTCGCCGCGCGTATCGACCGCCCTCTTCCCCTGTACCTGGACAATCCGTTGCGCGCCTGCGCGGTCGCGGAGCTGTGGCGCGGCGCCGCTCGCGGGCGCGGGGACGCCGTGGTCGTCAACCTGGGTACGGGTGTCGGCGCCGGGCTCGTCCTGGGCGGCGGCCCGCACCGCGGGGTCAGCGACAGCGCCGGTGAGTGGGGCCATACGACGCTGGTCCTGGACGGCCGCCCGTGCCACTGCGGCAACCTCGGCTGTGTGGAGACGTACACCGGAGCGCCCGGCATCATGCGCACCCTGCGGGAGCTGAGTCCCCGCAGTCCCCTGCTGCACCCGGAGGACCAGACCGCCACCATCGACGCCCTCGCCCGCGGGGTCGCCGAGGGGGACCCGGTCGCGCTGGAGGTACTCCGGGACACAGCCCGGTATCTGGGCGCGGGCATCGCCGGCCTCGTCAATCTCCTCAACCCCGAGGTGGTCGTGCTCAGCAGCTGGGTGGCGGCCACGCTCGGCGGGCCACTGCTGGACGAGGTGCGCGCGGCCGTGGGCCGGCGCGCGCTGCGGTGGCCGTTCGCCGCCGCCGAGATCGTCCTGTCCCCCATCCCCACCGACCCGGTGTGTCTCGGGGCGGCGACCTTCGCCCTCGAAGGCGCGCTCCGAACCGCGGGACAGAGAAGTACCGAACGCACCGCAGCCGCCGGCCAGGAGACGGAGACCGATGACCAATCCCAGCACCCGCAAGGCAGTTGACATCGACTACGTGGAGGACGTCTCTCCGGGCCGCGGGGCCCTGCCGCCCCGCGCCTGGTACCCGGCCTCGGACGCCAGGTCCCTTTCCCTGAACGGCGACTGGCGCTTCAGGTTCTCGGCGACCGCCGACGCGGAGGACGACTCCTTCGCCCGGCCCGGATTCGACGCGGAAGGCTGGGCCCGGATCGCGGTGCCCGGCCACTGGGTCCTACAGGGCCATGGCTCCCCGGTCTACACCAACCACCTCTACCCCTTCCCGGTCGACCCGCCCCGCGTCCCGACCGAGAACCCGACGGGTGACCATCTGCGCCCCTTCGACCTGCCGGCCGACTGGCCCTCGGACGGCGCAGCCGTGCTGCGGTTCGACGGCGTCGAGTCCTGCGCCCGCGTCTGGCTGAACGGCGCGGAGCTGGGCGAGTTCAAGGGCTCACGGCTGCCGCACGAGTTCGCGGTCGGCCATCTGCTCCAGCGGGGCGGCAATGTGCTCGCGGTGCGGGTGCACCAGTGGTCGGCGGGCTCGTACCTGGAGGACCAGGACCAGTGGTGGCTGCCGGGCGTCTTCCGGGACGTCACGCTCCTGCACCGTCCGGACGGCGGCGTCCAGGATTTCTTCGTGCACTCGTCCTACGACCATGTGACGGGCGAGGGCACGCTGAAGGTGGACTCGGACGTGGCCGGGCGGGTCCTCGTGCCGGCGCTGGACATCGATGTCGCCACCGGTGACTCCGTGACCGTGCCCGTCGAGCCCTGGAGCGCCGAGACACCGAGGCTGTACGACGGGGTGCTGGCCACCGAGGGCGAGCGCGTGCCCCTGCGGATCGGCTTCCGCACCGTCGCGCTCGCGGACGGGCTGATCAAGGTCAATGGGAGGCCGGTCCTCTTCAAGGGGGTCAACCGGCACGAGTGGCATCCGGAGAAGGGCCGCGCCCTCGGCCCGGAGACCATGCGCGAGGACGTCCTGCTGATGAAACGGCACAACATCAACGCCGTGCGCACCTCGCACTGTCCACCGCACCCGGCGTTCCTCGCCCTGTGCGACGAGCTGGGCCTTTGGGTGATCGACGAGTGCGATCTGGAGACCCACGGCTTCGTGGAGCAGGCATGGCGGGACAACCCGGTGGACGACGGCCGATGGACCCCGGCGCTCCTCGACCGCGCCGCCCGCATGGTCGAGCGCGACAAGAACCACCCCAGCGTCGTCATCTGGTCCCTCGGCAACGAGGCGGGCACCGGGCGGGGGCTGACGGCGATGTCCGAGTGGATCCACGGCCGGGACACCTCGCGCCTCGTGCACTACGAGGGGGACGCCACCTGTCGTGACACGGATGTCTACTCACGGATGTACGCCTTCCACGACGAGGTCGCCGCGATCGGCCGCGGACTGGACGGCGGGACCCGCAGGCGCCGCGAACTCCCGTTCATCCTCTGCGAGTACGGGCACGCCATGGGCAATGGCCCTGGTGGCATCGCCGACTATCAGAGGCTCTTCGAGACCTATGACCGGCTCCAGGGCGGCTTCATCTGGGAGTGGATCGACCACGGCCTCAAGGACGAGCGGTACGGGTTCGCCTACGGCGGGGACTTCGGGGAGGAGCTGCACGACGGCAACTTCGTGTGCGACGGGCTGCTCTTCCCAGACCGGCGGCCGTCACCGGGCCTGATCGAGTACAAGAAGGTGATCGAGCCGGTCCGTATCGAGTCCGAGGGCTGCTCCTCCGGGACCGTCAGGATCAGGAACGCTTACGACTTCGCGGACCTGTCCGCCCTCACGTTCGAGTGGTCCTTCCAGGTCGACGGCGAGTCGCTCGGCTCCGGCACGCTGCCGGTGCCCGCCCTGGGGCCGGGCGAGTCGGCCGAGGTGAAGCTGCCGGACCCGCCGGACGCGCCGGCCGGGGAGGCGCAGTGGACGGTACGGGCGCTGCTGGCTTCCGACACCGCGTGGGGGCCGAGGGGGCATCAGGTGGCGTGGGGTCAGTTCCCCGTCATGGCACGGACGGTGCCGTACGTCGTCGCGAGACGTACTCCGGTGCTCGCCGACGGCCGTATCACCGTCGGTCCTGCCGTCTTCGACGCCCGCACGGGTGCGCTGCGGTCCATCGGCGCGGTGGAGGTGGCCGGTCTGCGCCTTGACGTGTGGCGGGCGCCCACGGACAACGACGACGGCGCGGCCTGGCAGGGAGACGCACGCCACGGAATGCTGTGGCGCGGGCTCGGGCTGCACCGGATGCGGCACCGCCTGGACGCGGTGGCGGCGGGCGACGACGCGCTGACCGTGCGGACCTGGGTGGCACCCGCGGGCCGGGACCTGGGTCTCGCCACGGTGTATCGCTGGACGTCCGACGGCGACCGGCTGGGGCTGAGCGTGTCCGTGCGGCCGGAGGGCCACTGGGCGGTGCCGCTGCCGCGGCTCGGGATCCGGTTCGGGCTGCCGGGTGACGCGGACCGTGCGCGGTGGTTCGGTGGCGGGCCCGGTGAGGCGTACCCGGACACCAGGTCCGCGTCCGAGGTGGGGCGTTGGGAGTCCACGGTCGACGGGATGCAGACGCCGTATGTGCGGCCTCAGGAGAACGGCGCCCGCGCCGACGTCCGCTGGGCGGAGATCGGAGGTCTGCGGATCGAGGGCGACCCGGAGTTCTGGTTCAGCGCGCGGCGCTGGACGAACGAGCAGCTGGACGCCGCCCGTCACCTCACCGATCTCACGCCCGGCGACACGGTATGGGTCAACCTCGACCACGGCCAGCACGGCATCGGCTCGCAGTCGTGCGGCCCCGGCCCGCTTCCGCGGTACTTCCTGCGGGCAGAGCCGGCGGAGTTCTCGTTCATCTTCTCCCCGGTCCGCTGAACCGGCCGCCGGGGTCGTCCCAGGGTCTTTCGTCTGGATCAGGCCGGATCAGGGAGCCCGCGAGCCCGGTCTGACCCGGACGAGAGGCCCTAGGCGGCCTCGGTGGCCGATTCGGGGTGGCGGGTGCGCACCGGTGTGAGCAGGGCCAGGAGCGCGACGCCCAGGGTGCACGCGCCCGCCACCGCGCCCACCGCGGCCGTTCCGTGGTGCTGGGCCGCCGAGGTGACCACGGCCGCGCCGACCGGGGCCGCCGCGTAGTGGATCGTCCAGAACGCGGAGGTGACCCGGCCCAGCAGGTGCTCGGGGGTCACCTGCTGGCGCAGGGACATGGAACAGGTGCCCGCGAGGCCGGCGCTCCCGAGGAACAGAGCGGTCAGGAACGCGACCTCCGGTACGTCCAGGGCCCAGCCGATGCCGGCCATCGCGCAGCCGCAGACGGCGACCGCGCCGATCCAGGTGGGGCCGAAGCCGAGGCCGTGTCGCATCCGGGCCGCCGGCAGGGCTCCGGCGATGCTGCCCAGCGTGCCGACGGCGAGGACGGTGCCGACCGTGCCGTCGCTCTGCCCGAGGTCGTGTTTGAGGTGGTAGATGAGCATGTCGTTCAGGCCCAGTTCGAGGAAGCTGAACACGGCCAGCAGCGCGGTCACCGCGCGCAGCACCGGGTGACGCCGCAAGAAGTGCGCCCCGGCCAGCAGATCACGCCACAGGCCGGTGAACGCCGTTGAGCCCGTAGAGCCCGTAGAGCCCGTAGAGCTGGTCGACCCCGTAGAGCCGGCGGACCCCGTATCGTCCGCCGCCGGAAGGCCGGAGCGCGTGGCAGGCGCGAACCGAAGGAATCCGAGGCACAGCGCCGACACACCGAAGCTCGCCGCGTCGGCCGCGACTGCTGCGGCCGAGCCCGTCACGGCCGCGACGAACCCCGCGCACACCGGACCGGCCACCCCCGCCGCCGCGGCGGTCGCGTTCAGCCGGCCGTTGGCCGCGGTGATCCGCTCGGTGCCGACCAGGGCGCGCACCGCGGTGACGTACGCGACGGAGAACACCATGCCTACGGCCTCGCACAGGGGCAGGACCGTGTACAGCAGCCAGATGCGCGGCCCGGCGAGCCAGACCAGCGGAATCAGCCCGTAGAGCGCCATCCGCACCAGGTCGCAGGTGATCAGCAGTCTCCTGCGGTCCACCCGGTCCACCAGGGCCCCGGCGAAGACTCCGGCGAGTACGGCCGCCGCCCCGCCGACCGCGGTCAGCAGTCCCATCCGGGCGATGGACCCGGTCGCCTCCAGCACCAGCAGCGGCAGCGCGATCAGCGCGAAGGAATCACCGAGCACCGAAAGGGTCTGCGCGGTCCAGAAGATCCCGAAGTCCGGGCCCCACCCGGATGTGCGCTTGTCCCGCACCAGTTCGCCTCCCACGCCTATGGCCGAGGTGCGCCAACGTACGAGGGCGGGGCGGCCTCACGCGAAGGGTTTTGCGGTGGCCGTCCGGCGAGAGGGCCCGGAAAGGCGTGAGACTCGGACCCGGGACTGCGCCGTTCGGCTGGTTCACCGGTCCTGTGCCAAGCCATGCGGGTCTCCCTTCCGCTGCCTCATGCGCTACTGGGCACATGAAGGCACCGACACAGTTCAAGGCGCTCACGGGCGCGCCGGCCGGCCGCTGGTGGGTGTGCGTGGCCGCCGTGATGGCACTCGTCGGCGGGCTGGGCCCGGGCGCCGCCGCGGAGGCGGACCACAGCGGCGCCGCACCGCGGTGCCTCGTCGGGCAACGGCCGCCGCGCGGAACCAAGGTCGAGGTGCCGGCGACCACCGGCCCCGCCCGGTTCCCCGGCGCGACACGACCGGTCGACTCCGGTGTGTGTGTACGGCGGGCGGTGCAGGTGACGGCGGCGGGCGTCATCGGCTCCGGAATCCGCACCGATGTCGGTCCCGACGGTGACACCGCGACGCTCGCCGGGACGCGCTTCCCGCTGGCGGGCGTGCCGCGCTGGTCGCTGATGGGCCGGGTCGGAGACGGGCCGTGGCGGTACATCGGCGCGGGGCCGACGGTGCTGCCGGGCGACGGGGAGCTGTATCTGGCGGTGGACGACGATCGCTACGGCGACAACAGCGGAGTCTTCAGGGCGGGCGTCTCCCGGTGCACATGCGGGACCCGTTGCGGGCTGTTCGACACCGACCTCGCGGACGACTCGTTGTCGGGACTCGGGGCGGCCTGCTTCGAGCGGGGCACGTCGTCGCGACCGCACGGGCCCGGACGGCCGCGGCCCTGACCGCCCACGCGGCGCACGCCCGTGGACCGGGAAAGAGGAAGCGCGCGGCTGGGCAGGGGCCTGGGGCGCCCCGGTTCCGGTCGGGACGCCCCAGGGGCTGGTGGCCAGGACCGGCGTGCCGGGCACGCGCGACTCCCGGAAGAGGGGCCACGGTTGATGTGGAAGAACCCTCCGTAGTCAGATCTTGCGTCAACAGCGCGTCGGGCACCAGACCCGTGTAGACCGCAGCGTCGCCAACGGACGTGTGCGCGTGGTCACTCCGCACGCGGCAACGGCGCCCGAGGCGCCTGCGCGAACCGGCGCCGCGCTCACCCGAGGCCGGCGTCCGGCCCCGCGACAAAGCGCCCTCGACGCCGCCCAGGGCACGCCCGGCGTCACCGACGCGTACATGGACGGTGTCCTCGGCGATGTCGTCCTCGTCAACGGGGCGCCCTGGCCGGTCCTGGAGACCCGGCGGCTGCGCTACCGCCTGCGCCTGCTCAACGCGTCCAACGCCCGCCGTTACCGTCTGGCGCTCGCCCCCCCCCCGCCGCCGGGCGGCGGGGGGCCTTGTGCAGATCGGCGGCGACGGCGGTCTGCTGGAACCGCCCGTCGCCCACGACGCGCTGGACATCGCCCCCGCCGAACGCTTCGACGTCGTCGTGGACTTTTCCCGCTACCGGCCCGGCACCCAGGTGCGGCTGGTCAACCGGCTGGGCAGCGGCGGCACGGGCGCCGTCATGCGCTTCGGCGTCTCCCCCGCCGCACAGCAGCCCTCCGACGACTCACACATACCGCCCCTGCTCTCCCGAATACCCGCGCCACGGCCCGAACGGGCCGCCGCGACCCGGACCTTCCTCTTCCAGCGCAGGAACGGACCGAACGGATGGACCATCAACGGCCGCCCCTACGAGCCCGGCAGGCCGCCGGCCACCGTCCGCCTCGGCACTACCGGGGTGTGGCGGTTCGTCACGGACTTCCACCACCCCGTCCACCTTCATCTCGACCACTTCCAGGTGACCGGGCGCAACGGCAGGGCGCCGGGGCCGTACGACGCGGGCTGGAAGGACACCGTGGATCCGCGGCCCGCCGAATCCGTCGAGATCGTCACACGGTTCACCGACTACGCGGGGAGGTTCATGCTGCACTGCCACAACCTCGAGCACGAGGACATGGCCATGATGGCCGACTTCGTCACGGAATGACTCGCGCTTCCCACACCTGCCGCAGGGCAGCGGGCTCTTTACGCGAACAATTGGTTGCCGCACGACAACTGAGTTAGTCTGCGACGTATTTTCTCATCCGGTGAAACCGTGAACTGCGCAAACGCCGGGTGATGGGCGGGACCGTTCGCGGGCCCGGCGCGGTTCCGAGTCCTCGCCGCGAGGACTCCCTGGGGAGCGGAACGAGGGTGCGCATGACGACCAGGACGACCGGGTCCGCCCAGCGGGCGCCGCGCGAGCAGGAGCTGCGGCAGCTGCTGGCCGGGCTGACCGCCGTGCGCGACGGCGACTTCGGCACGCGGCTTCCGGCAGACGGGGAGGGCCTGCTCGGGGACATCGCCACCGTCTTCAACGGCATGGTGGACCAGTTGTCCGTGTTCACCTCCGAGGTGACCCGGGTCGCCCGCGAGGTGGGCACCGAGGGGACGCTGGGCGGTCAGGCGGAGGTGCCGGGAGTCTCCGGCACCTGGGCCGATCTGACCGATTCCGTCAACGCCATGGCCGGCAACCTGACCACCCAGGTGCGTGACATCGCGCAGGTCGCGACGGCGGTGGCCAAGGGCGATCTGTCGCAGAAGATCGACGTGCCGGCGCGTGGCGAGATCCTCCAGCTGAAGGAGACCGTCAACACGATGGTCGACCAGCTCTCCGCCTTCGCCGACGAGGTCACCCGCGTCGCCCGTGAGGTCGGCAGCGAGGGGAGGCTCGGCGGTCAGGCCCAGGTGCCCGGTGTCGGCGGTGTCTGGCGCGATCTGACCGACTCGGTCAACTTCATGGCGGGCAACCTCACCGCCCAGGTCCGCAATGTCGCCCAGGTGACGACCGCGGTGGCCCAGGGCGACCTCTCCCAGAAGATCACCGTCGACGCCCGCGGCGAGATCCTCGAACTCAAGAACACCATCAACACGATGGTCGACCAGCTCTCCGCCTTCGCCGACGAAGTCACCCGCGTCGCCCGCGAGGTCGGCACCGAGGGGAAGCTCGGCGGGCAGGCGGACGTCAAGGGCGTGAAGGGCACCTGGCGCGACCTCACGGATTCCGTCAACTTCATGGCGGGCAACCTCACCGCCCAGGTCCGCAATGTCGCCCAGGTGGCCACCGCGGTCGCCCAGGGCGACCTCTCCCAGAAGATCACCGTCGACGCCCGCGGCGAGATCCTCGAACTCAAGAACACCATCAACACGATGGTCGACCAGCTCTC